>CAYWBK010000644.1:0-2869 GCA_964455745.1 uncultured Armatimonadia bacterium
CCCACCGCGAAAATAGTGTGGTTCGTCCTTGAGAACCCCAGAGTCCTGATCTCAGTTGCGACCGGCACGGATTCGGCAGTACGGTGCCCTGCAGGACTGTGATACACGGCCACACTGTCATGCGCGCCGTGTGCCCTGGCGACCACTATCCGGTCATCGCCAATCCACAAAGGCCGTGTTATCCGGACATCACGGATCACGGACTCCTCTGTCAGGTCGCTGGCGATCTCGCCGCTCGAGATGTGGAAGATGCGGCATATCCCGGTTCGATCATCCGCCGCAGTGGCCTCAATGACCGCCAACCGGACGCCCTTCGGCGAGAGCGCCACCGCGCGCACTCGGGGTGGCCGCATCTCAGCACTCGACTGCCCCGCGCCGCGCGCTTGGCCGTCAGTATCCCCGCGAACCGGAGGAGCAGGCCGGGAAATGCCATCCGCTTCGTCCACTCCGCGATGGCAACCGAGGCAGCACAACCCGACAAGCAGTGCCACGACACACAGCCTACCAGCCGATACAGCGGCGCAGGAGGTCACTTGGCGCGCCATAGCGTATCTCCCCTGAGCGGCGTTCGCGATCTGGCTGCCGACGATGTGGTGAATGGAGAGGTCGTGGTCGCGGGGCACACGCCGGGCCACCCTCCCGTTGGCATCATGCTGTGATCGGTCGTCTCGCCAAGCGGGTTCTCCCCGCCGTCATCCGGTTGAGAGCGCCGTAGCTGTAGTGCGTCAGCCCGCTATCGGGATCGAGCACGCACGTCCCACGGCCATCGACGAAGTCCTCGCTCTCGACGAACACAGATTTGCGGCGGAGGGCGTCGTCGGTCTGTGGGGCGACGGCGTTTTCGTGGGGGCGTCAGGCTCTCGCGGCGAGGAACTTCTCCACCGTCGCTCGATGCGGGAGGCTGGGCTGCGCCCCGAAGACGGTGGTCACAAGGGCTCCGGTGGCGTTCGCGAAGATGAGCGCCTCGTCCAGCGCCGCCCCCTCGGCGAGCCGGATGCCCAGCGCCGCCGCGAACGCGTCGCCTGCCGCCGTCGTATCGACCACATCCACCTGGAAGCTGGGGATGTGCCGCGTGCCGGTCGCGTCAGCGACCACGCACCCTTGCGCCCCAAGCTTGACGACGGCGACCCCTACCCCTTCATCGCGAATCTTCTCCGCCGCCGCCCGCGCCGAGTCCATGTCCGTCACCGCGAAGCCGCAGAGGGGCTGCGCCTCGGTCTCGTTCGGGGTCGCCACGTCTACTTCGCGCCAACTCTCGGGCAGCGCCGGCCCCAGCGGCGTTGGATCGAGATGCACCCGCACGCCATGCTTCTTGGCGAGGCGCAGCGCCGCCTCGACCGACGGAGTCGGCGTCGCGAGCGTCAGCAGGACCACGTCCGCGCCGGCGATCAGCGGCTCGGCCGCGGCGACTTGCTCGGCGGTCACGAGGGCGTTCGTGCCGAGGATCGACAATATACGGTTCTCGCCGGTCGAGGCCAGCGTGATGAACGCCGCGCCGGTGTGGCTCCCCGCGTCGGCGACCAGGTACTGCGTGTTCACCCCGTCAGCTTCGAGGCTTTCGCGAATTTGCCCGGCGAAGATGTCTGCGCCAACCCGCCCGATGATGCTCGACCGCCCGCCCAGTCGCGCGGCGGCGACCGACTGGTTCGCGCCCTTGCCCCCGGAGACGATGCGCAAGTCCTCGCCGAGCACCGTCTGCCCCGGGCCGGGGAGCTGATCGGCGCGCATCACGAAATCGATGTTGATGCTGCCCATGCACACGACTTTGACGGCCATACTGTCCCTCCTGGGAACCGGACGCCCGGGCAACTGCAGGCACGCCCGAGCCCCGTCGGCCCAGAACCCGGCGCGTTGTCGAGCACCGCTCCGAAAGCGCGCGAGGCATCGGGCACGGCCGGGTCTACTGGCTGCGAGTGATGCTGAACCCGATTCCGGGGAAATCCATCTTCTGATACTGGCCGTAGAGGATGGCGTTCCAGCCGGCGTCGCTATGCCACAGTCGGTAGGCCGCGGCGAGGTTCGTGCCAAAGCCGTCGTACTCGGCTGAGAACTTGATGTTGCTCCAAGGCTGGATACTCAGAGCGCCGATCGGGCGATCCTGATAGCGCCGGTTGCCGTACCCGAGAGTCAGGTAGGTCGGGATGCCGGCCTTCGGAAACTCCATCGTGGCCACGGCGTAAACCGAGCGCGCCGAGTGAGGATTGCTCGCGGGACCGCGCATGTCGAACAGGTCCGAGCACCCGACCGCGAACGAGGGCCGGTTCTCCGTCTGCGGAAACAGTTCGACCTGCAATCCTATGAGTGACTCGATGTGCTTGCTGGTCCACATATCACAGGCGAACACATGATGCCCCTCCACACTCATTCCGAGTCCACCGGGGATGAAGGAACCATTGACGTTGCCGCCGTCAAACTGATCGGGCAGCTTGTTCTCTCGGTTGCTGCCCTCGTTCAGGCTCCCCACTACGAGACTCCCCGGCCCGGGAGTATAGGCGGTGGGAACGGTGATGTTCATCGCCCCGTCAAATCCCGCTCTTCCGTCGGGGGTGACGCCGAACAGCGACCCGGGAAGCGGGGCGATGAAGCGCGTGTCGGCGAACTCGTGCAGTGCGCTATCCGACGCCTGCGCGGCAACGATGCCCCCCATCAGAGCAGCGAAGAGCAACGTGGCGAGCTTCGGTCCCAGTGTTTTCAGCATGAGGGTCCTCCAGCGAGCGATGTGTGCCAGCAACCTGTTTCTTCCCCACGCCCGCGGAATCACCTGCAACGGCCCAAAGCCCCGCTGGCCGACGCAAGCCCCCGCCTCCAAGCCGTTGCCGTTCCTGCCGTTCCTGCCGTTCCTGCCGTTCCTGCCGTTCCTGCCGTTCCT
>CAYWBK010000645.1:0-2861 GCA_964455745.1 uncultured Armatimonadia bacterium
CCACTCGTGCGACGGGTCGATGATCGCGATGTCCGCCGGGCCGCCAGCGAAGAGCCGCCCCGCCTCCGGGAGGCCGAAGGCGCGGGCCGGGTTGCAGGTCATCTTCGCGAGGGCATCCGAGAGCGACAAGAGACCCGGCTCGACAAGTTCCGTCAACACCAGGGCCAGTGAGGTCTCCAGGCCGACGATGCCGTTGGGGGCCTGGGCGAAGGGTCGCGACTTCTCCTCGGGCGTGTGCGGGGCGTGGTCGGTGGCGATGATGGGGATCAGGCCGGAAGAAAGCGCCGCGCGGACAGCCTGCAGGTCCTCCGGCCGGCGGAGCGGCGGGTTCATCTTGGCATCCGCGCCGAAGCGCTCGACCGCCTCGGCGGTGAGGGTCCAGTAGTGCGGGCAGGTTTCGAGCGAGAGGCCGAGCGCTTCCCCCTCGCGCCGCCGCAGCTCCTCGAGGAACGCGGCGGTCGAGACATGTGCGAAGTGCAGCAGGGAAGCGACTTGTGGCGTCGGCACGCCGAGTTCTCCGGCGACGCGCTCGGCCGAGGCGAGCCACAAGCGCAGGGAGGCTGCCTCGGAGAGCAGCGGCGTCTCGGCGGGGGCCTCGGGGTGGACGATGACCTTCACGCCAACCGCGTGGGCTTGGCGGAGAATCTCGGCCTGCACCGAGGGGTCGTTGATCGGGAAGGCGTCGTCCGTGACTGCGACGCAGCCGGCTTGGACGAGCGCCGCGAAGTCGGTCACGCCTGCCGCACCGTGGTCATAAGTGACCGCGCCGATCTGGCGGACGTGGCAGGCCGCGTCGCAGGCGGCGATAGCGAGTACCTCGCGGACGCGCTCGGGCCGGTCGATTACCGGCGAGGTGTTCGACATCGCAAAGACGGTGGTGAACCCGCCGCAGACGGCAGCTTTCGTGCCGGTGGCGATGGTCTCCTTGTGGGTGAAGCCCGGCTCGCGCAGGTGGACGTGCACGTCGATGAGACCGGGGGCGACGATGAGGCCGGAGACGTCGATCCCCTCGCCGGTCGGCGGTATCGCGCCCGGTGCTTCGATGGCCTGGATGCGGCCGTTGCGGATGTGGACGTTGCGGATCGCGTCGAGGCCCGACGCCGGGTCGATCACTCGTCCGCCGACCAATGTGAAGCGCTTGGGCTGCATCGTGCGGGCCTGCGTTGCCATGATGGATTGCCGGAAGATGCCATCGGCGGCCTAACACAAAAGCCCTCCGTGGGGAGGGCTTCTGTGGGCGCATCGGATGCGTGAAGGCTTACTCCGTTTCGGCCTTCGGGTCCACGCGAACGTAGATCTTATCGATCTGCGTCACGCGCTTCCCGTCCGGGTCTTTCGCGATGAGCCGCGTGACGAAGTAGCTCGTCTTCTCATGGTTGGCGTTGTCCACATCTGCATCGTAGGTAAAGCTCGCGTCATAACCGTAGGCGTCCTCACGATTCGGCTCAACGTCGTCCATGTTCCAGATCAGCCGCGCTTTGCTTCCCGCAGGCTGCGGCGCAGCCTTAAGAGTGAGCTTCTCGCCCGACTTGACCACCCGGACATGGTCGCCCTCGATGTGGGCGATGATCGGCGCATCGTCTTGCTCCAACCAGGCCCGGCCCACGTAGAAGCGGCCTGAAACGTTCCCGAAGATCGCGAGCTTCTGTAACTGGGCGGCCGCGTCGAGGCCGGGACCCTTGAACTGCGAAACAGGGATAACGATCCTGACCCAATCGCCGAACTCGATCAGCAGCGGATCGATAGGAACGGTGCCTGCGCCCGCCTGCCCTTTGTCAGTGACGAGCAGGAAACGCAGCTTGTCAATCGGCTGCTGCCTCGCGGCCGCAGACTGCATACCCATGCCCATGCCAGGCATCCCAGGCCCGCCCATTCCCATGCCGGGGCCGCCCATACCGGGCATACCTGGGCCACCCATGCCACCCATGCCAGGCATCCCAGGCCCGCCCATTCCCATGCCGGGACCACCCATACCGGGCATCCCAGGCCCGCCCATGCCAGGCATTCCGGGGCCGCCCATACCGGGCATCCCAGTGCCACCCATGCCAGGCATTCCGGGACCGCCCATACCGGGCATCCCAGTGCCACCCATGCCAGGCATTCCGGGCCCGCCCATACCAGGCATACCAGGGCCGCCCATTCCCATCCCAGTGCCACCCATACCAGGCATCCCGGGCATCCCCATGCCGGGCATCATTCCGGGGCCGCCGGGCTTACCGGGACCTCCGGCCCCTCCCGTTCTGGAGGAGCCGGCCTTCGGGACCTTCACCAGCGCCACCAGAAATGCATTGTCCGGTTTGTCGAGAAAGGGTTTCAGATCGACAGGTGTCTTCAGGTCGATGCGTCCGCCCTCGGCGAAGCCGCCGGTGTCGATGCGCAGGGACGGCTTGCCCTCGAGTTTCTGGTCGGTAGCCGAGGCGATCTTCCCCGATCCCCAGGTGGAGAGAGCGACGGCATTCGGGTCGCCGTTGTAGAAAAAGACCTGGCTGTCGGCGAGCGCGCCCAACGCGCCCAGAAGGAGAGCGACGATGCAGATGCTCGCGACTGCCGCCGAGCTTTTCGCTGCCATCCGGCTTCGATACAGCATCTCAGGCACACCTCGATTGTCGAGTGTAGACGACAGAGTAGTGCGGCGGACCCGCCTACTGACGGGTTCCCATGCTAGTACATTCTGCAGTATACGCCAAGATTCCTTCTGCCTGGCCAGAAAACCTGCACCTGGGCTTTTCCTCAATGTATGTGGGTAGCTTGATCCCGCTGGGGCGGGACTGAACAGACCACCTCGGCACGTGGTCGTTATCCGTGTCGTCGCGTCCGCAGGACGCCCGGCTCCGCCGTAGGCGGGGACCCTCAGCCGGATG
>CAYWBK010000646.1:0-2854 GCA_964455745.1 uncultured Armatimonadia bacterium
AGTTCACGCTTGACAAACCGTTTCATAGAGGCCGGACTACGAGAGCGCCAGCCGTTAGGCGCTCGAAGTATCCGGCCCCAGCCGTCCGCGCAGGGGTGAACGGCCGGGCCGGATACTTCGCTGCGCTCGTAGTCCGGCCCCTCCTTGGACGACAGCCAGCCCTAAGTTGGCGCGCATGGGTATGTCTCTACCTCCCCGTCCTCATCAGGTCCCAGGTCTTGCGCGCGGTGTCATACATTGTGTGCAGGTTCGGCGACTTGGCCTCGCGTGGGACGCACTCCCCGCTGTTGAGCACCATGCCGCCTTCCGCCATCAGTTGGACCTGGCGCTTCGTCTCCCCCGCGACCTGCGATGCCGAGGCGAGCTGCAGCAGGGCGATCGGGTCCATATTCCCCATCAGCGCCTGCTTCCCCCGAAACTCGTGCTTCGCGACGGCGAGGTCCAGCCCCGGCCCGACGCTGAGCAACGACGGCTCGGTCAGCGCTTGCAGGCGCAGACCGGCGAGCGTCTCCTCGGAGTTGTGCAGGAACGTGAACGCCCCCGCCTCTTTGAAAGCGTCGCCGACACGCTTGCACGGCTCCAGGGCCCACTTCTCGTAATGGGCGGGCGAAATCAGGTGCGTCGAGGCGCTACAGTCCCCGCACCAGATCGCGTGCGCGCCCGCCTCAATCTGCGCCGTCCCCCACGACAGAGTCTGCTCTTCCGCGAACTTGAGGGCCTCCATGAAGAGTTCGGGATCGTCCATCATCACGAGAAACGACTGCGCCATACCGAAGATCAGCGTCACCGCCGAGAATGGCGCGGCGACACGGCCGGTGATGCACTTGTCGTCGTCACATTCGACCCGCAAACCCGTGATCGCGTCGAGGAGGAGCGGCATCCGGGCGGAGGCGCGCGGATTGGGCACACGCAGGCCACGCAGTGTGTCACGAGTGAACGGCAGGTAGTCGGCGGTCGCCGGCACGATGTTCTCCCCGGCCTGGACGCCGACGCCCAGCGGCTCGAACTCCAGCGTGTCGTCGAGGTGCAGCCACGCCCAGTCCCAGCCGAAGCTCTCCATCACGCGAAGCTGACAGCGGATGACGGTGTCCGCATCGCGAATGTACTGCGCATACGTGAGGCCACAGTAGGCGGCGTCGAACTCCTGAGACAGACAGAAGACGGGGAGGCGCTGAGGAACACCTAACTGCGAGGCAACGTGAATATCGTCGATGACCGTCATAAAGGAATGGAACACTCCCGTGGCGTACTTGTTCCTATGGGGAGATCAGCTCCCCTACGGGGGGAACGGTCCCCGAACGAAGTCAGGTTCCCCGGTCACTCGCACAACTCCTGCTCGATGAGGTGGCGTCATGGACAAGCTGCGGGGCAAGATCCTGGTGACGTTGCTCGTCGTCTTTCCTATCGTGTGTGCGCTGGCATTGGTCGTCCGAAGTCGTGCAGTGGCGATGATGGAAACCGCCGCTGCTCGCGAAGCTGTGTTGTCCGTGCTCTCGTCCCTCCCGAGCGCCGATGCAACGCCGTCGGCGGCGCAAGGAACCGAGGCCTCCGCGGAGGACGCTCCGGAGATCGACAAAGCCGCGCTTGCGTTCCTGAAGGCGCTGCAGGGCAAGGACTATAAGGCGGCGTGGGCGTTGATGCATCCGGAAGGGCGCGGGTCCTGGACCTTCGAGGAGTGGCGAACCCTACGCGAGTCGATGGAGGGCGGCGACTCCAGGCCCTACGGGCGTGGGCGCGAGGACCTGATCTTCATGCTCATGGGCAAAAGCACCGAGTTGAAGGAAGTAGCCACGCGAGGGATGGAGGGCCTGGCCCGCGTATCGGTCCATGCCGACGTGCCTGTACAGATCGTCCTCAAACGGGTCGCGGGCGGCGGATGGGCGGTCGATCTGGCTGCGACGGACGACATCGTCGCCAGGCGCAAGATCGGCGAGCAGATCGCAGGGCTATCCGACACATCGTCAGGAGAGGGCTTCTTCCGGGCGATGATGGCGACCGAGGCCGCTCTGCCGTGGGGCATGGACATGGCAGCCCTCGTCGGGCCTGAGGCCGCCTATGCCGCGACATCCCGGACCGTGTCGGGCGACCGCGTGACCGTTGAGATGAAGGGCCGCGGGACCTTCGACCTCGCGGTGCCGCTGGCGAATGGCGAGCAGGGCTGGGGCATCGCCTGGAACAAGGGGGCGTGGCCGTGGCCGGAGGGCAAGACGATCGCGCAGGTCATGGCGGCAGGGCCGGAGGACCATCGAGGGCCGAGGGACTCGCGCAATGCGACTTGCCAGAGCAACCTCAAGCAGATTGCCCTGGGCCTGATGATGTACGCACAAGACTACGACGAGCGCTTCCCTCCGGCGGACAGGTGGCAGTCCGGGGCGCTGCCATACATCAGAAACCGGGGGCTGTTCATCTGCCCGGCCGATCGAGGCGCGAAGGCCACCAGCTACGCGACGAACTACAAGCTGGACAAGCTCGGCGTCAGCCAGGTTACTCAGCCCGCCGACACATTCATGCTCTTTGAGTCCAACCTACACGTCTACAACGCCTACGACAAGGGCCGCCTGCCAGGGGCGTCGATAGCCTGGCCGCCGAGGCATGAACTCGGTAACAACTATGCTTACACAGACGGGCACGTGGGGTGGCTGTCGAGCATGGGGGCGAGTTCGGACGCGGGCTTCATTCCGCCGCCACCGCCGACAAAGGGCGGGGTCGCCACCAAGGGCGCGCCGAAGGGCTGGCAGGGCGGAGCGCCGTTCATCCCATACCCCGACAAGTACCGGGTCACGAAAACGGGTGAGCCAGACTTCCCGTGGATGGCATCCGCCGGCCCACGGGGTGGTGGATCGGCGCCACCGCC
>CAYWBK010000647.1:0-2841 GCA_964455745.1 uncultured Armatimonadia bacterium
CGATAGGCGTTAAGGGACGTTGCCGTTCTCTGTGTCTCTGTGGTCAATCGCCGTCTGCCGGGCGAACGGCAACCTCACCCCCGGCCCCTCCGGACCGTGGCACACGGGGCTCTCGCTGCGATGCAACGTCCTCGACTTTCCGGAGTCGGACTTACATTCGGAGCTTCAGCACGTATTTCGCCCCGGCGACCGCATCCCAGCACAGCGTGCCGGACTCCTCGCGCACCCGTTCGTCGCCCGGAGCCATGAACGCAAACGAAGCCGGGTGCGGAAGCTGCAGACGGCACAGCCCGTCGCGCTCGGCAGATACCCGCACCTCCTGCACCTTCCCCTCCGCCCACTGGATGTCCACCGTGAAGCCGCCGCGCGCTTTCAGGCCGGTAACCTCGCCCTTCGCCCATGCGGAAGGCAGCGCCGGCAGGATGCGGATAGTCCTGTTATGTGACTGCAAGAGCATCTCCGCGATGCCCGCGGCGCCGCCGAGGTTCCCGTCGATCTGGAAAATGCGCGGCGGGTGGAGATCGAGCAGCGTATCGGTCGCGAAGTCGCACACGAGCGCCCGCAGATGGTGCAGCGCCGCATCGCCCTCCCGCAGCCGCGCCCAGCAACACACGGTCCATGCCCGGCTCCAGCCGGTATGCCCGCCCTCATGCGCCAGCCGGCGTTCCAGTGAGGTCCGTGCGGCTTTGGCGATGTCCGGCGTCTCCTCCAACGAGATGCGGTCGCCGGGATAGAGCGCGAACAGGTGCGAGATATGCCGGTGTCCCGGCTCGGCTTCCTCGTAGTCCTCGAGCCACTCCTGAAGCTGGCCGTACCTGCCGGTCTGCAGCGGCGGGAGGTCCCGCAGGATGCCGCGCCATATCTCGCGGAGGTCTTCATCAACGCCGAGTGTCTCTGCGCTCTCGATCGCGTGCGTCAGCAGATCGTCGATGAGTTCAAGGTCCATCGTCGCCGCTACGCATAGCGATACCGGCTGCGTGCCGCCGACGAAGTAGTTCTCCGGCGACTGCGAGGGCACCGGGACCAGCCTTCCCTGAGGGTCGCGCACCAGGTATGTCTGGTAGAAGGCTGCGGCTTCCTTGAAGAACGGGTACGCGCGCTCGCGGAGAAACGCGATGTCGCCGCCGTACTCGTATCGCCACCAGAAGTGCTGCGCGAGCCATGCCGCAGCGCCGGTCCAGACATCCCAGCCGTAGGCTTCCGGGGTCGAGCGGCCCCACGGGTCGGTCTGGATCGGCAGCCAGATACCGTCGCAGTTGTACAGCTTCCGCGCCGCCTCGCGGGCATGCGGGACGAGGCGCTCCAGGTATTGGAAAAGCGGTTCGGTGGTCTCGGGGAGGCCGCAGACTTCGGCAGGCCAGTAGTTCATCTGTACGTTGACATCATTGTGGATGTCGCAGTCCCACGGCGGGGCGAGTTCCTCGTTCCACTTGCCCTGCAGGTTTGCGGGAAGCTCGGCATGGCACGAACTGGCGATCAGCAGATAGCGTCCGTAGTTGTGATACAGCGCCAGCAGCGCATCGTCGGCTTCCCCGGCTCGCATCCGGGCGAGGCGCTCGTCGGTGGGGATGTCCTCCGGCGCGGGTCCGAGGTCCAGCGACACCCGCCGATACCACGACTGGTGCTCGGCGATGTGCGTTTGCAGGAGTTCCGCCCACGGGGCAGGCGCTGCGGCGAGCTGTGTCGCGCACTGGACGGCCGGGTCGCTGCCGTCGAGGGTAACGGCGACCGACAAGTGCAAGATGACCTCGCTGCAGCCCTCGAAGCGCACCCGCGCCCCGTCCGCCAGCGGCGTAACCGTCGCGCCGGGGGCGGAGACGACCCGGGCCTCGACGGCAAAGCGCACTCCCTCGGGGAACGAGCCGCGGAACCCGAAGGCATCCAGCCGCGCCCACGGCTCGAGCGTGCATTCCGGGTCTTCAATGCGGGTCAGTGAGGCCACCGTATCGAACGTCCGGCCCGGCGAACATGCCAGTCGAACGGCGATCACCCGGTGGGCGGCAGAGGCGACGAACTCTCGGACGAGGTGATTGTCGCCTGCCCGGTACTCCACCAGCGCGATGCCGGTGTCGAGGTCGAGCTGGCGACGGTACTCGGTGGCATCCGGGTGCGCGAACTCGAAACACAGGTCCCCCGCCGGCTGGTAGGGGTCGACGCGGCCCTTGGCGCCGCTAACCCCGCCCGGACCGCCCAGCGCCTCATTGGCGAGGGTCCCCGCTTCGAGGACCTTGCCCTCGAAAAACAGCCGGCGTATCTCGTCGAGGCGCTCGTGCTTCGCCTCAAAATCGCGATGCCGGTGGACAGCGCGCCACAACCACTCATGATTGAGTCCGAGGCGCTCGCGTTCGACAGTGCCCACGATCATCCCGGCAAGCATACCGTTGCCGATGGGCAGGCCTTCCTTCCACTCCGACGCCGGCTTGCGATACCACAGCTTCGAGTGCATGGGCACGACCTCCGGGAATAACAGCCCTACCCCGTCTCGCCGATCCCGCTTCACGGGATATGGCGAGACACCCCTCCCGTTCCGGGAGGGGGACGACAGACGGCCGCCTTCGGACCAGCTATCGTGCCGGATTCCGGCACTTTGAGACGATCCCGCTTGGGCGGGATGATCGCGTCGCCTGCTTCGAAAATCCGCGGGGCGGACGGCAACCTCACCCCCGGCCCCTCTCCGCAAGCGGAGAGGGGAGAACGACAACTCGTCCCGGCGGGCAACCGGCAGCTACTTTTCATTGTTCCAGAGTGCCGGAAACCGGCATGACGACTGCCTCGAGAATCGCCGTTGCCGGGCGAACGGCGACCTCACCCTGACCCGCCTACAGCGGGTAGGCCCCTCTC
>CAYWBK010000648.1:0-2815 GCA_964455745.1 uncultured Armatimonadia bacterium
CCTCCATAATAGCCCCTTTGTGCCCGGAGAGGGAACACGGGCGACCGCAACGAAATCCACGCGGACGAAATTCCGGCATCGCGCAACACCCCGGCATTGCCACGAAGCTGCATCGCGAGTACGTCCTGTAACGGAGGCGACCGACCATGAGACGATGTTTACTGACGCTGCCCGCGTTGTTTCTACTCGCTCCCGCATTCGCCGCCACCTACTATGTCGATGGTTCCGTCGAGAAGGCATCGGACAAGGCCGCCGGCACCGAGGCAGCCCCGTGGAAGACCATCTCGCGCGCCGCGAGCGCCCCGGAACTCAAGCCCGGCGACACGGTGCTCATCAAGTCGGGCGTGTACCGCGAGGCCGTGCACATCAAGGTCTCCGGCACGGTCGGCAAGCCGATCACCTTCGCCGCCGCGCCGGGCGCGCGGGTGGTCATCAAGGCCTCCGAGATCGTCAAGGGCCCCTGGAAGAAGCTCAAGTCCGACCCCGCAGTGAAGGAGCCGTACCCTAACGCGTTCACCGATATCTGGAAGATCACCCTCGGCGACGAGTTCTTCGCCGACAAGGACTTCCCCGGCTGCTATGATGACAAGTCGCGGCGCTGGGTGTCGCAGGTCTTCATCGAGGATCGCCAGCCCCTCCAGCGCATCGGGCCCGATCCCATCTACGGCAACGATGGAGGCACAAGGCTGACCACGGTCGGGCGGGGCCTCGCCGACATGGTCGAGAATTCGTTCTTCTTCGACGCCACCGACCAGACGCTCTACATCGAAGTCGGCGGCGAGCCCGGCTGGTATAGCATCGAAGTCGGCGTGCGGGGCTGGGCGCTTACCGCCGATCAGGTGCACGATGTCGTGATCCGTGGGCTGCAAATGCGCCAGAACCGCCAGCCCGGCGGGCAGTGGCCGATGGTGAGCATCGGCCGGTGCGAGCGCGTAATCGTCGACGGCTGCACCATCCAGGAGTCCGACTTCGCAGGCCTGGGGATCGGCAGCAACAAGCGCTGTATCGTGCGCAACTGCGATCTCTCCTATAATGGCAATACCGGACTGGGCATGGGACAGTGCGAGGACTGCACGGTCGAGGACTGTACTCTCACCTTCAACAACTACCGCCGCTTCCACCCCGGCTGGCACTGCGGAGGCATGAAGTGCATCCCCGCCAACAAGCGGTGCACGATCCAGCGCTGCGAATCGGCCTACAATGTATGGAGCCCCGGCATCTGGTTCGACGCCGACAATGAGGACATCCGCATCATCGACAACGTTGTGCACCACAACGGGACCGACGGCATCTTCTTCGAGATCAACGGGCACGCGACGCCCGATTCGCGCGGCGGGCTGATTGCAGGGAATCTCAGCTACTCGAACTATGGCCGGGGGATCTACATCTCCGGCTCGCAGCGCGTCTGGGTGGTGCATAACACAGTGGCCGGAAACGACGGCGGGATCATCGTCATGCCGCGCGAGGAGAAGTTCACGATCGAAGAGGACCAGGTCCTCAACAACCTCCTGCTCGACAACTACGTCCGCGCCGACACCATCACCCGGGGGTGTGACCTGATACTGTTCATGGCCGCGACCGGCCAGGAATGGGACCCCGGCAAGCGCACGATCACAAGCGACCACTCGGACTACAACCTCTACGCGAACACGACCTGGACGCCGACCATGCGCCATAGCTGGAACCCGAACAACACGCTGCAGCAGTGGCGGGAGCGGTTCGGCGAGGACATTCACTCGAGGCTCATGCCGGTGGAGTTCGATGTGAGCGGCACGGGGTTCAAGCTGCTGACGACGAAGGGCCTGGACGGCGCCTGCGCCTTGCCCACCGCTTTGGACTGGAAGCCGAAGACGCCGGGTCGCGTCGGCAGTGCGATCACGCGGTGGCCGTAGAGCCGGATGCGGCGGCTACCACGAAGACACCAAATCACCAGGAACGGCACGGCCTTGCCGCTGTGGTCGTTTCGTGCCCTCGTGACTTCGTGGTCAAAGCCATTCAGCCTTCAAAGGAGCGCACCATGCAATTCCCAACCTTCTGTCTCTCCGGCAAGATCGCCCTCGTCACCGGCGCGATCCCTGGCACGCGATCTCGACAGACGATCTCGACAGACGGTTGACGTCTTCGGTCCGGGGGTAATAGAATCGGGATGTGTTGCACGTCTGCGCGGCCTGGAGATGACGGGATGACGAACTTGGCCACCAAGGAGAGCATCGTCAGAGAGGCCGACCGCCTTGGGCCGGCTGACTTGGCGCGCGTCCTGGAGTTCATGCGCGCTTTGCCCGATTCGCGGCCCAAGGGCGTTTCGGGACGAGAACTGCTAGAGCGGCTACCGGGCACCTGGGATCCCGAGGACGCAAGAGAAATGATGGAGGCGATTGAGGAGGGCTGCGAGCAGGTGGACCCCGATGGGTGGTAGCCTTCTCCTCGACACCAACGCGGTATCTGCTCTGAACACAGGGGACGCAGTCCTGAGGCGACGGATAGCCGGCGCAGATGCCGCCTATATGGCGATCATCACCGTCGGCGAGTTGCATTTCGGGGCCAGGAAGTCCACCCATGTAGATCGTAATCTGGCCCGAATTGAGGATCTCGTCCGCGCTCTGCCGATCGTCGGCTGCGACGAGGACACCGCCGCCCAGTACGGAATCATCAAGGCAGCGCTCCGCACCAGGGGCCGCCCGGTGCCCGAAAACGACATCTGGATCGCCGCCATTGCCTGCCAGCATGCCCTCACGCTCATCACCCGCGACGCACACTTCGACGAGATTACCGGCCTCGTGACCGAAGCCTGGTGACGCGGGCTGCCTCCTGTTTC
>CAYWBK010000649.1:0-2813 GCA_964455745.1 uncultured Armatimonadia bacterium
ACTACGAGGGGTGCCCCGCGCAACAAGGGCGCAAACTGTCAAAGATGCGCTAGCCTCTGCTCGAGGGGAACCGGGAAGACGCGTGGGGTAAGGCGGTGCTCCGTGTTGAGGTACGCGATCACTCGCCGGAACGCGTGCCACTGCTCCTCCGACAACCAGACCGACCACCTCAGCCGATCCTCAATGCAGCACTGCAACGCGAGGACGACCGTGGGGATGTCTGGATCGGCGGTCCGGTCCAGGAAGGCGTTACAGCGGGTGCTGAAGTGCGCAGAAGTCATGATCTCGCCGCGTAGATAGGCGGCTACCAGATCGGCGAGGCCACGGCGCGCGGCGGCATCGACCCCCTCGGGGTGTCGGTGGTCGCGCAGGCTCCCGCCAGAGCCCCGGCGTAGCACCTCTACCAGGATTCCACCAAGTCCCGGCACTCCAGGATCCCTTCCTGAACCGCTGGCGCTGCCCACGCCGCATCGTGGGTTCCGCATCCCCTCACACCACTGACACTTCGATCCCTTCGCCGTCGATGACTACATTGACGCTGTTGGCGAAGTTCGCCGAGTTGCGGACGAAGGCGAAGTAATGCCCGAGGCGGTCGGCACAGTTCACGCTGTTGTGGGCGATGACGACGCTGCCCTTGGGCATCCGGTCCAGACCCGCCTGAAGTATCTCCAGGTAGATCCCCTTCCCCCGCCCGCCATCCCCGTCGGCATCGAGGTACAGCAGACCGATTTCCTCCGGGAACTGCGCGACATACGGCACCGCATCCTGGGCGAGGACCTCGGCGATGCCCGTCGGGTCGATCTTGCGGACGTTGCGCTCGGCCCGCTCGGCCTCTTCGGGACGAATCTCCAGCCCCACGAGGCGCTTTGCCTTGTAGACAGCGCCCGGGCCGACGCCCGCGCCGGCGTTCGAAATGAAAGTGTTGCCGCAGAACACTCCGGCGGCGATCATGTTGGGCGGCTGGATGATAGCGTTGATGGCATACAACAGCCGCTGCATTCGGTGCGTGATGGCGGTCCAGGGGATCTCGAAAAGCTCCGCGACGGCGGCCCGATGGGCGAGGAACTTGTCGCAGTCGTACTCGATATGCGGGATCACGCAGGCGGCTTTGAGCACCGCCAGCGCCTCCTCGACGACCTCGATCTCCTTCTCCATCGGCTCAACGCGCTCGTGCGGGTGCTGGTAGTCCATGCGGTAGTCTTGCCAGTCTGGGGCTTCGAAAGTCAGGGCCAAGGGAATGCTCCTTCAAGGGGTTATAGATCACTGGCTAGCGAGCAGCGCCAAGCCAGGCAGGGGTTTGGGCATCAAAGCCCAACTCACTGAGCTATATAGCGCACCTCAACGTGATGGGGGTGGAGCCAGATGAAGTCCCTGTCACAAGTGATTAGCACCGCTCCCGCGGCTCTCGCAGTGGCTGCGATCCACAGGTCGTTCTCGCCTCGCGGCTGCCCCCTGCGGGTTGCCTCGCAGTAGAGGTCGACGTAGGCTCGCACGACTTCGGGAAGGCCTGCATCTACGCGAACCAACTCGTTCAGATGGCTTTGCAGTTCCGCCATCCGTCTCTCCTCCCATTCCCAACCGCGCGCAAGAGACAGCATTTCCCCTTCGACAATGCTCGACAGCAACGGACGCTCAGAGCGATGCCTGAGGGCGTACTGCTCCTCGATGGCCTTCCCCATCGCGTCATAGCGGACGAGATGAACTACCACACTCGTGTCCAACAACACAAGCTGCCCCCCACTGATAGTCATGACAGTGCCTCCAAGGCTTCAGCCACTTCCTCGTCGGTTTCGTCTCCGGGCCACCGCCCAATGATCGCGCCCAGTCCCGATCTCGCCCCCTGCCTCCTGCGCAGGCTCACCGTGTAGATCGGGTCTCCGTGCGGGCGCGGGACTTGGGACCAGATCGATGTCTCACTCACCGCAGCGCCGACATCATCAGCATCGACCAAGAGTAATTGGCCGGACGGTCGAAAGATCGCCTTACCGCGCACCACGACGGGCAACTTGGAGGCAAACAGCGCGACGACCTGATCGAACTCCTCCGACGGGAACACCCCCCTGATCTCCTGACCGTCTTCCAGCTTCAGACCGAACGTTTGTGTACTGATCCTGACGGTGTCCAGGACCCCCACGACGCGGACCCTCTGAGAGGATGGCGTCTTGGCGTACAACGACGCGGCCATGTCGATCACAGCACGGTCAACTACCGCCGGGGAGGTCGGCAGGTAGCGCCGCCCACTGATTAGGACCTGCCCGGCTTCGGCGCCCACCACGCGCCGCAGACCGGTCAGTCCCTTGAGTAGTTGTGGGTCGAAGCGGTCGCTGTCCTCGTTCCGGCTGGCCACGTCCCGCAGCACGTCGCCCAGTAGGTCGAAGCCGGTGTCGTCTGGGTCGGGCCGTGCGGGGAATAACTCGCCCTGGTCGTACAACTCGCCGGCCGCGTCGCCAAGTCGAGGCACGTCAAAGCGCACCTGAGCGTCATCATCGCCGGTCACATCTACGACGCGGATGTCCGACGCCGCCACAAGCCATCTGGGAGGTGTGCCACGCGGCCTGCTCCGCCTCTGGAACGCCATGGAAACACTCTGGCGGACTATGGTAGGGATGGCGAGGATGAGATGGCCTATCGGGGCCGGCGGCATCCGTCGCCGATAGGCGCGATCACTTCTCAGGGTCACGGTCTGGATCACGACAACCACACTCCTATCAGCGAAACCGCCTGGGCGCATCCGCCCTACGAGGGGGTGCTTTCCACCTCTAGTGCTCCGTCAGTCGTGAATCTTTAGGCAGAGACCTGTTAAGGCACGCACA
>CAYWBK010000650.1:0-2805 GCA_964455745.1 uncultured Armatimonadia bacterium
ACTGGGAAACGGCCGGCCCCACGATAGGCGTTAAGGGACGTTGCCGTTCTCTGTGTCCTCGGTGTCTCTGTGGTCAATCGCCGTCCATCTCTGCGCAGGGCATCTCACTGCCGAGCAGGGCCGAGCAACCGGCGTAGTAATACTGCCTACAACTGAAAGACGCACCCCCCTGACGCAAAAGCCCTGACGCAAAAGCCCTTGCGCCCATCGCGCGCCTCTGTATATAATGATCCCTCTTATGGCGGACGCAGAGGTGGTATATTAAGTATAATGATTGTCTGCCCTGTTCCCATTCGCATCGGCTCGCCCTGGAGGTCCAAAGATGAAGGTCCACAATGTCTACACCAACATCGTCGGTCGCACCGAGTTCGTCGTCAGGATCACCGGCGAGCAATGGGACACCCAGTACGCTCCAATGATCGACAAGCTCCTTGCCGAGACCACGGACGGCAAGCCGTTCTCCTACAAGGCTAAGATCGGCCACTTTTGCGTCGAGTATCGCGGCAACGACCCGCACGTTCACGAGTTCTACTCCATCAACTGGCCGGCCGCTGCCGAAACCGACGTCCCCACCGGCACCACCGCCAACCTCTCCGGCATCGATGACCTCGATATATTGCGCTTCCTCAAGGGCATCCACAACGAGGAAGAGGAACTCGCCGCCGTCGAGCGACTTAAGGATTCTCTCAACAAGGGCGGCGGCAAGTACCGCAAGATGATGCGCGACGAGCGTATCGCCCACATCGAGGACTATGAGATCGACGAGCAGCGCAGGATCATGCTCCTGTCGCCGAGCGCGATCTACTGCCCCGACCGCGTCGTCTATGTCACCATCAATACCAACTACTATGGTGAGGTCAAGACGAAGTCCTCTCTCGGCCCGCTGGACGACATGATTACCCGTGGCATCGTCCTCAATGAGACCGCCGATCCCGACAAGCCCGCGGTTGCAAACCCCGGCGATGTCTGGCTGTCGCTCCATGCCGGGTGCGTCATGTACAAGCGCGAAAACGGCGACCAGCGCGGGATGGTCATCATCGCGCCGACCGGAACCGGCAAGTCCACCAACTGCTACGGCATGGTCGACTGCAAGCCGTCTTGTCAGCTCCTCGCCGATGACTTCGCTTATGTGAACCTCGGATCGCTCGAGGTCATCTACAGCGAAGACAGTTTCTACATGCGCACCAACATCGTCGAGAATTACCCGCATTTGCTCCCGTGGCTCGTCCACCAGCCGCTGGAGAACGTGGACTTCAGCCGCGAGACCCTCCGCCTGCTGGCCAGGTTTGAGACCCCGCGCGAGATGCACGAGGCGATCAAGCACGGCCTCGCCACCGAGGACCTCATCCAGGATATGCGCCACGCTCAACCCGGCCTGTCTCGCGAGGATGTTGAGGAGCTGCTCGAGGCGCAGGGCCGCGTCACCTTCCGCGACTACGACCGCCTGATCGATGAGATGTGCGCGAACCCCGCCGCGCGCTCGCTCATCAACCCGCGCGTGATGGTGGGGGAGGAGAAGTTCGTCACCAGCGGATTCCTCACCGACATCGTCCTCGGCAAGCGCGACTACGACGATCGCTACATCGTCCGCCAGCTCTCCACCGACGAGGCCATCACCATCATGACCTCCCAGGGCAACGTCTTCAACTACCTCGAGCGCGAGGTCGACGAGGACCGCTACCCCATCCTGTACTCGCGCACCACCGAGATCTACTACGACCCGTATCTGATCGATGTCCACGTGCTCATCGACCCGGAGAAGGGCATTTGCGAGATCTCCGACCTCGACCGCCGGCGCATCGCCGCGTGGCGGTTCCTGTTCGACAAGCCCCAGATCCACCCGATCTGGTTCAACACCCGCCTGCCGGCGGCGCAGTCGCAATTCTCCCTGCGCAAGTACATGGAAGGCGAGATCGACGAAGTCAGGATCATCAAGGGATTCGAGATTGGCTCGGAGCTGATGGATCGCCTCGGGGGCCTGTACACAGGCAAGAAGGAGCACGTCCGCGGTCGCCGCGAAATCGACTTGGTAGGCGTCTATCAGGCGTTCGAGAACGGCGACGGCGTCAAGCCGCGCGAGGTCGAGGTAGTGGGCTACTACAAGGGCTCGGGCGAATCGGCCCAGCTCGTCGAGGCGGTGGCATTCTCGAAGAAGGGGAGGGGCGTGAGCCAGATCGTAGCCTGGTCCGGGGGCACGGTAGACGAGTTCCTCGCCGCCAATCAGCGTCTTGGCGCGGAATCGCTCTTCTCCGACTGAGCTCCCATCAGTGGCTCCGACAATCCTGTCGGATGGCTTAACTCCCGCAGTGGCCCTGACAATCCTGTCGGATGGCTCAACTCACCCAGTGGCCCTGACAATCCTGTCAGGGAGGCCGCAGTGTCTTAGAATTCGATTTGCATTCAATACGCACAGGATCACGGGAGGATATTGGCGATTGTGACCACGAAGACGCGAAGACACGAAATGGCAATGATGCGACCAAAGAAGTGATTTTGCCATTTAGTGCCCTTGTGTCGTTGTGGTCAATTGTTTTTTCGGTTCCGCTTGCGCCGGCCTAGGGGAGAGGGGCCGGGTGCCCTTCCTCTCATTTCCACGCTTTGCGGCCACTGACGTCTCTTGTCATATATTCATTCCAGGCAATCCCAAACGGGGTCGGACGCAATGTCCGACCCCGTTTCGTTTCCCGCGCGCGATAGGGGAGAGGTCTTGGCCGTCGCTGGTCGGGGCCCCTCACATGCCGTTTGCGCAGCCGCCCACCGGCGTCACCCATCAACCCCCGCAACCTTGCCGCGAAAATCGCCGTT
>CAYWBK010000651.1:0-2797 GCA_964455745.1 uncultured Armatimonadia bacterium
CGTTTCCCAGCCGTTCTCTGTGCCCTCTGTGTCTCCGTGGTTCAATGCCGTTCGCTCGTCATCTTGGGATACAGTCAGCCATGACAACATTCCAAGCGCTTCTTCTGCCGGTTGTCAAAGCGACGTAGTAATGTGATGGTAGGTAATCGGCGGGAGTCGGGCCGTATTCAACGGCCAAACGACAAGCCGTGGAGGTCATGCTTCTACGGAACTATCCCCTAAGTCCCATCCATCTTGTGCCCTGCTCCGTTCCCTGACGCCACGCTTGCGGCAGTCCTACCTACAATTAGCGGGCGGACCCGGGGTAGGAAAGCGGGCTTGACAGCCAGGTCGTTCCTGCGTAGAGTAGCCCGCAATTCCCCCCTCTTGACTGCCCGCAGACATGCGTAGAGGTCGACATGAGTTCGGTTTGCCCGATCACCGAAAAGGAACGCAATTCGGGACTGCGTTACGGCATTTGGGATGCAGCCTTCATCTCGGTGACCTCTCAAATCGTGATGGGGGTGTTCCTCACCGGCCTGGCGCTGCTCCTGGGAGCCAACGCGTTCCAGATTGGCCTGCTCGCCGCGCTCCCCTCGGTCACGAATCTCGCCCAGCCCTTCGGAGCGTATTTCGTCGAACGGTGGGGGAGTCGCAAGCTCATGGGCCTAATCCTGTTCACCCTCTCGCGGCTGACGTGGCTGCTCGTCGTCCTGTTTCCTGCGTTCGGGTACACGCAAGGTGAGTGCGCATGGGCACTGTGGGCGCTCATTTCGATCACGGCGGTCTCGAGCCTGGTGATGGCCGTCGCCGGCGTGTCATGGTGGTCGTGGATGTCCGATCTGATCCCGGAAACGATCCGGGGGCGGTATTTCGCCCAGCGCACTGTGGTCTCGGCGGTGGTGGGGATTGCCGTCTCCATCGCGTGCGGGGCTTTCATCGACAAGTGGAAGCTCTGGTTCGGACTGCAAGACGCTGGCGGCTTTTTCGTCCTGGTCGTCATCGCCGTGATCGCCGGCATGCTCAGCGTGCGCGCGCTGGAACTGATCCCCGATGTGCCTCTGAGGCGAGGCGAGGAAACACCGCGGTGGGGCGAGGCGGTCCGCGACGCCCTCGCGGACCGCAACTTCCGCATGGTGACTGTGGCAGGATCGGTGTGGGGCTTCGCAGCGATGTTTTCCGGGCCGTTCTACGTTGTCTACATGCTGCAGAGCCTGCATCTGAGCTATGGGATGGTTAATATCTTCAATGCCATCGCCTGCCTGAGCAACGTGCTCTACGTCGGCCTGGTGGGTCGCATCTCCGACCACTTCGGCAACCGCCCGGTGCAGCTTGCCTGCATGGTCGGAGCCGGCGTCATCCCGTTCATGTACCTGTTCACCGCAGCCGGCAACTGGGGCATCATCCCTCTGGCGCAGTTGCTCGGAGGCATCACATGGGCGGGCTACACCCTGGCCAACATGAACCAGGTGATGAAGATCACGCCGGAGGAGAACAAGTCGGTCTACCTGGGCATGTACAATGCCGCCACCGGGCTGGCATACGCGCTTGGCCCCATCGCCGGCGGAGTGCTCGCGGATGCGCTGCACGGCTGGCATTGGCACGCCGGCTCGGCGACGTTCACCAACCTGCATATCATCATGGTCCTGTCCGGGATCGGGCGGCTTTGGTCGATCCAACTGATGCGCCGCGTGCGCGAGCCGAAGGCGCGAACCGTCAAGCGGATGCTGAAGGTCTTGTGGCGGGCGCCGGGCATGAACCCGCTGGTGGGGGTGCAGAGCACCTGGGAGATGGTAGTGCAGGGGGCGTCGTCGGTCGGCAAGCGGCTGGGGGTGAGTGATAACGTGGTGGTGGGCTTGAGGAGGGGGCGGCTGCGCAGGAAAGCGAGGCGCAGGGCAGCCTGAGCCACAAAAAGGCCCCCCTGCCGTGGCAGCGGGGCCTAAAGATACGCCTATTCCGATCCGGCGGGCGGTGTCGGGGAAGCTGACGAGCCTTGACCCCTGTCCGCGGATCGCCTGTCTCGACTGACACTCTCGGCCGTCCCGACGCCCTACTGCATCAGCCCTGCCGTCTTACTGCGGCTGTGCGATTCTACCAGCTATCTCCAGAGCCCTCGGAGATGGCGCGAACCTTGTCGGCGCGCGGTCCCTTCGGATCCTGGACGATCTCGAACTCGACCTGGGCACCCTCGGCGAGCGACCGATAGCCCTGGCCTTCAATGGCGGAAAAGTGTACGAAAACGTCCTCGCCGCCTTCGCGCTCAATGAAACCGAATCCCTTGGCGTCATTGAACCACTTGACCTTGCCGACTGTCATGTTGCGGACCTCCCATTCACGTAGAAATGGTAGCTGTCGCTCTACGAAGCAGGCAGGAAGTCCACACGCGGGGGAACGTCTTCGCCAACAGGGCCTCTCAACGACGCGACTCGTCGGGACGGTCTACGACGCTACTTAGAGGCACCACGAGGCCACCGCTTCTCCCGGTACCCAACCCCCAGAAAGCAACTGCCGAGCTGTGAGAGCATGATACAGCTTCCCGAGCCGTTCGCGGACCGTCCGGTCGGTGCGATTCGGACTCAGCCTACCTTACCGTAAATCATAGCAATCGGCCGTACTTTCGTCAAGCGCAGAAATGGCTCTGGGGTGCGTCTTTCAATTGTAGGTAGTATTACTATGCCGGTTGTGCGGCCCTGCTTGGCAAGGAGATGCCCTGCCAAGAAATGGACGGCGATTGACCACAGAGACACAGAGAACGGCAACGTCCCTTAACGCCTATCGTGGGGCAGGCCAGCCGTTTCCCAGCCGTTCTCTGTGCCCT
>CAYWBK010000652.1:0-116 GCA_964455745.1 uncultured Armatimonadia bacterium
GAAGGACACCGTGGGAGCACCGACGCCAAGGTCGCCCCGCAGGGGCGTTAGTTCAGCCATCCCCGACAAGATTGTCGGGGCCACTGTTGGAGGGAAAAGGAGGCAGTGGCCGCGAC
>CAYWBK010000652.1:216-2785 GCA_964455745.1 uncultured Armatimonadia bacterium
AATCCTGTCGCGGTGTGTGCCGAACGGCCATCCCCGACAAGATTGTCGGGGCCACGGTTGGAAGGAAAAGGCAGCAGTGGCCGCGACAATCCTGTCGCGGTGTGTGCCGAACGGCCATCCCCGACAAGATTGTCGGGGCCACTGTTGGAAGGAAAAGGCAGCAGTGGCCGCGACAATCCTGTCGCGGACTTCACCGGCGGGGGGATCATCCCCGACAAGATTGCCGGGGCCACTGCCGAATCTCACCACTCCGAATCTCACCACTATTGACGCGCCCGTGCCAATCTGCCAAACTGGCCACACCACTCGACATCATCGGTCTCCATACAGACCGTCAGTACACAAGAGAGGGAAACCTATGGCAAAGCCGATTTCAGTGCAGCTCTACTCCGTTCGCGACATCGCCGCAGAGGACTTTCCGGCAACGCTCAAGAAGATCGCCGACATCGGATTCGTCGGCGTCGAATTCGCCGGTTTGCACGACATGTGCCCGTGCGAAGTCAAGAAGATCATCGACGATCTCGGCATGGTCGCTAGTTCATCGCACCTTGGGATGCCGACCCCCGAGACGGTCAGCGAGATGATCGATACTGCCGGCGTTCTGGGCTACAAGTACCTGATCACCGGGTTTGGACCGCCGGATTTCGAGACCGCCGACAAGGTCAAGGAAACCGCCGCGAAGTTCCAGGCCGGGGCCGCACTGCTCGCGGGCACCGGGCTGACGTTAGGCATGCATAATCACTGGTGGGAGTTCAGCCAGAAGATCGACGGCCGGTACGCGTATGACCTGGTCCTCGAGGAAGCCCCCGATCTCGCCTCGGAGTTGGACGTGTATTGGAGCACCTACGGCGGAGCCGACACGCCGGCCGTCGTCGCGACGAACAAGGCTCGCATCCCGCTGCTGCACGTGAAGGACGGCTGCCTGTGCCTCAACCACCCGCATACCGCAGTGGGCAAGGGCCGCGTAGACTTCGCCAACATCATCGCCGCGGCGTGCCCGAGTACCCTCGAATGGCTGATCGTGGAACTCGATAGCTGCGCGACCGACATGCTGGAAGCCGTGGCGGACAGCTATAAGTATCTGGTCGGGAGTGGGATGGCGGAGGGCAGGAAATAGGGGGGAACGGCAGGAGTCAGAAGACAGAAGCCAGGAGTCAGAAGAACGGCAGAGGCACTCCATCGCCTCTGCCGTTTGTCGTTTGCAGGCGCCGTTTCCCCCTCCCTACGAGGGAGGGGAAAGCCGCGTGCAGCGCGGCAGGGGTAGGAAGCCGTTCTCTCTACCACGGCGGCAGCACCATCGTGCCGCCGTCGAGGACCAGAACCGTTCCGTTGATGTAGCTGGCATCGTCGCTCATGAGGAAGGCGACGGCTTTGGCGATGTCCAGGGGCTGGCCGAGGCGGCGGACGGGGATCTTCTGTTCGACCTCGGCGTACAGCTCCGCCACCGGCTTGTCCCAGCCCTGGCAGGTGGCCGCCAGCATCGGGGTGTCGATGGTGCCGGGCGAGACGCCTACGGCGCGGACCTTGCCGGAGTGGTCGTTGGCGAGGCAGCGGATCACGGCCTCGAGGGCGGCCTTCGATGCGCAGTACAGCGCGTGCTCGGGGAAGCCAATCTGGGCCGCGACCGAGGTCGTGATGACGACGACGCCCTTGCCATGCGCTTCCATCACCGGGATGACGTGCTTGAGCGTCATCAGGGTGCCTTTCACGTTGATCCCCATGATGAAGTTCCAGTCGTCCTCCGTCATATCGGGCACCTTGCCCTGACGCCACACGCCCGCATTGCAGTGGATCGCGTCGATATGGCCATACTTGTCGGCCACGGTCGAGACCATCTGCCGAATGCTGGCCTCATCGGCGAGGTCGACCGGCACGAACACGGCCTCCTGGCCTGCCGCCGCGAGTTCAGCCTCGATGGTCTTGCCCTGCTCGATCTGGTTGGAGGCGAAGGCGACCTTCGCGCCCATCTCGGCGAAGTGGCGCGTGCAGCCGGCTCCGATGCCGGACGTGCCGCCGGTAATGAAGACTACTTTGCCCGCTATGGACATGGGATCATCTCCTGATCTGGATGGCAAGTGGGATGGCGGTGATACCACAGAGACACGGAGAACACAGAGAACGGCTGGGTTAGAGCACCACGCGCGTTATGCCGTCTTTGAGGACAGCGACGTTGAAGTTGATGATCAGGCCGACGGTGATGCGGGTCATCCGCAGGTAGGTAAGCATCTGGGCAAGGTGCAGGGGCGTGACCTCGTCCACTGCCTTCAACTCCACCACCAACGCGTCCTCGACGACGAGGTCGAGACGGTACCCGCAGTCGAGTCGGACTCCCTTGTAGACGACAGGAAGGGCCTCCTGGCGGTGGAAAGCGATGCTGCGTAGGGAAAGCTCGCGGCAGAGGCACTCTTCGTACGTGCTCTCCAGCAGCCCTGGCCCCAGATGACGATGGACCTCGATCGCGGCGCCGATCACGCGCCGGCTGACTTCGTCATCTCCGACTGCCTCTCTCTGAGTTCTCTGCGTCTCTGTGGTTCCCAATGCGCTGTACGCTAGTTCCACTGCATGAACT
>CAYWBK010000653.1:0-2774 GCA_964455745.1 uncultured Armatimonadia bacterium
TCACGAGGAATGCCGGTTCATTCGATAAGTGCGTGCAGGGCATCCGCAACCTGCGTAAGCACGGCATCCACACGCACACGAACACAACGATCTGCCCGGAGAATCGCGACCACCTGCTGGAACTGGTGGACTTCGTTGCGGACGACCTTCGGCATGAGTACTTGTCGATGAACATGGTGATACGGACGGGGACGGCGGTGACGGCTTCCTACCCCACCGGCGACGGCGCCTCACCCCCCGACCCCCTCTCCACAGGGAGGGACGGCACCTCACCCCCCGACCCCCTCTCCACCGGCGGCGACGGCACCTCACCCCCCCGGCCCCCCTCTCCGCAGGCGGAGAGGGGGGAGAACGGCGCTAATTCCGCGGCAGGAGGGGTGCTGCATGCGCCGGTGCCCGGGTACATCTACGATTTAAGTCGAAAACTGCGGCGGGAGGGTACTCCTACTGAAGCTATCCTTTGGGAGGCTTTGCGTGATCGCCGGTTTGGGGGTTGGCGGTTCCGTAGGCAACACCCGCTCGGTCGCTACGTCGCTGACTTCTATTGCCGTGATGCCCGGTTGGTCGTTGAGGTGGATGGCGGCGTACATGATGATACCCGGCAGCACCAGTATGACGCCATCCGCGACAAAGAGCTAACCGCACGCGGCTTGCGCTTGTGCCGGGTCAGGGCCGTTGACGTGAAGCGCGACCTACAGGGTGTCCTCAACTGTATAGCATCACAGCTCCCTGCTGACCTCACGCCGTTCACCCCCCTCTCCGCTTGCGGAGAGGGGGGCAGGGGGGGTGAGGTTGCCGTTAGGGAGGCGATGGGTGAATCGCCGTCTCTGGGGACCGATGTGATCGGCTATAGCGAGATCGAATCCGTCGTCCTCCCGATCATCGCGCGCGCCAAGCTCAAGGGCCTGCGGTTCGTGTGGTACTCGCCCGTCCCGTACTGTTTGTTCAACCCGATCGTGCACGGCCTGGGCGGCAATTCCTGCGCGGCCGCCGATGGGCTGCTGTCGATCGCGCCTGACGGTCAGGTATTGCCGTGTTCGTCCTTCGAGACCGGCATCGGGAACCTGCTGCACGAGCCTTTCGACAGGATATGGAACCGCCGGACGGCGCGATACTGGCGCAATAAGGAGTTCCTGCCGCCGGCATGTGCGGATTGCGACATGAAGCATCTGTGTTGCGGCGCGTGCCCGCTGTACTGGGATGAGCAGCGCGGCTTCGCCGAACTGCCGGATGCCGCGAGAGCGGGGAGCCTAGCGCAGATGCAGTGGCGGCTCAAGCGGCGATTCATCGGACGCGTCAAGGGCATCAATGTGCGGTAGCGCGACCACCCGCGCGTCGACAAATCGACTGGAGTCTTTGGAGGGCACTATGGCGGACCAGGGCGTGTCGGACGTCGACCTGCAGAGCGCTTGTGAGACATCGAAGCGCGGCTTCGGCGACCTCAACGGCATGATCGCCTACCTCGAGGCCCAGCGCACGCGAATCGCGGCCGTTGTCGCCGAGATGAGTGAATGCCAGAAAGCGTTCACCACCGCGCTCGTCGCCGTCCAGCAGAAAGCCGATGATGCTCAGACGGCCTCTCTTGCCGCCATCGAGGCAGGCCTCGGCTCGGCAGCTCCGTGGCTGGCCGCCGAGTTGAGCAAGCGCCTCCCCGAGGTCACGAAGGCGAAGACCCAGCGGCGCGCGGAGCTTCAGGAGCAGCTCAAGCAGCTTACGGATCAGCGGGGGGAGATCGAGAAGCAGAGCGCCGACGAGCTTGGTCAACTGCACAAACTAAACCCCGTGGTCAACCAACGGGAGGAGGAACTCAAGGCGGAGGAGGCCCGGCAGAAAGGGGAGATTGGGAAAGTCGATGCCCAACTCAATCAGGCGCGCGCAGGCCTCGGCTGGCTGGTGCGCTTCGGCAAGATCCGCGAACTGCGCGAACTGCATCACCGCTGGTCCACAGCCCTGTATGGCACGCAGGCGCGCCTCATGGAGCTTCGCACCCAGTGGCAGAAGCAGCACGACCAGACTGTGGATTCTGAAAGCCGCCTGCAGAAAGCCTGGCGCTTCCGCACCGCCGACATCGCCCGCTGCACCGAGGAATCGCAGAAGCTGGAAGACGATTTCGACGGGGTGTGCCGCCGCGAGGCCCTCACCGCGATCCTCGCCGACCTGAAGGAGCCGCAGCCCACCGGGATCAGCGACGCCGACCTCGCGATCCGCGAACTGCTCGGCCTGCGCGTCCAGATCGCCGACGCGACTCAGGGCATCGGCGACAGCGCGGAGCTGATCGGCTTGATGGGCGGCATCGCGTCGGGCCTGGAGAAGCTGCAGACGAGCGTGGAATCAGTGAAGCAGGAACAGGACATGCACTCGGAGCTGGCCAACCTCAAGCTCAACACCCCGCCCGTGGTGACGCAGTTCCACGGCATCTGGGACGAGCTTCTGCCTATCGTGAAAGACTCGTGCATGGTCGCCCAGCACCCCAAAGACTTCCACGCCACTATCAGCGCGGAGATCGGCGGCCACCTCACTGACAAGCAGATTGAGGCGATGTTCGTCGCCCTCGGGGACGAGCTGAACCGGGCGACGAAAGAGCAGTGGGGCTGAAGGGAAACGCTGAACTCGGAACGCTGAGCGCTGAATCAACGGCAAAACGGCGAGCAACGGCGGGAGGGGCATGGAAGTCATCGGTACAGCATGTGGCGGCTTGCCGCCGTTCCTCCCTCTCCGCTTGTATGTGTTTAGCGACACCTCTCTCAGACCATGTGGCAGCGCGATTTATCGCG
>CAYWBK010000654.1:0-2768 GCA_964455745.1 uncultured Armatimonadia bacterium
CTCTGTGTCTCTGTGGTTCAACGCCGTTCGCCTCTCATCTTGTGGTACGGTCAGCCTCTGACAAGATATTGAGCGCTTCGTCTGCCGGTTGCCAAAGCGGCATAGTAATGGTAGGTGATCGGCGGGAGTCGAGCCGTACTCAACGGCCAAAGGACAGACCGTCGGGGCTATGCTGCTACGGAGCTATCCGTCATGCCGTAATCCTCAAAATCCTATCAATCCTGTTCCCCTCGCTGTTCCCTGCCGCCACGCTTGCAGCAGTCCTACCTACAATCGGCGGGCGGACCCCGTGTTCACGATTGCAGGCGGGCGAGGCAGCCAGGCGCGATGGGCGAGTTCAGGCGTAAAGGCGAGCGGCGGAAGCAACAGGATAGACAGGCCAGCCCCAGAGTAGATGCAATGAGATACAGTTGACAAGCCTCCGCATATTGTATTATTTTAATAGTACAATGTACCTTTCGCTGGATACTCATTCTGGCACACCTTTCTACCTGCAGCTCAAGGAGCAGATGCGCCTCGCCGTGGCCGCCGGGACCATCCAGCCCGGTGAACGCCTCCCCGTCGTTCGCGAACTCGCCGCCCAACTGCGCATCAATCCGAACACCGTCGCCCGTGTTTACAGGGAGCTACAGGCCGAGGGGCTGCTGACGTCTCGTCAGGGGAGCGGCACCTTCGTGGCCGAGGATGCCCGGGGACCGGCACACCGGGGGAGCGCCGATCTGGTACTGAGGCGTATGAGAGAGGTCGTCGCGCTGGGGATGAGCGTCGGGATGTCATTGCCGCAACTGCAAGAGACGTTTGCCGAGACGATTGCCGAGGCCGGGGAAGCGGGAGTGGCCGGACGCACCGTATCATCATCGGAGCAACGGAGGGACGACCATGAGTGATGTCGCGATCAGCACCAGTAACCTGTGTCGGCGGTTCGGCCGGGTGACCGCCGTTCAGGAAGTAAGCCTCTCGGTGCCACGGGGTAGCGTCTACGGCTACCTGGGCCGCAACGGCGCCGGCAAGACGACCACGATCCAGATGCTGATGGGGCTGCTCCTCCCGGACACGGGGACCGTCTCCGTCATGGGCTTCGACCCCGTCAAGCAGGATGTGGCGATGAAGCGCGTGGTCTCGTACGTGCCGGAACGCGTGCAGATGCCGGAGTGGATGACAGTGAAGGGGCTGATGAATTTCGGAGCAGGGGTGCACCCGAACTGGGATGGACGCCTCGCCGAGGAATTGCGGGCGCGACTGGAACTTCCTGCAGATCGCAAGTTAGGGCAGCTTTCCCGTGGGATGCTTGGCAAGGCCGCGCTCATGGCGGCCCTGGCCTCGCGGCCGCAACTGCTCATCCTCGACGACCCGACGATGGGCCTCGACCCCCTGGTGCGGCGCGAGTTCATGGAGAGCATCGTGGCGGCGCTGGGCGAGGCCGGCACAACCGTCTTTTTCTCCTCGCACATCCTCGAGGACGTGGAGCGCGTCGCCGACTGGATCGGCATCCTGCATGAGGGGAGGCTGGTGGTCCAATCCTCGCTGGACGAGCTGCAGACGAAAACCAGGCGGATCATCGCCACGTTCCAGGACGCCATGCCCGACCTGACGCTCCCCGGAATGCTGCAGCACGAGACCGATGGCCGCCAGCATGTCTTCCTTGTCAGCGACTTCAGCGAGAACATTCTGCAACCGCTGCACGACGCGGGTGCGCTGTCGGTCAAGGTGGAGGGCATGTCGTTGGAGGACATCTTCGTGGCCTACGTGAGGGGTGGCGCCGCATGATCGCTCTCATTCGCAAGGAACTACGCGAGGTCATTTGGGTACCGCTCGGATTCGTAGTCTTCGTGGTTGCGGTGACGGTGATCCTGTACCTGCAGCATTACTGGAGCAGTACCATCGGGCAGCTTTACCTGATCCTGTGGTGGTTGTTCGTGACATACGTGGGCTGCGAAGCCTTTGCGCGCGACGGTACGCGCGGGGGAGTGGAATGGAGTTACTGCTGGCCCGTTTCGCGCCTGGAATGGTGGCTGGCAAAGCTGGTCTCGCGAGGGGCGGTCATTCACGTGGTGACGCCGGTGCTGGCGGTCTCGCAGGGCTGGCTGGCGTCTCAGCACTACCGCGATGCCTCGATTTCCGGGGGGAGCTATGCGTTGGGGGCGGTCAGCACTGTGGCTCTCACAGGGATCGTTGCGGGCATAGCCCTTCCCCTTCTCGCCTCCAGTGTCACCCGCACGTCAGTGCAGGCCTTCGGATTGGCGCTGCTACTTGCTCTGGCCGGCTGCGGGGCACGGCTCCTCCCCATGAGGACCCATGAGGCCGGTCAGCAGACGGCGATGGAAGTTCCGCTTCGGTACCTCTCGACGCTGCCCCAGGGGTTGTGGGTGGCCGCGGCGCTTGGCGCCTCTGCCTATGCCTTCGTCACGCTGCCGATCCTCGAGTACCGGCGCAAGACCCGGCGGGCGCTAATCCCGTTCATGGCCGCGCTGCTGCTGGCGGCCGTGATGGCAGGCGGCATTCAGCGGGCCTCCGACGCCTTCGCTGGGCCTGCTTCCGCCGGGAGGTCGCAGGCCCCCGCCAGCCCCGGCGATCCTCAGCTTGCCTGCCTCGAAAATCCCGTTTGCCGGGCGAACGGCAACCTCACCCCCGGCCCCTCTCCGCAAGCGGAGAGGGGAGAACAGCAGCAGTTTCCTGCTGCGCGGGAATCGCCGTTTGCCTCTCCCCTCCCGGCACGGGAGGGGTGCCCGCGCAGCGCTGGCCGCGTAAAGCGCGGCAGGGGTAGGGCC
>CAYWBK010000655.1:0-2761 GCA_964455745.1 uncultured Armatimonadia bacterium
TCCAGCATCCAGCATCCAGCATCCAGCATCCAGCATCCAGCATCCAGCATCCAGCCTCTCGTCACTTGCCGCTCCCCATCACATCCTTCACCGCCTCCAAATACTCATACCCCCACTGCGTGCTGGGTTCCATGTAGCTGCCCTCGAGCCACTCGTTCCAGGCCTCCATGTTGATGAACTTGCGCAGGCCTTTCTGCTCGATCGTCGCCTTCGCCCGCCGCAGCATCTCGCGGTACGCATCCGGGGTGTTGCGCTGCATGATGTAGTTGCCATCCCGGAAGGTCGGCTCCCAGTCTTGCATGGGGCTGGTCGCCAGCAGATAGTCGCGCCCATAGGTATCGGCGAGCTTCGCCCATAGCTTCGTATGGCCCGGAATCGTCTGCGTCGGGAAGTCTTCGAGGTAGTCCTGCACCGTGCGGTCCCCGACGCGGCGCGGTTCCTGGCGCGAGCCCCCGGTCAGGCAGTAGTTGTACCCGGTGATCCCGTCGATCCCGACCGCCTTGATCTGCGCCGGGCTGCGGGCTCCGTTCACGACCGCGATGTACGGGTCGCCCACGCCGCGTTGCTTCGCATAGTCCCGCAGGTGGTCCAGCGCCGCTTTGGCCTTTGCCACGCCCCCGACGTCGTTCACGAGGTCATCCACCGACCACAGGATAAGCAGCGGGCGACCGTCCATCTTGTAGTAATTCGGCTGTAGCATGAACTGATCGACAATGTACTCCGCAAGCCCGCGGCCAACGCCGTTATGCCCGGCGTGATTGGTCCACATGACCGCGAAGTCCATCCTGGGCACGCCAGGCGTGCCACCTGCGAAGCGGTTCGTGGCGACCGGCGGATCGCCTAACTTCTGCTTGCCGAGGAACCCGATCTCCAGCGCCCGGTTGCCGAAGAAGCCGGGAGTGAAGTTGCCGGCGTTATCCTCCTGCGGGTACCAGTCCCAAAGCATCAGGTTGATGGCGTGCTCGCACATCCAATGGACGTGCCAGTCCAGAACGCGCTGGTTGCTGGCGCGGTAGAACTGGATCCCGTTGTAGCGCATCTGGGCGTCGGTGGAATCATACAGCAGCGGGATGCGCCACGGCGAGCGCTCGCCCACCTGCCCCCAGCCATCCCAGGTATACTCCGGCTCCCAGGCGGCGAAGTACCACATCGCGACCGTGTAGTCGCTCGACACCGGCTTCGTCTCCGGCGGGGCTTGAGTCGCCACATCGATCCGCTGCGGGGCGACCGCCAGGCGGTACTCGCGCCGCCAGGCCTGGGTCTGCATTTCCAGCCCCGTCGCCGGCGCGTTGAGATCGCTGACCGGGGCAGGCTCCTTCGCCGCGCGGAGGCTGTGCAGCACGAGGTCCCCGGTCACTCCGGCGGCGATCCCGAGCGAGATCGACTGCACGTGCCCCTTAAGGCCCGGCAGGCGGTCGATGCGCACGCTGTAGCTGCCGCGCCGCCCGGCGGCGAGGTACACCGGCACGATCACCGGCTTTGCGCGCCCCTCGGGCGAAAGCACCAGCGTCGCCGGGATGCGCCCATCAGGCACGAGCGCCGCCGGCGTCGTGACATCGAGCGACACCCACGGGGTTGCCGCCGGGTCGAGATCGACGATGGGCGACACGATCTGCGTGCCCGTGGCGCTCAAAGCGGCGCGCACCCCGCCGCGCGTGACCGCGAGCGCACCCGTAGGCTGCAGCCACCAGTCCTGCGTGCCCTTTGCAAAGTCGAAATCGGCGGGCACCGGCTTGCCGGAAGTGGTTCCCAGGATGCGGATCGAGGCGATCCGGTACACGCCCGGCCCCTCGTTTTCGGGCATGTCGAAGCGGATGTTGATGATCTGCGCTCGATCCTGCCACGCCGGCCGGGCGCGAATTGTCTGGAAGTCGGCGCTTTCGGCGATCAGCACCCGCTCGCTCGCCTCACCCGAATAGCCCCCGTAGGGCCCCTTGGTGTCGGAGCGCCAGAACCACTCGGCGGTGCCGGTCATGGTGGATTTCAGCCGCACCTCCGCGACCTGGTTAGGCGCGGTCTTGAGGTCGATGTCCGGGCTGAAGATGCCGACATCGGTGCCGGGGAAGTCGACGACGAGCGCGCCGTCCTCGATCCGCAGCGGCTTGGGGTTGTTAGTGGTCCAGCCCTGAATCCCGTTGTGGAAATCCCACTCTTTGAGGGTGATAGGCTCGGAGACGACTGCGGTGGCGACGGCGAGGGTGAGGGCGAGGCAGACAGGAAGAGAGTATGACACGTTAGGCACCTCCCGCGAACTGGTCCGACGGCGGGACCTTTCCGCAACAAAGGAGGCTTGCCCTGCAAACGAGGGTACGAGATCGGTGGCTCAGGCGTAGATGCTCTCTCGCGGCCCGATGGCCGCCCAAAGCGATTCGACGTGGTAGTTCACAGAGCAAGCTCCCGCTTCATCTGCTCCCACTGTATGCGCGCTTCGTGGGGGTCGGACAGTCGCCTCATCGCCTCCGAAGCGAGTGCCATGTCTGCATCCTCCTCAGCCCATTCGTCGATCATGTGCTGGATGAGACCAGACCGGCTGAGGCCCGCTCGTCGCGCTTGCTCGTCCAGCTTTGCGAGAGCCGTCGCATCCAGGCTAATGTGAACGTCCAGCTTGTGTCGGACGACCGCGCTATCAGTGCCCATAGCTTGTTGTCCTCTCATCGAACACGAGTCTACGTTGGGCACCGCAAGGCGTCAAGCAGCTACCCCGAACGGGTGCGACTAGATTCCGTGGTGGTTTTGACGTTTCAGGCTGCTTTGGCCGCTT
>CAYWBK010000656.1:0-2749 GCA_964455745.1 uncultured Armatimonadia bacterium
CCTGATTCCGGACTCGCCCCTCGGAGTATCAGGGCTTCGTGGCCCTCTTGACCCCTAAAAACAAGGGGCGAGTGTCAAAGATCGGTTAGCCTTTCCGAATACCCATGCACTCCATGATTCACGGGCCAATCTGAGCCGATCCGCCCGCGTGGTTGAGGTGATCCACTGAAGCCCTCCTACTTGAGCTTCTGAGGCAGCGCTACCGCTGCCGAACCCGGGTCCCTCTGACTACAAGGGAGTCGCCACGTGCCGACATGGCCTTAAGAGACGCCGGCTCTGACGATTGGGAGCGGTCGGAACGCCGCGCATCCGGGGGGGCTTGGATCGCCTTCGCGCACCCCCAGATAGCTACCACCGTCGAGATCGAGACAGCGTACCACCACGCTTGGTGCTGACCCGACAGTGCCCACAGACCCAGGCCCAACGCCATCCATAGAACGACGAAACCTGGCACCCGCTCATACCAGAGGCGAAGGGGCAGCAGTGACGGCGGGGCGATGAATGCGTACACCACGGCCCCGCATATCCAGCCTGCAATGACCATCAGGACAGCGCACCACCATCCGGGATTCCAACGGATGAAGGACCACGTCTCCAGGCATAGCACTGTGAGGAAGGCAACGCCCGCGGCGGCTTCGTGACACCATGGCCTGGCCTGCAACGATTCCGTCTCTGCGCCAACCCTTGCGTCCATGTCGCTCTCCAATAGGCCCGCGGCGCGCATCGCTTCCGCCTCTCCGCCTGCCTCAACACGCGGTGGAGGGATCCCATGTGACGCGCTGCGTGGATGGGTCGAAGTCGTGCGCGGCTGCCGGGAAGGACAAGCCTGTTTGGCGCTCTTAGTCGGAGGGCTTCATCCGCCGGCCTGACCCAGGTCTGCCGCTCCGACGCGGCTCGCGCCCTGCTCTCCCAACAATTGCCCCGCACATGTCATCCGACAGGCACGTCTCGAACTGGCGAGAGCGCCGCGGGCTTGTCCTTCCCATGCCCAATTGTAGCCAGTGGGCAGTACGCACACATCCATAGATCGGTCGATTTGCTCCTATACCTTTCGGTACTCTATCACCGAAGAGGCGGCCCCACTAACGTAACGCGGGCGGGTCAGTTTCCGCCGACGTCAAGTTTTGCCACGCCCGGACTCCACGTGACGACGAAACCGAGCGCCTCAGCCATGGGCCGCAGGGGGACGTAAGCCGTGTCGCTGTGCTGGCGAGGGCACAGGTCCCACGAGACATCGGTCGTCTTGCCGCCCTCGATGATGCGCGCTGTGTGCTCGCCGAACGTGAGAGCAACAACTCGCGAGCCGAGAGTAACGGTGACGCGCTGTTCGCCATCCCACTTCACTTCCGCTCCGACAAGGCTGAAAGCCCTGACCGGCACGAGCAGGCTGTCCGCGGCTTCTATCGCATCCGTAGGATAGGTGTTGCCACCGTACTGCAGCGCGACCTTCTGTGAGGCATCACACCGGAATCGAGTTCCGGCGAAGTTGCCGGCCGACGGTGTCGCGTCTGCCCCTGCGAGCACGCTGTCCGTGTTCGCTGCCTCGCGCATGTCCTTCAGGTCCGCCAACTGGTCAGGAGTGAGAATCTGCGCCAGTTGCGCGTGCGTAGTCTCATGGCGCTGCTTCAGAGCCGCCATCCTCTGCTCCGGCGTCAGCGACCCGTCCGCGATGATCTTCTCGGTGTCCGCATGGGCGTCGGCGAAGATCGCGTCCAGTTTGGTCTGCTGGTCGGCTGTAAGCTCCAGCTCCTTCTTGAGCTGATCGCCGGACATGGCGAATGTCTTCTCGCGCTGCTCCGGTGTCAATACCTGCATCGTCTGGATGCGGCAATCGATGCGAAGGTCCTTGATCTGGGCGATCTTGTCAGCACGGGTGAGTGTGGCGTCTGCACGGATCGCGCTTGCCTTGGCGGAATCCGCGGCCACAATTGTCTTGATCTGGTCCTGCTGCGTGTCAGACAGTCCCAGCGCCTGAGACCACTGCTTGATCATGCCGACCCACTGCGGGCCAGGCTGGCTCGCGTCAGGATCCGCGAAGGCCATACTACCAACAAGGGCGACCGCGAAAACGGCGACGGCCCCTACGATCAGTAGATGCGTTCTCATTGGAGTTCACCTTTCCATTCTCTGCCCCCATAGCGGCTCGGCCATAGCGCCGCCGCGCGCGAGGGGGCGATTTGGGTTGTCGTTCCAGTTGTCTCGTTTACTTCCGCTCATGCGCTACAGCAGAAGTATGAGAAGACCGCCGCCGATCCAGCCACCGTTCTTGTCGTGGTGCGTCCACTTGTGCTTGCGGCCCCGATCAATCCAACCGCCCACCTGACTCACCGGCGTGTACACTGCGGTCTCGCTGTCGTTGCTGCGTACATACGCTCCTGTGTCGCTGCCATAGTCGCCTGTCACGAAGACACTGGCGGTGTTGCCGCTCAGGCTCACCGCGCCGGGGTTCGCGCCCGGGGTATTGGCACTGGCAGCAACTTGCCATAGGGCCAAGAGGCCCACCACAATCGCCGCCATCGCTAAGAGTGGATACGTTCTCATCGGAATTCACCTTTCCATTCACTGCCCCCATTTCGGCTTAGTCATGACAACCGCCGTAGTCTTATTGTAGGCCGAGATCGAGGGAGGCACATCCACCGTTCGGTGGGTTTCCCGCTCTGCCTTTCGGTAGACGGCACAGCCGTCGGGAGAGCGGGACAGAGCTATGGCTCTTGTCTGGGTAACCCGCCGTCAACAACCTGGGCACCGT
>CAYWBK010000657.1:0-2749 GCA_964455745.1 uncultured Armatimonadia bacterium
AGACCCTAACAGCCTCAGGGCTTCGCTGAACCAAACTGTCAAAGTTGCGCTAGCCGCCAACGGCATGCTCTTGCTCTGGATGGGCGTCCTGCTGGCGTGCGTGCTGCTGGGCCACACGATGCTGGCCCTGGCGGCTTGGGTCGCCATCGGCGTGCTCTGGCAGGGGTTGCGGCGGACTGTGTGTGTTCCGGATAAGGCCTATGCCTCCGTCGCCGCATTCGCGCCCTTCCGCAGCGAGGCCGACTGGCGCGAGCATGAGGGCGTGCTGGAGAGCTACGGACTGCCTCCGTATGACCCGAGCCGCTATCGCGAGCCCGGGCCAGGGGGCACCTATCTGATGGCCGCTACCAACCATGCGCGAACGGAAGGGCCATGGACGCCGGAACCGTGGGGACCGGGAGTGGAGATCGTCGCCCTGCCGGTGGCCCTCATTCTCTTCCAGCGCCCCGCGGTGTTGCCCATGATCGACGGCGCCGCGTCGCAGATGGCCGGTGAGGTCGGCTGCCCCCACAATCCCGACTTCGGTGCCCTCCCCAATCCAGATACCACCCCACCCCGTGAACCTTAGGCCCGTGCGGATCGCCATACTCATCGGAGGACACACTCGTGATGGAAGGCACCGATGAGACCCTGCTGAAGCGAACCATCGACGGCGATGGCGACGCGTTCGTTCAGCTCGTCCGGCGATACGAACGACCCCTCGCCAGTCTGATACGCCACCGTGTGGGCAATCTCGATGACGCACAGGACGTGCTCCAGGAGACACTCCTGCAGGCGTGGGTAGGGCTGCCGCGACTGCGCGACCCCGGTCGGGTGCGTGCCTGGCTCATGCAGATCGCCCACAACCGCTGCCGAGACTTCCTCAAGTCACCGGAAGGACGGCAGATTGCGGCCAGTGAGGACGAACTGGCGGAACATCTCAACCGATCCGGTCACGCTCTGGCCCATGAGCGCAAACTGTCGAACGAGATCATCGCCAGCCTCGAGGCCATTGCCGAACCCGAGCGCGATGCGGCGCGGTTGTTCTACCTCGAGGGGTTCAGCATCGCCGAGATCGCTGCCCGGAGCCAGACGCCTGTGGGTACGGTGAAGCGGCGTCTGTACACCGCCAGAGAGTGCCTCCGTCAAATGTTCGGTGTTACCAAGGAGGCTAGACCGAGTATGCGTACCGAAAAGAGATTGGAGAAAGCTCAGCCGTTTCCGGAGAGAAGGCCGGAGCTTCACATTACGCCGGATTCAGGCGAGCTATTTGCCGTGAATTGTTTGGAATTGCGGTGGTGGAGCATCGTTCCCGAGGTTGGGAATGTGGCCATGTGGGCGCACTACGACCCGCCGAACGGAAGGCTGACGGAAGTCGCCGAGATGCGCGTCGTCAGGCCTGCGCAGATCCACAAAATCGATTGTGTGGAAGTAGAAGTCAGCAAGTGGGAGCCAGGCAATGGCTGGGGGCCGTACGGGCTGACGATCTACGGCAGGCTGACTGAAGACAAAGCACAGTATTTGGCTGTGGCCTACGACCAGGGCGATTCCGTCAGTCTGTCGACGTTCCTTGATGAGGGCTTCGATTGGAACTGGGGCGAGATGGACCGGCGGATCGAGGACCGGGGGCGCTTCGTGACCAATCCCGACGGGAGCTTCACGCAGGCACATAGCCAGGGAGAGGTTAATGCCGACGGGGCCGGCGTCTTCCAGGTTCGCGTGGGCGAGAGAACCTTCCGCTGCCTGCGGGTCTTTGGGGTGGAAGGGCCGGTCGATGACCCGAGTACGGCCGTGACCGAGAGCTACGTCACCGAGGCCGGCCGCACCGTCTGGATACGCCACTATGCGCCCGAGGGGCGAGACAACATCGTCACGGACGCAGACACGTCTCTGGTCATCGACGGACAGCGCTTCCTGCACTGGTACGACACCATGACCGATGCGGCACTGGGGCGCAGGGCCGCACGGTAAAAAGTGTGGACAACTCCGGCGCGCCGGTTGCCCACCGCCTCGCAGGTTCAAGGCGATGCCGGGGGCGACTGGCCGCCGGTCATGTGTTCACAGGTCCGGACTGCGCCCTACGCCATCAACTGCCGCGCCATATCCTCGGCCTGCTGCATGAGTTCCGCGCTATTGGCGGCGGCGGTCGGCTCGAATAGACCTAAACCGCGGATCAGGTGCATCTCGTATCCGAACCGCCCTGGCCCGAAAAAGCCCGCGCAGATGTCATAGGCCTCGCCAAACCGATCTCCGCCAGGATAGCCCTGCGTCATCACGAACAGACACTTCTTGCCGGGTGCCAGGCGCGAGAAGTTCGGGCCGGTCCTGTATTCGGGGGTCAGCACGGAGTACATCCGGTCGATGAAGCACTTCATTTCGCCCGTGACGGCCCCGAAGTACACCGGGGTGGCCACGATGAGAATGTCGGCCTCGCGGACGGCGCGCAGAACCTGGCTGAGGTTGTCTTGCAGCACGCACTCATCGTGGGTGCGTTTGCAGGCCATGCAGGCCACGCAACCCTTGAAGTCGAGCTGGTAGAGATTGAACGTTTCTGATGTCGCGCCCAACTCCTCCGCGACCGTCATCACCTTGCGCGCGATGGTCGCGCAATTCCCGTTAAGCCTCGGACTTCCCATTACGCAGACGATCTTTTTCATGTGTATCCTCCACTATCGGCGCAGGGCACATCGAAGAAGCCACTCTACGCCGTATCTCGTATCCAGTATCCAGTATCCAGCATCCAGCATCCAGCATCCAGCATCCAGCATCC
>CAYWBK010000658.1:0-2744 GCA_964455745.1 uncultured Armatimonadia bacterium
AGACCCTAACAGGCTCAGGGCTTCGCTGAACCAAACTGTCAAAGTTGCGCTAGCACGACGACGGCCATCCACTTGCTGTGGCTCGGCGACATGGCGAACTCCCCTCCCGTGAGACGGTAATGTGGCGGAGCAGCACGCTGCTTCCGTCCACGCATCAGCGCGCACAGCTATCCATGGACGTCTTCAAATGAGCCAGTGTGGGGTACGGCGTAAAGCGGGCGATGAGGGTGAAGCGACGACGAGTGATCCCCAGAGAACTGCACAGCGTCAAGCGGTCCAGATCCGCTGACATGGCAATGCCTCCCCGCGACCATTTTGCCGAACTGCGCTACAACTATTACATGTAGTATATACACCTGGAACGATCGTGTCAACCTATCGAGAGAAACGGGCAGAGGGGCAACGCAGAACGCAGAATCGACTGCAACGGCACTCCCGCGCCGCCTCAGCGCGTGACCTTGACGGTTCGCGCGGCCCTCACGCCACGGCCCGCCGCGTCCCAGACGATCAGCGCGACCTGGTACGTGCCGGGGCGGTCGAAGGTGTGGGTCGCTCGCCGACCAGTTGCGGGGAGGCCGCCGCCGAAATCCCAGAAGGCGACTGCTTTGGGGTCGGCGAGCGCGTCGGACTTGCACACGAACGTCGCCGGGACGCCCACCTTCGCCGAAGCGTTGCAGATGACATCGGCCTTCGGCGCGGAGGTGGGGAAGGGCTTTGCGGGCGGAATTGCATCGCTTCCGTTGCCTTTCACGGCGCAGTCCGTCCATTCCATGGCCGTGTAATCGCCCGGCCCGGACACCGCCGCGCCCTTGTTGTCCACGATGGCGCACTTGATGAAGCTCAGGAAGTCGGTGTTCGGTCCGAACATCTGCACTCCGAGACGCCCGTTGCCCCGCATCTCGCACTCCTCGAGAACGCAGTGGTTCATGCCCCCGTTGATGCGGAACCCGTGCCCCTGGTCCGAGGGGTAGATCGGCTTCCCCCGCCCGACCGCCGTGTCGTTGAACCGGCACTTGTACAGGTAGTTGTACTGAATGCCCGTCGTCTCGCCCTGGAACTGGGCCGCCCACTGGATGCAGTTTTGAACCGTGTTGTTGGCGTAGTAGACGTAATCCTTGCGGTTCACGTTAGAGACCGATATGCCGATCATCTGGCCATCGTCGATGAGGTTGTCGGTGACGACACAGTAGCTGCCGATGACCTCGATCCCGATGAACTTGACGGTGCCCGACTTGTCGCTGACCACGTTCCGCCGGGCGGCGCACCAGTCCGCCCCGCCGATGCTCAGCCAGTGGTCGATCTTGTTGTCCTCGATGACACACCGGTCGCAGCCGCCCCAGACCTCGATCCCGAGCCCATCGCCGCCGGAGCCGGTGACGGTGTTGTTACGGATGATGAGATCGCTCGACTCGTTGTCCGTGAGGATTCCGCCTCGGCCCGTATTGCGAACGGTGCAGCGCTCGACGGTGTTGCGCGCAGAACCCCACGAGAGACGCACGCCGCAGCCCCAGCCGGAATCGAGGCCGATGTTCTCGAACGTGCAGTCGGAGATGACGCTGTCGGTGACGCCATGCTGATGCGTCGGCGCATCGCCGCTGAAGTGGATCGCCGGGGAGCCACACTTGCGGTCGGTGTTGCGGACGGTGAGGTGGTGGATGTTGAGCTTGCGGGAGTCGTAGACGTTGAGTGTGGCCTGGACGTTTGCGTCGCCGGCGGCGTCGATGGTGAAACCGGCCAGTTCGAGCCCGATCTTGCAACCCGTGACAGTGACCATGACCGTGGGCTTGTCGCCCGCAAAGCGCAGGACAGTCTTGTCCTGGCCTGCGCCGATAAACTTTGTCCCCGCCTTCGGAGCGACGGCCTCGGTGATGGCGAAAGTGCCTGCCGGCAGCTTCACGGTGTCGCCGGGCTGGGATCGGGCGATGGCGGCGGAGATGGCTGCCGAGTTGAACCCCTGAACCCAGACCGTGGCGTCCGATTCGGCGGCGCTCAGGCCGTTCGCGGCGATCAGCGCCGCCAGCAGGACTGCACTTGGGACGAAGCGATACGCGACGTCAGGCCTTGTCATCATCCTTGGCGCTCCCCTTGGCTGGCGACTCGCCGGCTTTCGGCTCATCGACGACGCGCCCGATGCCGCCGAAGTACTTGGCTGCATCCCCCAACTCGTCCACCAGGTCCTTCGGCACCACGAAGGCGATCATGCCCCGCTTGCCGAGCAGCTTCATGTACTCGACCAGCGAGGTCTCCATCTCCTTGCGGCCCTCTTTGTACTCCTTGCATAGGAGGGTGGCGATCTCACTGAGCGAGTGCTCGCCGTCGCAAAGCTTCCATACGAAAGTGCCGACCTCGTCGAGGATCACCGGCTTGCTCTCGGGGACGAAAAACATCCACGCCAGGGCCTTGCCGGTGAGGTCGTTGCGGCGCGGGAGCGTCACAGCGGCATAGCCCTCATCGTTCGCGACCCACTTGAGGCCCGGATTGCGGACCGGCAAGGCGCGCATCGCCTGATCCCGCGAAATGTACGGGGCCTGTTTGCCGCGACCGAACCGGGCTTTGATGCTGTTGATGAGGCCACCGTCAGCCAATATTGTCACACTCCAGGGGCAGGGGGACGGCAGGTGTTAGGGACGGCAGGTGTTAGGGACGGCAGGTTTTGGGGACGGCAGGTTTCAGGGACGGCAGGTGCTAATATTACTACGCCGGTTGTGCGGCCTTGCTCGGCAATGAGATGCCCTGCGGAGAGA
>CAYWBK010000659.1:0-2735 GCA_964455745.1 uncultured Armatimonadia bacterium
TTGCCGATAATGACCCCCGAACCTGTGCCCGTCATCATGTGACCAACGAGCACACCCCAGTGCTGACGGTCGGGGGCCAGGGCTGCGTCGCCCAGATCGAATGCGCTGGCAAGCAGAACCGGCTCGCCCTTGCCGCCGGGAGCCAGATACAGCAGGTCATGTCCCGAGCGGGAGGTCCTCCGTGACGCGAAAATCGAGCCGTCGAACTGCGGGTAGAAATCGGTGACCAGGTGCATGACGACCTGCGGGTTCGTGCCGGCCAGCGAGACCTGCATCAGGTCGCCGTTCCCGTTCGGCTCCCGCTCGATTGGGTCGACGTACAGCGCAGAACAGGTCCAACTCGCCAGCGGCCCGCCATAGCGCACGGTCGAGCCGGCAGTGGCGTACAGGTACTTCACGCCTCGCGCCTCCAAGATGACGCGGAAGCCTGACATGACCATCTGGGTGTAGAACATGCCAGGACGCGGGAGACCCAGAGCGCTGTTGGGGAACTCGACCGGCTGGGTAGTCAGGACGTTGATCTCTGTGGCCGGGATATTGAGCCGCTTCGCGAGGTCTGCCCGGCACCCTTCCGCAACACCCGGAACGGGCGCCGGTTGGGCGGCAGCTCCGGACGGGGTCTGCGCCAGGATGACCCGATCCTGTAGGTCGGTGTGGTATTCGTAACGCCGCCCATTCGCTTCGAGAACAACTCGGTAGCCGGGGGTGACGACCTGGATTGCCACGTCTGAGGGCCTGGCGCCGCCGAGAGTCGCGTCGGGCCAGTCGACCCCCTCGACGCTGACGACCGTGACCTGGTCGGGTGGGACGTTCGTCATCCGGGCAAGGCGGTCGATGGCCTTCAGCACCGGCGCCGGCTGGTCTGCGGCAGCGACGACTGCGGAGACGATCAGCAGGAGCCCCGCTACTACGCACGAGATGCGCAGTCCTCTGCTTGTGAACATGGTGTGTGCCTCCTTCGATTTAGACGGCAGCTTTCGGGCATATCTGCCCGATGTCTACAAACAAGCTGACCGAAGATGGCCCACAAAGGTTCCCTGCCGCAACCGATAGATGACTCTCGTATACCTTAGCGCCATAGTTGCAGGCAAACGAAGCGTCTGCGCCGTAACATTCGCCGTCTACGCACGCCGCCCTTCCGCGCGGCTTCTTCGTTGGGGCGTGCAGGCGGAGGCTGATCCGTGCATTGTCCGGCTGCTTCACTCTCGATGCTGCGGCGGCCGGGCCCCGAAGAATTGGTACAGCCAGCATTTGATCGCCCCGTTGTATAGCTTTCGGCGGTGGGTGGCGGGGGCGTCGAACAGTGCCTCGAACCCCTCGTGCGGGGTCAGCACGAGCCAACTCCAATCCCGTAGCTTCGGGAACACCACGCCCATCTCGCGGTACAGAGCCTCGGCGCTCTGCAGATCGCCCAGCCGCTCTCCATAAGGCGGATTGCAGACCACATACCCGTACTTGTGGTGAGTCTTGAAGTCCGCGAGGGGCCGCACCTCGAAGTCAATCCCGTCCTCGAAGCCCGCGCGCCCGGCGTGATGCTTCGACAGCTCGATTGCCTCCGGCGAAATGTCCGAGCCCCAGATTCGAAGCCTCTCGCCCGGCCTGGCGAGGTCATCCGCCTCCTCCAGCGCCTCGGCCCAAAGCTCCCGAGGCACCGTGGGCCAGCGGAAGGCATCGAAGCTCCGCTGCGCTCCGGGCGCGATGTTGCGCCCGATCATGGCCGCCTCAATGGGGATCGTCCCCGACCCGCAGCAGGGGTCGGCGAGGATGAACTCCGGCTTCCAATGGCTCAGGTAGACCATCGCCGCCGCCAGGGTCTCGCGCAGGGGGGCCGGAGCCGAGACATCCCGATAGCCGCGTCGGTGCAGGCCATCCCCCGAAGTGTCCAGGGTCAGTGTTGCCGTGTCCTTCAACAGCGCCACCTGTATCCGGTGTCGCGCCCCCGTCTCCTCGAACTGCGTCCGCCCGTATCTTCCCGACAGCGCATCCACCACCGCTTTCTTCACAATCCCCTGGCAGGCCGGGACGGATGAAAGCTGCGACTGCACCGACTTGCCGATCACCGGGAACAGCGCGTCCTCGGACAGCCAGTCCGCCCACGGCAACGCGTTCGCCTGGTCATACAGTTCGTCGAAACTGCGGGCGGGGAATTGCCCCACCTGAAGCAGCACTCGATCCGCGCACCGCAGCCAAAGGTTCGCCCGGCAGATCGCGCCAGCCGGCCCCGCGAACCGCACTCGTCCGCGCTCCACCTGCAAGTCCTCATACCCCAGCGCCCGCAATTCCGCGGCCACGATGGACTCCAGGCCGAAGGTGCAGGTAGCGATCAGTTCGAGCGGAGATGTCACAAACAGGGCCCCTTGTAGCGCATCGCGTGGGGCGGGTGTCTTGCCCGCCAGCCGTTTGAAGTTGTCGTTCGCCGTTTGCCGTGGCCGTTTGTCCTGGCCGTCTGTCGTTTGCCGTAGCCGTCTCCCCCTCCCTACAAGGGAGGGGGCCGGGGGGTAGGGGCCGTAGCCGTTTCCCCCTCCCTACGATGGGGGGTAGGAGCCGTAGCCGTTTCCCCCTCCCTACAAGGGAGGGGGCCGGGGGGTAGGGGGCCGTAGCCGTCTCCCCCTCCCTACGAGGGAGGGGGCCGGGGGGTAGGAGCCGTAGCCGTCTCCCCCTCCCTACGAGGGAGGGGGCCGGGGGGTAGGAGCCGTAGCCGTTTCCCCCTCCCTACAAGGGAGGGGGCCGGGGGG
>CAYWBK010000660.1:0-2712 GCA_964455745.1 uncultured Armatimonadia bacterium
CGATGTCGATCCGCCTCGCGAAGGCGCTCGAGCCGCTGTACCCGATGTTCATCGAAGAGCCGGTCCTCCCCGAGAACGTCGACGCCCTCGTCGCCGTGGCCCGCAGCACCAGCATCCCCATCGCCACCGGCGAACGATTGTTCACGCGCTTCGGGTTCCGCGAGGTGCTGGAGAAGGGTGCCGCGGTGATACTGCAGCCGGATCTGTCGCACGCCGGCGGCATCTCCGAGGTGCGCAAGATCGCCTCGATGGCCGAGACGTACTTCGCGAGCATCGCCCCCCACTGCCCCCTGGGCCCAATCGCGCTCGCCGCCTGCCTACAGGTCGACGCCTGCGCCCCGAACTTCCTGTGCCAGGAGCAAGTGTGCCTCGGCGAGGGCTACCTGAAGACCCCGTTCGTCAACGAGGCCGGCTACATCCGCGTGCCCGAGGGCCCGGGTCTGGGGATCGAGGTGGATGAGGAGGCCGTCATGGCGAAGCTATACGATGGCGCATGGGAGAATCCGCGACTGTGGCACGAAGACGGGTCGCTGGCGGATTGGTAGAGAGGCGGATGCTGGATACTTGATGCTGGATGCTGGGAACGGCCACGGCACGACGTCTAGTCATCCATGTCCGGGAACAGGTAAAGTGTCCAGACCCACAGGCACACGGCCACGACGAGGCCGACAACGAACGCGGCTGTAACGCTCGGGGTTAGGCTCCACGAGATCAGGCCGACGCCGAAGCCGACGCTGGCGCTTCCGGCGAAACGCAAGAGGCCCGGGCCGAAGGCAGCCCAATCCACGTCATCGTAGGCTGCCACCCAGCGTCGTGGCGTGAGCACAAACCAGGCTACCCATCCCGCGAGTCGCCGGCCATACGTCTCGGGCCGCGATTCGATAATCGACAGCACTCCGAAGAGGAAGGCGCAGCAGACCTCTGCCATTCGCTCGGGCAGAGGGGGCGGCCACTGCTCTGTGGTCGCGGAGCAGAACCCCAGAGCGACGCCTGAGGCGAGCCACAACGGGCAGGTCACGCAGTCCGACCATGAGACGTTGCTGAGCGCTGCCATCCACCGCGCGCAAAGCTCGGTGGCGGCAGCGATCATCGGTGGCGCCGTGCGCCGAGGCGCTGTCCGTTCGTCGTGTGATTCTGGACGACGGTGCAGTTCGTGAGGCATGAGAGCCCCCTCGGATGCCGGGCACGGTGCCGCAATTTGGTCGTTGTTTGCCGTTCGTTCGCCGTTCGTTCGCCGTTCAGTTCAGCGTTCACCGTTCAGCGTTCACCGTTCAGCGTTCCCTTCGCCCCTACTCATCCATGTCCGGGAACAGGGACCACGTCCAGACCCACACCGCCACTCCGCCGACAAGCCCCACGATGATCGCGGCGGTGAGGTTCGGGATCACCACCCACGACAGCAGCCCGATTGCGAACCCGACCCCGAAACTTCCCGTGAAGCGGAACCACCAGGGCGCGTAGTCGACGAACCCCATGTAGCCCTCGTCCCAGACACGGTAGAGCATCGGCATGTCGTTGCGGGCCTCGGCGAGGGGCCTCGACAGGATGATCGAGAGCGCGCCGAAGACCATAATCATGCCTGCCGCCGCCAATTCCGCCATTTTCGGCGATGGCTGGTTCAACGCCGCCATCAGGACGAAAGAGCCGCCCAGACCGTGTCCGATCCAAAGGACATAGGAAAGGTTGTATAGCCACGGAATATCGTAGAGAGCGTGAATCCAGTTGGCGACCATCGCAGTCACGCCCTCGCGCTGGTCGCGCGTGCCCTTCGGCAGTGCTCGCTTGATGCGGTACTCGTGTGGCATAGGCTTTCCCTCCCGACGAGTCTCTTCGCGATTCCCTGTTGTGCGAGCCTCATCCCTCACACGGCCCCCCGCAGCCCCTCCACTGCGCATTTCGCTGCGTCCATGAGTATCCCCACATCCACTGAGTAGCACAGGTACTGCACCCCGACGCACGCCCACAAACGCGCCCCCTCAGCGCTCTCGATGAAGGTGCCGACCACGACGTCTCTCCCCCGCGCCAGCCCGACCGCGTGCCGCATCCGCTCGACCACCTCCGGATGCTGCACCTGCCCCGGCACCCCGCAGGATTGCGACAGGTCGTAGGGCCCGATGAACACGACGCCGATTCCGGGCACGTCGAGAATCTCCGGGAGGTTCTCGATGCCCTCCTTGCCCTCGATGTGCAGCACTGGCAGTGTGCGGCGGTTCGCGTCGGCGAAATGCTCCTGCGCGGGCTTGCCGGTGTAATCCGCTGCCCGCACGAAGCGGCACACTCCGCGTTTGCCCGCCGGGTGGAAGTAGCAGGCCTCAACCGCCGCTCGCGCATCGTCCGCCGTGCCGACCTGGGGGATATGCACGCCCTCCGCCCCGATGTCCAGCACGCGCAGGATGTCCGAGGCGTCATTGCGCGGAACGCGGGCAATCGGCGCGATGCCCCGAAGCTGCGCGGCGCGGACGAGATTCTGCGCGGTCTCAACGGACAGCGGTCCATGCTCCATGTCGATGATGACATGGTCGAAACCGGCCAGCGCGAAGACCTCGACAGCGGCAGGGTCGGAGAGTTTCATGAACGGCCCGAAGCAGACGTCGCCACGGGCCAGGCGTTCTTTGAGGAGCGTATAAGCGGACATGATTAGACCTCGCTATAGTCTCATGGACGGCGATTGACCACAGTCGTCATGCCGGTTTCCGGCACTCTGGAACGATG
>CAYWBK010000661.1:0-2711 GCA_964455745.1 uncultured Armatimonadia bacterium
GCCCAAGCTCCCGTCCCTCCTGCCGTTGCCCCGCCGCCCCAGCAAGCTCAAGTCCCGCCCAAGCCACCCACCGCCTTCGACACCGCCCGCATGCTTCTCGCGGAGGGCGATACCCTTCGCGCCGCCGGGAAGCTCGATGATGCCCTCGCCCGCTACCGGCAGGCGCTTGCCGCGCTTGCGGGGGCGTTGAGAGCGCCGACGCCGGCCGCGGGGGCCGTCGCGCCCGATCAGGTGGCGGGGTATCTCGACAACCGCCTGGCGGCGGACCTTGCGGCCACGATCCGCACCCGAATCGCCGGTGTAGCCGCCGCGTTGCCGGACGCGCGACGGGGCGCGGCGCTGCTCGAGGACGCTGCCGCCTGCTGGCCGCCCACGCCTGAGGCCAAGGCCGCGGCGCTGCGGCTCGCCGCACAGGGGGTGCGCCTGGCGCTCGCCGAGGGACAGCTCTCCGGCGGTGCGGTGTACCTGCGGGCTCCCGGCGAGCGTGCGCCCGAGAGTGTCGCCGGTCGGGCTTCGCCGCCGCAGATCGACGCCCGGACGCTGCACTACCTCATTAGCGTGTTCGACGCCTCGGGCGAGCACACCGCCCCCTTCACCACCCTACTGCCCGACAACCAGCCGCTCCTCGACCGCATCGCCACCGTGACCGACGAGAAGCTGCTCACCGAGGCCATCGGCCTGGTGGCGGAGGTCGACTCCGCCCGGCGAGGCCGCGCGCCACTCACCCAGGCGCAGGTGGCGGAATTGGTCCGCGCATGGCGGGAGGCGGAGCGCCGGGGCACCGGGGGCGACCCGGAGGCCTGTGCGCGGGGGCTGCTGCAGATCGCCGGAGAGCAAGCCGGGAGCCTGCTGGAGCCAATTGCCGTCCTCGCCGCGGCGCAGTGGCTGCACCAGGCCGGGCGGTACGAGGGGGCGGCGGGAGCCCGGCAGTTCTTCGACGATGTGGCCCGGGCTGAGGGGCCGGTTCGCGACCACGCCGAGGTGGGCCTGGACGAATTGGCTTTCTCCGAGGGCCACTACGACGCCGCGCTGGCGGGGTTCTCCCGCGTGGTCTCGCGGTGCGCCGACTTGCGCCTGCGAGATTGGGCGGCGTTCCGGCGCGCGCGGTGCCTGGAGGTCACCGGGCACTGGCAGGAGGCCGTCGCCGGGTACAAGGCGGTGGAGGGGTCGAAATGCGCGGAGATTGCGGATGAGGCGGCGTTCGCGGCGCGCAAACCGCGCCCTGTAACCGCAAGCGCGACTTTGCCTCGCCCGGTGCCGGGAGGGGCAATAGCGAAAGGCGGTTCCAAAGCCGGTAGTGCACGAGCGGATGCGGTGAGCGTCCGTTACCTCGGCGAGGACCGCGCCACGCAGGGGGATTGGTACACTTACTATGGCAGTGAGGCGTTCGTTCTGTGCGCGCAACAGGCCCCGGACAACATCTCCGGCGGTGAGGGATTGACGGTCACGCCGAGTACGGGCAATCCGAAGGAGCCCGCCAAGAAGTGGGTCTCGACCGGGACCGACGACCACCCGGCCACACTCTACAACCCGGTGTCACGTGTGCGCCGACCGGCCAACTGGGACGACCGGGGCGAGGCCTACCCTCGCGGCCAAGGGCCCGACCTGTGGCTCGACGTGTCCGTACCGGCGGGCGAGCACCGCCTCAGCCTGTACTTCGTGAACGACCACTGCTACTACGAGCCGGACCGCGTCTACACGGTGTCGGTATACGACGACGCGGGCAGGCATCAGGCGGGCACCGAGGTCCGCTGGTTCGTCAACGGCGTCTACAAGCAGTTCGCCGTGGCAGGCCCCGCAAAGCTGAGGGTCCTCATCGCCCGTGACCTGAGCATGAACGTGCTCCTGTCGGGCGTGTTCCTGGACTCGCTGCAACCAAAGGCAACCCAGCCGCCGGCGGCCGGGTCGGATGTAGCCTGGGCGAGCTGGCAGACCGAGCGTGAGCGTCACCTGTCGCCGCCGGACGAGCGGGCCGCATTCCGCGCGGCGGTTCGGTCGTGCCGCGCGCGTGACGGAAGCGAGCCGGCGAGTTTCCTCGATGCCTTCACCGCAGCGGAACTGAAGGCCAGGCGGTACGGTCCGGCAATGTGGGCGGTGGAAGAGAGGGAGCAAATGCTGACCGGCCAACCCGACGCGCGGTTCAAGTACCTGAAGGGCGCTGTCGATATGTTCCGCCAGATGACCGTCGTTCGGGCGCCGATGCCCGCACCCACCGTCGTTCCCTGGCCGATGATGAAAAGCGTCTTCGAGGACTACCTGCAGGCCGCGACGGCGGTGCTGCACGGCGACCAACTCGCCGAGTTCTACCGCAAGACCTCACAGCAATATCAGAACTACCGCCTGCCTCTGGCGGGCATCGCCGATGAGAGGCTGGTCGCGCTCGTGGGGAATGCCGGCCTGACCGCTGACGACCAGTACCGGCTCACGTTCGGGGCCAAAGACACAATGGCCGACACGAGGAGGCTGGAGACGCTCATCCACTCCAAAGCCGACCTCCCGAACCGAGCGAAGCTGCAGCTTCTGCTGCTCGGCCGATACCTCGCCGCCAAGGATGACGCGAAGGCGGAGTCGCTGGTGGCCGACATGCGGGCCGGCGACCCAAAAGCGGATACGACAGCGAATGCCGTCTACCTTCTGGCCGTCCATTACTACAACGCAAAACAGCCCGAGCGTGCGCGACCGCTTCTGGAGGAGGTGATGAAGGGCTTTCC
>CAYWBK010000662.1:0-2705 GCA_964455745.1 uncultured Armatimonadia bacterium
CGCACAGCCCGCCATATCCGACCTACCCGAATCCCGATCTACCTGTCACGCACACGGAAGTGCCGTAGAGGACAGTGACGCTGCCTCACCCCTGTCCGGCGTAACAGGAACAGGAGCAATAATAACCACGAAGACACGAGGGCACTAAACGGCTAGAGAACCCTCCTGCCGGGACCTGCGTGCCGTTTCGTGTCCTCGTGTCTTCGTGGTCGAAGTCGTTGGTCCGCCCCACAACCCGGTGCGCGGTCCTCACGCGGTCAACTCCTCACTTCACCAGCACCTCGAACCGCACCGTGCCCTTCGGGCTGGACCAGCGCAAAGCTCCCTGATCGGCCACCAACTCGGCCCCGGAGGCGGGATCGACGGAGGCGATGCGCAGCCCGTTCGGGAGGCGCACATACAGCGTCACCGCCGTCGCGCCACGCTTCGGGAAGGTCACCTCGCCGGTAATGTGCGACTTTGCGGCGTCGTACTGGAGCCGATATGACACCGGCCCGAAGTGCGTCGGGGCCTTGGTAACGCCTACCGGCTGGCCGGAGCCGAGCCACTCGCGCGGGGCGCCCAGCGCCAATTGCAGCGTGTCGCCGTCCTCGCGGACGAGGCAGTCGCGGATGCAACGGACGACCGCGACCGGGGTCCACAGGTGCTGGCGATCGCCGGTGCAGGTGGTTGTGCCGGGCTCCTGCCCGCGCTCCTCGCACCAAGTGTAAAGCGGCGTGGCGTGATTGAGCGTCGCATACAGGTAGGTCGCGGCGGCGTCGCCGTTTCCGCGCGCCAATTGGGCCTCGGCGATGTTGTCGAGCGTAATCGCGACCCACATGCCATCCGCCAGCCAGCCGGTGTGAATCGGCATCCCGCCCTTGCTGATGTGCCCCTCGATCTGCCTGAGCGTCCCGGTGATGAGTTCGTGATCCGCCGGGAGAAGGCCCGTGGGCGTGAGCGCATTGAGTACGCCCCAGCGGCTGCCGGAGGTCTTGCCCGGCACGCCGGGGATCCAGCGATAGCCGCTCTCCTGGATCGCGCCACGGTCCATCGCCGCCAGGAGGTCCTTACGGCCGGTGTCATAGATGCGCTTGAGTTCCCTGGCATCTTCGGCCTGGCCGAGGATCGTGGCGGCCTCCAGAGCGAGATGGTCGGCATACACGGCCCAGATGTTGTGCGGGATGAACACGCCGTACAGGTCGCCGTCGTCCATCAGGCCGCAGTCGCCCATCCCACGGGGCATGAGGCCATAAGTCAGCGGACGCTCGCCGCCCTGCTTCACGCGTGTGCGCTTGCGCTGCTGCTCCTGCCAGCGGGAACTGGCGAGCATCCGGGGATACATGCGGGCGAGGAACTGGCGATCGCCGGTGATGCGGTAGTGCTCCATCGCCGCCCACGACTTGAAGCCCGCGCCGCCCCACATGAGGTGCCCCCAGCCCCGGGGATCGTCCCAGTTGCCGTCCGGCTCCTGCATGTCCCAGCACATCCTGTAGCCATTGGCGGCCTCCTTCGACAGCCCGGCCTGGTCGATGGCGATGGCGACGATCGCGGCCTCGAAGGCGTTTGGCGCGCGGTAGCACTCGGTGCCCGGCACTCCGGCCATGTACCCCTGCGCCACCGGCTCGCGCATGATGAACAGGTCTGCAAAGCACGCCTTCCACGCATTCGTGACGCCGGGGTCCGGGATCTCGACCGGGAAGGTGCGGTCGAAGAGCGTCTGCCACTCGGCGATGCCGGCCTGACGCTCGGCGGCCCAATCGTGCTTGCGAAGCGCGGGCAGATCGGCGGCATACGCCCGGTATGGGCGCACGACCCATCCCTCCCGCGTCTCGCCGGCCTTGAGGTTCCAGACAAGCTCGAAGACCTTCGGCGCGGCGGAGCGGCCATCCGGGCGGAGGGTCCAGGCGTCGGCCCCGATGCCGAACATGAGCACGCGGTCCGCGCGCTCCGCCCAGCCGGCGACGATGTTGTCTCCCGGCACCTCGCCCGGCGACACCCACGCCGGGTTCTCGCCCCAGCCCGCCGATTCACAGCGCAGGACGAACTGGTGGGCCTTGCTGTCAGTGTTCGTCGCCTGCACGCGGACGAGCGCCGCGGTCTGCCCGCCCAGGACCTCCAGTGAGGCCTTCGCTCCGGGGGTCTCATAGGTGTTCACAACGCCGGGGAGCCAGCCCTGCGGCCGGGTCCAGGCGGTCTTGTCGAAGCCCTTGCCATCGAGTTGCGGGGTGAGATGGAAGTCCCAACTTGTGGGCGGGGTCTTGAAGGAGGCGAGCGGGTAGCCACGCAGGTCGTCGTAGGTCCAGGCCATGCGCAGGAAGCCGGGCTGCAAGTCCAGCAGGGTGCGGTCGCGGTTCTCGGGCCGACCGGCGGTGACGCGGTGTGGTGTGGCGAAGGCGTACGAGAAGTCAACGCGCGAGGCCATCGAGGCCCCGCTCGGTGTATCGGGAGCTGCCATGATTCCCTCCAGGGCGATAGTGAGCAGGATGATAGTGCACACGAGCGTAAGGCTGAAGCGGTGCATACCGGAGTCTCCGATGTGAGGCGGATGGAAGGCCGTCGCTTGCGGTCTTTGCAGGGCGACAGGCGCGTGTGTTCGTGGCGCGAGAGGGGAAGACCTGCCAGATGGGAGGCGACCTCACCCCCGACCCCTCTCCACTCGTGGCTATGTTTTACCCACATCTTGCGTGCGAATCACGGGCCGTTGCCCCAAAAGGCCCGAAGGG
>CAYWBK010000663.1:0-2695 GCA_964455745.1 uncultured Armatimonadia bacterium
CACGTCCTCTCCGGGCCGCGCAGAGCGCGGCACAGCGGAGAGGGGAGAACAGCAGTAGTCCCCTACTGCGCGAGAATCGCCGTTTGCCTCTCCCCTCCCGGAACGGGAGGGGTGGCCCGCCGCAGGCGGGACGGGGTAGGGCCGTTTTCATCGTTCCAGAGTGCCGGAAACCGGCATGACGACTGTGGTCAACCGCCGTGCATCCCCCGGCACCATCGCGCGATTCACCCGCTACTTCTCGACGATCCAGTACCCCTGCGAGCGAATCGTCTTGAGCTTGCCGGGATGGTGGGGGTTGCTTTCCACCTTCCGGCGAAGCTTCGACATGTGGGCCTCGACGAGGTTCACCGAATGCTCGTCCTCCCCCCATACCTCCTGCAGAAGCTGCTGTGCGCTGAAGATGCGGCCCGGGTGCCGGACCATCAGCTCGAGCAGCCGAAATTCTGTTGGAGTCAGGCTCACTTCCTGCCCATCCACCGTGACTTCCATGCGCTGCGGGTCGATCTCGATCCCGGCGGCCGAGACCTTGGCCGTCTGAGATCTGCGTGTGTTGAAATCCCGCCTCCGCAACTGGGCGCGAACCCTCGCGGCAAGTTCCTTCGGTCCGAACGGCTTGGTGACGTAGTCGTCGGCTCCGACCTCCAGGCCCACAACGCGGTCGATCTCGTCGGCTTTCGCTGTAAGCATGATGATGGGCGCGCGGCAGAGCCCCCGCAGCACCTGGCAGACAGCCGGGCCCTCCATATCGGGCAGCATCCAATCGAGGATGACCAGATCCGGTGCATGTGCCCGGGCCATCTCGATGCCCTTCTCGCCCGTGTCGGCGACCGCGACACTGAAGCCCTCGACCTCGAGTTTCACCCGCACCGTCTCCGCCGCAGACGGATCGTCCTCGATGACGAGGATCTGTCGTTGCACCATATACTGAACAGCTCCTTAGTGCAGCGCCCGAGGCACGCGAGCGCATGACGCCTATTGCACGCGTAGATGGGGCGCGGGGGTTACATCGTTGCGGGTACGGACACCCGGAGTACGCGCGAAGTTCCCTCGGCAGTCGATGTGCTGATGCCAAGCCCCAGAATGTAACCCAATTCGTGGGCGACGGCCGAGCCGAAAAAGGCGTCTGCGTCCGAATCCTCGGCATCGAGCCTGTCATGCCCGTTCGCCGCGAGGTCCACAAGAGAGATCACCAGCCCCGTATCCTCGGGGTCTGCACGCAGACAGTAGCAGTTGCCGGGCTTCGCCCTGCGCAGGACGTACTCGACAAGCTCGACGAGTGTTCTCTCAAGCAGCCGAGGGTCGGTCACGCACTGCAGGTCCGGCTGGGGCACATCGACCGTGAGTGTGTAGAGGTGAAGCTGGGGCCGGGCCCGTAGGAGATCGCCCACGCGCTCGAGGCAGAATCGAACGTGAATGGGGACGCGTTCAATCTCGCGCCGGTGAGCGTACAGACGAGACAGATCGAGAAGCCCATCGAGGGCGGCTGTCAGCCGTGAAGCCGCGTGGTGGACGTGATGCAAAAGCTTCTGCTGTGGTCCGGTGAGCGTGCCCAGGTCTCCCTCGAGCAGCATCTCGCTCATGCCCACGATCGGCGTGAGGGGATTGCGCAGCTCGTGCGACACCGCATCGAGAAGCTGGGCGAAGCGTGCGGACTGGGAGTCGTCCAGGCCGGAACGCGGGGCCGCGCCGCCGAGCGACGAGAGCAGCGCGAGGCGTAAAGCGCCGGCAGGAAGCAGGATGACGGAGATCTCCGATTGCGAATCGTGCGCACGCAGCGGCCGGGCACGAACGACGACCGGGGGCGGAAGCGCCAGGGCATCGCACCACGTCTCACCGGACACCGGCGCTATGCACTGACTCAGCGGCTCGGCGGCGGCCAGGCAGTCGGTGATGCCCAGCAGGTCGCGCGCAGCCGAGTTGAGCCACACGACCTCGGCTCGCCCGTTGACGAACAAAGCCGGGCCGCCAAACTGCGCCAGCCCGGTGGTCATCAGCCTGAACTGTTCGGCGAGCGATTCGGGCTCGCGGCAGAGCGCTGAATCGAATTGTCCGACGCGATTGTCCATCTGCGAATCCGATGATAGCCAGAGGTCCCAGGCGGCGCAAGCGCGCGCCCATTTAAGAATACAACGCCGCTCAATGACACGTCAAGCTTTAGTAGAATTTCGCTCAACTTTGAAATGCGCCGCTCCGGTTGAACCTATCGCGATCACCCGGCATCGTGGCGGGCAAAGACTTCGACCCGAGCCGGCACAGCAGCGTCGCTCTTGTCTCATCGTCTTCCGGGATGACGGCGTCGCGACCATTTCTCCGCGCCGTTGCTCTTCCTGTATCGTCCATTTCGCCAAGCTCGCCGTTTTCCCCCCCCGCGTCCAAGCGCGCGGGTGGGCGAGAATGCCCGCAATCCGCGAACAGCCGCCGTGGACTTGCGGGTGGGGGGTCCGCCCGCCGATTACATACCATTATTATGCCGTTTTGGCAACCGGCAGACGAAGCGCCCGAGATCTTGTCAGAGGCTGACCGTATCGCAAGATGAAGCGCAAACGGCATTAAACCACGGAGACACAGAGGGCACAGAGAACGGCAGGGAAGCGGCCCGCCCGCCCCCGATAGGCGTTAAGGGACGTTGCCGTTCTCTGTGTTCTCTGTGGTAGTCTGGGAAGTCGGGCGCTCCTGAGAGATGAATGTTGTTCTC
>CAYWBK010000664.1:0-2668 GCA_964455745.1 uncultured Armatimonadia bacterium
GGGGCTTGCGGGCTATGTGGGGCCGGGAATCCGGGGGCTTGCGCCCCCGGCTAAATTCCGACGACCCCTTCGGGGTCTGACAGCAACGGCACGAACCAGATCATTGCGTCCCACGCGCGGAAATGTGGGTAAAGCATAGCCGCAAGCGGAGAGGGGGAGCACGGCGCAGCGCCGTTATCCTTGTCCATTCTTCGCCGTGCCGCGCAGTGCGCGGGTCGGAGAGGCCTGACCGCCGAGCGGCCGATGGGGGAGGTCGCCGTTTCCTCCGTTCCAGAGTTTCGCAGCCCGCCACGCAAGCGCTCTCCGCTGCCTATTGACAACCCCCCTCCCGAACGTTACAATCACACTCGTTAGCACTCCAGTCCATCGAGTGCTAACAGCCTAACAGGCTCAGGCGGGGGAAGCCCTTCGACGCTCCCCGCCGGGCTGCACCACAAACTCCAAACAACGACCGAAGGTGGTGTTGTGCGCATGCTCCAACCGTTGGGATCGCGTGTGTTGGTGGAACCGTCCGAGGCGGAAGCCAAGAGCGCCGGCGGGATCATCCTGCCCGAGAAAGCACAGGAGAAGCCGCGCGAGGGCAAGATCATCGCGGCAGGCCCCGGCAAGATCATGGAGAACGGCGAACGCGAGCCGATGCAGGTCAAGGTCGGCGACGTAGTGGTCTACCAGCAGTACGGCGGCACCGAGATCAAGGTCGAGGGCAAAGAGTTCCTGCTCATCGACCAGAGTTCTCTGCTCGCGATCAAGGCGTAGGACCGGCGGGCTCTTACGCCCGTCTCGCGAGCCTGTGCCCGCTCACCGGCGGTGGCTCAGGCTGCCGCGCAAGGCCCCTGCGGGGGTCCATACTGCCAACTAAAGAGGAGGCATGAGTCATGGCCAAGATGCTAGCTTTCGATGAAGAGGCCCGTCTGGCGCTTCAGCGTGGCGTTGATAAGGTCGCAAACGCTGTGAAGGTGACGCTCGGCCCCAAGGGCCGCAATGTCGTGCTCGAGAAGAAGTGGGGCGCGCCGACGATCACCAAGGACGGCGTGACCGTGGCCAAGGAAGTCGAACTCGAGGACAACTACGAGAACATGGGCGCGCAGCTTTGCAAGGAAGTTGCGTCCAAGACCAATGACGACACCGGCGACGGCACCACCACCGCCACGGTCCTCGCCCAGGGCATCGTGAACGCCGGTCTGCGCAGCGTCGCGGCGGGCAGCAACCCGATGCTCATCAAGCGCGGGATCGACAAGGCCGTCGAGAACATTGTCGCGCAGATCAAGAAGCTCTCCACCCCGCTCGAGGGCCGCGAGCACATCGCCCAGGTCGCGGGCATCGCCGGTAACGATCCCGAGATCGGCAGCCTCATCGCCGACGCAATGGATAAGGTCGGCAAAGACGGCGTCATCACCGTCGAAGAGTCGAAGGTCGGTAAGACCGAAATCGACATCGTCGAAGGCATGCAGTTCGACAAGGGCTACATCTCCCCGTACTTCGTGACCGAGGGAGAGGCTATGGAGTGCGTGCTCGAAGAGCCGTACATCCTCATCTATGAGAAGAAGATCTCGGCCGCGGCGGATATCGTCCCGGTGCTCGAATTGATCGCCCAGGCCGGACGTCCGCTCCTGGTCATTGCGGAAGACGTCGAGGCCGAGGCGCTCGCCACAATGGTCGTCAACAAGATGCGCGGCAGCGTCCGCTCCTGTGCCGTCAAGGCCCCGGGTTTCGGCGACCGCCGCAAGCGCAACCTCGAAGACCTCGCAGTCCTCACCGCGGGCACCTTCATCTCCGAGGACCTCGGCATCAAGCTCGACAACATCGAACTGGGGATGCTTGGCCGCGCGGCTCGCGTGACCGTCTCCAAGGACAAGACCACGATCGTCGAGGGCTTGGGCACGCAGGAGGCCATCAACGGCCGCGTCCTGCAGATTCGCAAGGAAATCGACACCACCGAGTCCAACTACGACCGCGAGAAGCTCGAAGAGCGCCTGGCGAAGCTCGCCGGCGGCGTTGCGGTCATCAAGGTCGGCGCGGCGACTGAGACCGAACTGAAGGAACTCAAGCACCGCTTCGAGGACGCCCTGTCGTCGGCCCGTTCGGGTCTCGAAGAGGGCATCGTTCCCGGCGGCGGCGTCACGCTCGCCCGCGCGTCGGTTGCGCTCGACAAGCTGAAGGCCGAGGGCGACGAACTCGTCGGCATCAAGATCGTCCAGCGCGCGACCACCGAGCCGCTGCGCCAGATCGCATCCAACGCCGGCCAGGAGGGCAGCGTCGTGCTCAGTCGGGTACTGGCCGAGGCCGAGACGAACTACGGCTATGATGCTCGCACCGGCAAGTACGGCGATCTGATGAAGGCCGGTATCACCGACCCGGCCAAGGTTGTCCGCAGCGCCCTGGAGAACGCCGCTTCCATCGCTTCGCTGGTGCTCACCACCGAGGCATTGGTTGCAGACGCACCGGAGAAGGACAAACCGGCCATGCCGGGCGGCGGCGACTACGACATGTAAGAGAAGCAGCCCCAACAGGGTGATTACTGAGGAGAGCCAGGGTCATAGTGATCCTGGCTCTCTTTGGGTTCTACGGCGCCTACCCCCTGCCCCCCTCCCTCGCGCTCTGCGAGCGCTTAGGGAGGGGGGAAACGGCAACGACAGCGAATGTGGGCCCGATCGTGGCCCCGACAATC
>CAYWBK010000665.1:0-2663 GCA_964455745.1 uncultured Armatimonadia bacterium
CGCTCAACCCATCCGAAACACCAATTGTCAATGTGCGGAAAATGAGTCTGTGGTTATCCGCCGTTAGCCTTCCGCCGCAGGAACTCCAGCGCCTCCGCTATGCCAGGGATTCCCTTCCTGCCCCCCAGCTTTGCGCATTTCAGTGCTGCGACGGCGGCGGCGAACTGCGCACTCAGCCGCACATCCCATCCACGCAGCAGCCCCACCAGATAGGCCCCGTGGAAGACATCGCCCGCGCCGGTGGTGTCGAGCACCTCCACCTCGAAGGCGGGAGTGTGGAACTGCTCGTCGCGGGTGAAGGTGAAGCTGCCGGCCTCGCCGTGGGTCTCGACCACGATGCGCGGGCCGAAGGCTAGGGCCTCCTCCCCTGCGGCGCAGATGTCCTCATGCCCCGTCAGCGCGCGACAGAAGCCTGCGCCGGAGACGAGCACGTCCACATGGGCGAGAAGCTCGACGGTGCGGTCTGACACCGAGCGGCCGTCGGTGCGTCCGCAGTCGATGCTGACCGTGCCGCCGGCCTCGCGCACCCACTTCGCCGCCTGCAGCGCGCATTCGGGGTAGAAGCCGTCGAGGTGCAGGAACCGCGCGGAGGTGATGTACTCGCGATCGAGGGCATTGGGCGAAAGGCGCGTCTCGCCGAAGCGCTTCAGACCGGAGAAGACCCTCTCCCCGCTGCCCTCGTGCACATAGACGCACACGACTTGCGACTCGGGCTGAGGAAGCACGATCAGGCGGCTCAGATCGATGCCGTACTCGGCCATGAAGCGTGTCTTCAGGTCGCCTACGATGTCGTTGCCCGCCGTGCCCACATAGCCCACCCTCGCCCCGAGGCGCGAGGCGGCGACGCAGGCGGTCGCGACCGGCCCGCCGCCGTCGAGGCCGAAGTCGGTGATGCCGCGCGGGGTATCCCAGGTCGGCATGTCGTCCAATCGCATGAGCACATCCAGGGTGGACATGCCGAGGCCGATGATGTCGAGTTGTGGCATTGTCGAGTCCTATACGGCCCTACCCCGTCCCGCCTGCGGCGGTCCACCCCTCCCGTTCCGGGAGGGGAGAGGCAAACGGCAGGGGCCTGCCCCGACAGGATTGTCGGGGCCACCGGTGGCGGGGTGACAGGGCGCGCCGCGTGCTACTCCACTATGACCGGCTTGATGTCGAGGAACTTGCAGGCCTGCGCCAGGGCGGCGGACTGGTCGCCGTGGATCATACTGGCGTGGTGGATGAAGCCCTCCTCGACGAGAGTCCGGTACAGATGGGCGTGGTCGCTGACCTCAACCCAGGCCCAGGTGCCCGCGAGGGTCTCGTCGGAGGGGACGATCTCCCCGCGCGCGATGAGCATTTTCCACTCGCCATCGTACTCGGCGAGGCGGCAGAACGTGACCGGACCGGGCTTGAGTTGGAACTGGCACAGGCCGGCCATCGGGTCGCCCTCGTGCACGGGAACTTCGCCGGTCATGTCGCGGCGTGAGCGCAGGGCGATCTCGCCGGAGTCGCGGGCAAGGCACGTCGGCGCGTTGCCGCAGTGCCAGGCTAAAAGGCGATTCGGATGCTCGCGGTGCTGGATCGTCCAGTCGATGAAATGCGGGAGGGTTTGCCCGAGCGCCGCCTGGTATTGGGCCAACATCGACACCGCGCCAAGGATGTCGGTTTCGCAGGCGGTGAGCCTATGCCTTTGGGTAAGACGGCCGAACAGCGCGCACAACGAGATGCCCCACTCGCGCTGGATGCTCGGCCAGCATTGCATCGCGAGGGCCGAAAGCCGCGAGCGGCTCCAGAAACCGGCGAGGGCAGCCTCTAACTTCGCGGCCTGCAGGAGGTAGTCGTCGGCGACGGTGATCGTCGGCACGGTAAGCCGGATGTCGGCGAGGATGTCCTGCACCGCGGGGTCGTCGTCGGACAGCGCGCGGGCCTCGGCGATGAGGTCATCGAGGTTCGCGCAGATCACGTTCTGGCCGAACTTGCGGGCCATCGCGACCTCGTCGAAGGCAACCGTCTCGAAGGTCGGCGGGCGCACTCCGATCTGGCCGATACGGGCGTTGCGCAGGCCTTTCACGACCGCTGCCGCACGCGCGAAAGCCTCGACCTCGGCGAGGAACCCCGGTTCATCCGGGAAGAATACGCCGGCGAAGCGGAACGGGATGCGGCGGCGGTGCAATCCGGCAGCCATTGACAGGTTGCCGCAGTAGGAATCCGACACGCGACCCATACCCGGGTCCGGCACAGTTGGCGGCTCCTTTGTGGCATACAGCAGCACCGGCACCCCAAGTTTTTCGGCGATCTTGGCCGCCGAGCGCTCATCGCCGAAATCGGTGGGGCACAGGACGAGGCCGTCCACGCCCTCGCGCGCGAAGTACGCGGCGACCGCCTCCGCCTCGTCGAGGTTCTGGGCCGCGCCGAAGCGGGTTGCGCCGCTGTCCGGGTCGGGGGCGGCGTCTTCCGGGGCGACCCGCGGGGCGATGACCTGCACCCCCGGCAGGCTCGCGAAAGCGCGAATGCTGTCATCGCGCATCTTCTGAGTCCATTCCGTCCACCGGAACCGATATGAGGGCACAAAGCCGAGTTTGACCGAAACGGGCATGGGGGGCTCCTCGTTGCCGTGGCGTCGGGGCGAGCGTTGGGCGCAGGTTCCCTGAAGAGAGGGCGGAGTCCTCCGGGCGACGAAG
>CAYWBK010000666.1:0-2658 GCA_964455745.1 uncultured Armatimonadia bacterium
GAGGGTCCCCGCCTGCGGCGGGGCCGGGCGTCCTGCGGACGCAACGGCACGGATAGTGACCACGCGCCCGAGGCGGTCTACTCAGCCAGTGTCAACCTACCCACAGATCGGGAAGAGGCGACCAAGGACCTCGCGTGTCGGCAAGCGAATTGACTCCACACAGTGTTCAGAAAGGGAAGGTGAGCAGCCGATGAAGGTGCTCGTGACAGGCGGGTCAGGATACGTGGGAAGCGTCGTCTGCCGGCGGCTGGCTGCGACGCATGAAGTGGTCAACTTCGACCGGCGCCCGGCTGCCGAGCCTGTCGGGCGGTTCATCCGGGGCAGCATTCTGAACTCCGCGCACCTGATTGACGCGATGCGCGGCGTCGACGCCGTCGTGCACCTCGCCGCGATCCCCAATCTGAACTCCGACCCGACGGATGTGGTCATGGAGGTCAATGTGATGGGGACGCAGCGGGTGGTCGAAGCCGCGGCGCTGGGCGATCCGCGCCGGGTCGTCGTCGCCAGTAGTGACGCCACCTTCGGCTTCGTTTTCGGCGGCGGGAGGATCATGCCGGAGTATGTGCCGGTGGACGAGCAGCATCCCACGCGACCGGCCGACGCCTACGGCCTCAGCAAGCTCATCAAGGAGGAAATCTGCCGGCGCTACACCCGCGACACGGGCCTGGAGACGGTCTGCCTGCGGTACTGCTGGGTATGGAACGAGGGCGCATACGCCAATCTGGCGCAGTGGTCGTCCATCCCGGAGGCCTTTGTGGGGCAGCTTTGGGGGTATGTGGATGTGCGCGATGTGGCCCAGGCGGTCGAGAAGTCACTGATCGCCCCCGACATCACTCACGAAACGCTGCTCATCTCAGCGGAGAACACCTTTCAGAAGCGGCCCTCGCTGGAACTGATCGAGGAGTTCCTCCCGGAGAGCATACAGGTGCGCGATCCGGCGTGGTTCGAGGCCAACCCGCGCCGGACGCTGATGAACTATACGCGCGCGAAGCAGGTCATCGGCTTCGAGTCGGAGTATGATTGCTGGGAGGAAGCGGGGATGACGGCATAGGAACGCTGAACGCTGAAAACGGAAAAACGGAAAAACTGAAGACGGAAAACGGAAAACGGAAAACGGAGAACGGCATGGGACGGCGAGCGGTAGGGAAGCGACCTGATGATCGTGGTGTGATATGGAATTGAGGCTTCGCTACGGCAGGCAAGAGACGGGACTGGATGTGCCCGATGCGCGGGTGGTTGAGATTGCGCACCCGCCTGCGGCACCGCCGGTGGAGGACATCGGGGCCGAATTGGCGCGGGCGCTTGTCAGCCCACATGGGCCGCATCTCTCGTCGGCTGTGCGCCGGGGCGACAACGTGCTGCTGATGACCGTCGACCACACGCGGCCGAACCCCTCGGCGTTCCTGTGGCGGCTGGCGGAAAGGCTGGAGACTATGGGAGCGGATGTCGCCGTCATTGCGGGCCTCGGCATCCACCGGCAGATGACAGACGACGAGCTTCTGGCCTTCTACCGCACCGACGACATCCTACAACCGGATTCCAGGTCCGCCGACCAGTGGCGCATCGGAGTCACCTCGCGCGGCACGCCGGTCGAGGTCTCCCCGCACCTGCGCGAGTACAATAAGCGGATCGTTGTCGGGTTCGTCGAGCCGCAATACATCGCGGGGTTCTCAGGCGGGCGCAAGATGGTCGTGCCCTCGGTCGCCTCGTATGACGCTGTGACCCACAACCATTTCCTGACGGTGCTGCAGGATCGTCGGCTCGGGGTCCTCGACGGCAATCCGGTCCATGAGGACATGATGGAGGCTGCGGCGATGACCGGCCTGCACTACGTGTGCGACGCGGTCGTCAACCCGGATGATACTATCGCCTCGATCCACTGTGGTGACTGGATCGGCGCGCACCGTGCCGCCTGTGCCGACAGCGCGCGCCTGTACCAGGCGCATGTCGCCGAACGCGCCGACATCGTCATCACCTCGCCCGGCGGATACCCCTATGACATCGACATGGTGCAGGCGAAGAAAGCCCTCGTGCCGGCGATGGAGTGCGTGCGCGAGGGCGGGGTTATCATCCTGGTGGGCGAGTGCGAGCGCGGCTGGGGGGCGGACACGCCGGACATGAGCCTGCTGTCGCCGGAAACCGCGCCGGCGCGGGTCGCCGAGATGCGCCAGGGCATCCGCGAGGGCCGGTGCGAGTGGCACTGGGGGCCATCGTCCACCGGGCTGCTGTTCGCGAGCGTGGTCTTCGGCGCGAAGGCCACGCTAATCGTGGTTTCGAGGCTGCAGGCCGAACTGGAGGGCACGATCGCGCAGGCCGCACCGGATTTGCAGACGGCGCTGCAGATGGCCGAGGAGATCGTGGGAGCGAACGGAAAGATCATCGCGATTCGGGATGGAAGACGGGCGATTGTGACGGTGGGGGACGGTTGAAGGCTTCCTATCCCCTGGCCCTCACAGGCGCTAAGTTAGGCGGCGCGAGCTGTGTGGAGGGGCCGGACTACGAGCGCAGCGAAGTCTCCGGCCCAGCCGTTCACTCGCGCGGACGGCTGGGGCCGGATACAGTTGGCGGCCTACGGTCGCCCAGACCGCCGATACGGCTGGCGGTCTCGTAGTCCGGCCTCTATGAAACGGTTTGTCAAGCGTGAACTTCACCGCTCGC
>CAYWBK010000667.1:0-2633 GCA_964455745.1 uncultured Armatimonadia bacterium
TACTACGAGGGGTGCCCCGCGCAACAAGGGCGCAAACTGTCAAAGATGCGCTAGTAGCACAGCCGCGCTTTGGCACCGGCCCATCGGTGGGTGGCCCTTCGGGCCAGACGGCTGGATAGGCTGTCAGGCCGTCGGGTTATGCTGCTACGGAACTATCCGCTATGCCGTAATCCCCCAAGTCCTATCAATCCCGTGTCCTGCTCCGTTCCCTGACGCCGCGCTTGCGGCAGTCCTGCCTACAATCAGCGGGCGGACCCCCGCGCGAATCAGGCGATTCGACCGTGACAGGTGTACGTCGGCAGCACGGGGAATCACCACCCGGAGGTCCAGCCATGCGCCTACAGATCGCATTCTCCGCCCTTCTCGCGCTGTCGCTCCTCGGTGTCCTCAGCCTGCCCGATGCCGTTCAGGCGGGTCCCAGGGCTCCTTTCCGCGCCGGCTTTGCGTCCGCCGTCATCACCCCGCTGCTCCCGCAGGACGGCGGCACTTATCCCGTGTTCATTGCCGGGTACGGTCACCCACGGATCGCGGAGAGCGTCCACGACGACTTGTACTGCCGGGCGCTCGCACTCGACGACGGCCACACCCGCCTCGTGATCGTGAGCTGCGACCTCATCGGTCTGCTCAGCCAAGACGTCCAGGACATCCGGCGCACGGTGCGCGGAATTCCGCCGGCGAACCTCATCATCTGCGCCACCCACACGCACTCCGGCCCTGACACCATCGGCCTCTGGGGCCCCAGCGAGGACAGAACCGGCGTAGACCCCGACTACATGGTCGGGCTGAAGGCCTGTGTCAAGGCCTGCATCACTGAGGCTCTCAAGCGCCTGCGCCCCGCGACGCTGTCCTTCGCGACGACGAAGCAGCCCGACGGCGTGGCCCACAACGCCCGAGACGCCAACCTCATGGACGCCGAGATCAGGCTGATGGAGGTGTCCGACGCGGCGGGCAAGCCCCTTGCGACCCTCGTGAACTGGGGCTGTCACCCGGAGGTTCTCACCACCGAGAGCAAAGCGTTGTCCTGCGACTGGGTGTACTACCTGCGCGAGGAGGTCGAGAAGGCTCACGGCGGCAAGGTCATCTTCCTCAACGGCGCTCTCGGTGGGATGGTGACGCCGACAGTCAGCGAGAGCACGTTCGCCGAGGCAGAGCGGGTCGGCAGAGCAGTCGGTAAGCAGGTCCTCGAGGCTCTCCCGAACGCTTCCCCCGTGCAGGATCCCACCCTGGCTGTGCGTTCAGCGGCGGTCGCTCTCAACCTGACGAACAAGCGGTACGAACTGGCGGCGAAGTCCGGCGTGATCCCAGCCGCAGGCGGCATCATCGCCGCAGCGAAGATGGAGATCAGCCTGGTAACCGTCCGCTCGCAGGACGACCCGGCGTCAGCGGCTCCAATCGCCCAGTTCGCCACCTTCCCCGGCGAGCCCCTGCCCGCAGTCGGCCTCGCGGCAAAGGGCCTCCTGACCGCGAAGCGCCGCTTCATCGTCGGACTGGCTGACGATGAGCTGGGTTATATCCTCCCGCGTGAATACGTCGGCAATCCCACTTACGACTACGAGTGGTCGATGTCGGTAGGCCCGGACGCGGCCCCAAGCCTGCTCCAAGGCCTGAAGAGCCTGCTGTCGGCAGGCCCCGACGGTAGCGACCGGAACCGAACGAGGGATTGACCACAAGGACACAAGGACACTAAACGGCCAAACTACTCATTGGGGACATGCGCGCCGTCTCATGCCGTTTCGTGTCTTTGCGTCTTCGTGGTCAAGACTGCCGGTCCGCCGTGCCCCTGCGCACGTCGTACATGAATCGAGTGCTTTGCCCCAAAGAAAGGATCGAACCCGTGACCGATTGGCGAACCCTCCCCCAAGCCACGACCGAAGAGCGCCTTCTGACAATCGGCCCGCCGCTGGTCTTCCGTCCCCTTGAGAAGACGGACGGTCCGTTACTGGCAGACTTCTATGCAACCCTCAGCGAGGCGGACAAGGTTTACTTCGCCCCTCACCCGCTTGACGACGAGCACGCGGAGCGTCTTGCGCTGGAGGCCGAAGCGCCCGGTCAGATCACGATCGTGGCGGTCCAGCAGTGCGACGAGTGCGGGCAAACGCTGCTCGCGGGGTACATCTACATCCGCGACAGCGGACCGGATAAGCCGTGGTGGCTCGGCGTCTGCGTGCGGCCAGGCTACCGCAGCCACGGCGTCGGGCGCGCGCTCTTCGAGCATCTGTTCCAGGTTGCGAAGGCAGCGGGGATTGGGAGCATCGGCCTGAACATGCACTGTCAGAACGCGCGGGCGTTGCATCTGTACCAGAAGATGGGATTCCGCATCCTCGATGAGTTCATCAACCCGCACGACGGCCTCCCGCAGTACAACATGGTCAAGGACCTATCGTGAGCATGGCCGTTCGCCGTTCCCATCCCGGACCCCGTCGCGAGTGTCGCGAGTGTCGCGGGAATTGCAGGGGGCAGGGGCCGTTGCCGTTCGCCGTTCCCCCCTCCCTACGAGGGAGGGGGGCAGGGGGGTAGGAAGCCGTTGCCGTTCGCCGTTCCCCCCTCCCTACGAGGGAGGGGGGCAGGGGGGTAGGAAGCCGTTGCCGTTCGCCGTTCCCCCCTCCCTACGAGGGAGGGGGGCAGGGGGGTAG
>CAYWBK010000668.1:0-2630 GCA_964455745.1 uncultured Armatimonadia bacterium
AAACATCAACTGTCAATGTGCGGAAAATGAGTCTGTGTCTCCGTGGTTCAATGCCCTTCGCCCTTCATCTCGGGATACGGTCAGCCTCCGACAGTATTCCGACCGTTTCGCCCGCCGGTCGTCAAAGCGGCGTAGTAGTGCTGGGGAGCCCGCAGCGATGGGATGCCTCCGTTGTCCGGTGGAATCAGTGCAGGTTCTTCAGAGCAGCGTCGATCTCCGCTGCCAATTCGCCCTTATCCATGAGGCCCACCCAGCGCTTCACCTCCTGGCCGGAGTAGAACAGGACGAGTGTCGGCATCGCCTCGATATTGTACTTGTGCGCGAGGTCGCCGGACTTGTCGACATCCACCCGGACAACCTTCAGCTTGTCGCTCCGCTCGGCGGCTATCTCGTCGAGGATCGGCGTGAGCCGCTTACATGGCTCGCACCATGTCGCGAAGAAATCGACGATGACCGGGCCTGTCGCCTGGAGCACTTCGGCGTCGAAGTCGCCACTGCCGATGTCCTTAAGAGCGGTGAACTGGACATTGGCGCCGGACCCCAACGCTGTCTGTGCGCCCCGGCACCCGATGGCGAGTGCCAGTAGTGCAACCACTGCTGTGATGACTGTGATGCGTTTCATGGCAACACCTCCCATATACCCATCTCGGTATATAGGTTACCATGTTACGCACCGTCTATAAACCTTGTCTGGGGGGCCGCCGCAGACGTCTGTAGGAGCACTCTCCAGAGTGCGACCGACCTGCATGTGGTGCCCGAGTAGCTCCTCTGGAGACGGAACCATGTCGCTGTAACGGCGCGTCACCGATACAGCCACGAGACTGGCACGATGCACAGCTTCAGATCGCAACTGACGATGCTCCCGGCCGGGCTGCTGTAGTAGGTCAGGACAACGGTATCGTCGACGAAGGTGAGGCTCGTGTAGCCGTAGGTGCGCGCGGGATCCGGTTCGATGTTGCGCTTGTGATGCCAGGTTTGCCCGTCATCCGAGGACAGCGCACAGGTCAGCGGCGTTCGCCGGGACCCGCCGTCGAGCGTCTCGTCCCCGTTTTCATTCCAGACCATGAGCAGATCGCCGGTGGCCGGAATGCGCTTGCAGCAGCAGGGAGAGCACGGGGCTACGAGGTCCATCGGCTCCATATCGGTCCAAGTCAGCCCGCGGTCGGCGGAATACGCGCGGTAGATGCGGTTCAGCGAGGTGCGGCAGATCATCATCAGCCGCCCGTCGCGCAGTTCTATGATGCCCGGTTCCTGCGCGCCGGCGCCGGGCAGGTGCAGGTACTGGCCGTTGTGCCGCCAGGTGCGCCCGTTGTCGTCGGAGTAGAACACAGTGCTCGGCCAGACGCCGGGTTGCCCCGGCTCATACGCGGCAGCCATCGGGGCCAGCAGGCGGCCGTCGGCAAGTTGAGTGACGCGGTCGTTGTTGAGGACGAAGTACCCCGGAAGCGGGTTGACGAGGACCGGATCGCTCCAGGTCCGCGTTTCGTCGCCCGAGAATCTGACGCGCCAGCGGGTGTCGTCGTCGGAGTTCTTCTCGGTGTAGAACAGGGCGATTTCGCCGCTATGCAGGCGGCGGAGCGTGACGCTCATGACATTCTGCAGGGCGACGTTCTCCTGGATCACGAACTCCTCCGACCAGGTTCGGCCCCGGTCGCCGGAGAGCTTGCCGGCGATGATGCTGGGGGAGTGATCCTCGCCCGCGTCGCTGTAGAATTTGGTCCAGGCGAGGAGCAGCTTACCGTCCGCCAGTTCGACGATGTCGCCTTCCGAATTGCGGATGTTCCCTGGCCCGGCCGGACAGACGATCAGTTTGTAGAGTGTCTCATCCATTCGCGTTCACCTGCGGGAAAGGTTTGATGACCAGTGACGGCGTGATGATACCACAAAGCAAACAGGGCCGCCCTCATCAGGCGGCCCCGTGTGTGCGAGCGTGTCTTAGCGGTCCGACAGGCTACTTGCTGCAGCCACAGGTTGCGGTGGCGACCTTGTCAGTCCTGCTGCCGATGGTCACGCGCTTGGCAGTCCCCGCCTTGTCGGCGATCGCGGCGGTGAGGGCCACAGAGACCTTGGCGCCCTTGACGATGTCACTGGTGGTCGCAGGCTGTCTCTTGCCGTCGATCCACTTCGAGTATGTGGTGGCGCCGTCCCCGTCGGCGACGACGGTCACAGTGGCCAGGCACGTTCCCTTGGGGCACACGATGGTGAAGGACTTCAGCACGTCGCCGTCCTTGACGATGCACTTGACGATGCCCGCGACGTGCGGCCGGGGCTGACGCGGCGTGCTGTCCGCCATTGCCACGACAGTAGCAGCGACCAGAGCGAGAATGACTACGGCACAGACGAGTTTTCTCATGCGACGGTACCTCCGAATGACGCGTGTAGAGACCGGTGTGCGCCGCGAACGCGCGGCTGGACACATCCTGCTCTGCGGACCATATCGTCCGCCGTACCAGCCTGACCCCGCACTGGCCGGGTGGCAGGCATTGCAGCAGGCACCGGGGAATTACCCCCGACGCCGACGGGCGTTAAGGCGATGTGGCGCGCGACGAGGTCCATTGTAGACCACGGCGCGCGTTTTCCGCAACCCGCAGGCTCTTCCGCAATGTGTGTGGGTAGCTTGACCGCGGTTG
>CAYWBK010000669.1:0-2618 GCA_964455745.1 uncultured Armatimonadia bacterium
GCGGTCTGGAGACCGCTCCTACAGACGACGCAGCGACTTTTGCAATCACCTCTCCAGCATCCAGTATCCAGTATCCAGTATCCAGTATCCAGTATCCAGTATCCAGCATCCAGCATCCAGTATCCAGTATCCAGTATCCAGTATCCAGTATCCAGCATCCCAAAGGGAGTTCCTCTATGTACACCGGCATCCGCGATGTCATCTTGTTCCAGGCGGGGTTCGACACGATCATGGACGGCCTGAGCACGCTGGAAATCGACGCGGTTGAGCTGATGGTCGACCGCGAACTGCGCGTGCCGTCGCTCACCGGATTGAGGGGCGAGCCGCGCCTGAGCCTGAAGGCTGCCGACGCGCTTCAGGCGATGATAGACCACTACGGCGACCAGGGCGTGCGGATCAGCGGGCTGCTCCTCGCCAACAACTTCAATGCCGCGGACGTGGGGGCCGAGGTAAGCTGGGTCGCTGAAGCCGTCAAGATCGCCGATGCCATCGGCACCGAGGCGGTTCGGATCGATTCGGCGATGACCGGCCAGCAGGAACTGCCGCTGGCGCAGCGCATCGACCTGTATGCCTCGGCGTGCGCGCGGGTTCTTCAGGCCACCGCCGAGTGCCGCGTTCCCGTCGGCATCGAGAACCACGGCTTCCAGGGCAATGACCCCGATTGGCTCGCCGGAGTATTGGACAAGGTAGCGTCCCCACGCCTGGGCGTGGCCCTCGACACCGGCAACTTCTACTGGGCGGGCCACCCGCTGTCGAAGGTCTACGAGCTGATCGAGCAGTTCGCTCCGAAGACGGTGACCACACACATCAAGAACATCCACTTCCCCGAGGACAAGCGCGAAGTACAGCGGGAGTTGGGCTGGGGATACGGTGAATACGTGGCTCCGATCTATAGAGGGGACATCGACCACCACCGCGTCGCGGAGATACTGACGGAAGAGGGCTATGTCGGCGCGCTGAACATCGAGGACGAATCGCTGGGTCTGTTCTCGGTCGCTGACCGCAAACAGGTGCTGCGCCGCACCGCCGACTACCTCGCGGGGGTCATCTGCGCGCACGGCGGGACGAGGTGCTACCCGCGTTGAGGACGCGCTTACAGAAATCGCTGCGTCATCTGTAGGAGCGGTCTCCAGACCGCGATTGCCGTTAATAAGTCGCCATTATGAAATATATAAGACACTATTGCCATCACATTCTCACGTAAGTGCGGTCTGATCGCACTCTGGAGAGTGCTCCTACAGACTTCTGCAACCGCCCATGGGATTCGCTATGACCATTCGCTACCCTCGCTCCAGTGACGAAGTCTCCGCCATCGCCGATGTCGCCGCCGCGGCCTTCGGCGCCGATGCGCTCAACGAGCGGTGGCGCAGCACCTACGCCTGGATCCAGCAAGTCTTTGGGTTCGAGGTCTTCCTGGCGCTGGAGATCGACGGCCGCTTCGTGTCCTCATGCACCTGCATTCCCACGAGTGTGGGGGTTGACGGCAAGCCCATCACCCTCGGCGCAGTCGGCGGCGTCGCGACCCTGCCGGAATGCCGCAAGCGGGGTTATGCGGGCCGGGTGATGTGCGCCGTGGTCGAGCACATGCGCCGGCATGGTCTCACGATATCAGCGCTATGGCCGTTCTCGTTCCCCTACTACCGCAAGTTCGGCTGGGATGTCGCCTGCGAGCACCGCGTCTACCGCTTCGCGCCGGACAGCCTCGGCCCGCTGCCCGAGGCAGGCGACGTGTCTCCCGTCACGCGCGACGATCTCGCCGGCTTGGTAGAGGCGTACCGGCGGTTCCGCGAAGGTCCCGGCCACCGCCAGGGCATCGCCTTCTGCACATGCCGTACCGAGGAGCAGTTCGCGATGACGTTGCGGTTCGGCGGGGTGCCGCCTTTCGCGCAAGGCGACAAGCGACCAATGCGAATGCTGGTGTGCCGAAACGCAGGGCGCATCGTCGGATACGCGGTCTACCAGCGCCCGACTGACGAGGACCGAAGCCTGGCCGTGTCCGAGTTGGCGGCCGACACGCCCGAGGTGCGTCTGCGGATCATCGCGGCGCTCGCCGAGCGCGAGCAGCCGGCCCAGATCACCTTCAGCGCCCCGGATAGCGATCGCTTCCGCGCCGAGATACCCGACCCCAGAGCCGTCGCCGTCAGCCTCGAGACAGGCTTCTCGTTCCGCGTCGTGGATCCCAAGGCCGCGCTGGAGACGCTTACCCCGCCGAGCGACCTGAGCGGCACCGCCGACTTCCGCGTGCATGACCCGACGCGCCCCGAGACCCCGCTATACGTGCGGGCGGAGGCTGCACAGGGACATGTCTCCGCCATAACTCAGGCGGCGGGCAGCGACGCCCCTCTGCAAATCGCGACCGACATCCCCACCTTCTCGCAGATGTACTCCGGGTACTTGCGCCCCGCGCAGGCACGGCTCCTGGGGCGACTTCAGACCGACGAGGCCGGCCTGCGATTCGCCGAGGCCCTGTTCCCGCGCTGGACAGCGTACCGGTCGAGTCTCGAGCCGGGATAGCGCCGACTGCACTATGACGTCAATCCCTTTACCTCGCCCCCTCCCAGCCCATCAGTGGCCCCGACAATCCTGTCGGGGACGGTTCAGCGGCTCTTCCTCAATGT
>CAYWBK010000670.1:0-2611 GCA_964455745.1 uncultured Armatimonadia bacterium
AGCCCTGAATCATCCGCCGAACATGAAGCAGGCCGGACTTTTGCAATTGGCTCGTATGACTACGCCTGTTGCGCAGCCCTGCTCGGCAATGAGGTGCCCTGCGGAGAAATGGACGGCGACTGACCACCGAGACACAGAGGGCACAGAGAACGGCAACGTTTATCAACGCCAATCGTGGGGCAGGCCGGCCGTATCCCAGCCGTTCTCTGTGTCTCCGTGGTTCAATGCCGTTCGTCCTTCATCTTGAAGGTCAGCCTCTGACAAGATTCCGCGCGCTTCGTCTGCCGGTTGTCAAAGCGGCGTAGCAATGGTAGGTAATCGGCGGGCGGACCCGTCGGGAACGGGGTGTTCGCCGCTGGCTGGCAGGTCGCTGGGACAGCCAAGAACGCGGGGGCCTCGCCGACGTGTTCGCCGGCAAGGCCCCAGAGCGCGATTCAGACACTCACCGCCAGAACGCCTTGCGCCCTATGGGCACGGAGGGCACGCGAGCGGGCCGCTTGGTGTCTGCGGGGCACGCAACATCGTCATCTCCTCGGGCGAAGGTGCCCGGCGGAAACTGTGCGCGACTGCTATGGTGTAGAGCGTCGCAAGGCCAAACAGAATGTAGCTCATTCTCGTGATCATGCTCGCAGCGCCAAAAATGGACGCGATCACGTTCACGCTGAAGTTCGACGCTCCATATATGCCCCAGTTGAGGCCACCCACCACCATCAGTATCAACGCAAGCCAGTCAATAAAGGAAAGACCCCTCATAGTGGTCACTCCCTTTCATTATCGAAGTTCAATAATCCGCGTATCTTGCATATCCATTATACCGTGGATTTCCAGGCGCTAACCGCGCCCGGAAAGCGCTGTGTCAACGAAGCTGGGCACGCGCCGGACGACATCCGGGTAGAATGCGGCCCTCAGTTGCCGATCCTGCGCAACTCAACCGACTTCACGTTCATCAGCGCGCCGTTCACGATCTTGTCAGTCCGGATGGCGACCTCCTGCTGGCCCGCTCTGAGCCGGACTTTGCCGATCTCCCGAGGCGGGTACTCGAACCACCCGTTCGTCTCCTGGACAATGGCCTCCAGCTTCCTGCCACCGATTTCCACGCTATATGGGCTGCCCCCCAAGCCCTTGGGGCAGGACTGGCTGACCACAACGAGGTACTCACCGGACTTCGGCGTTGCGATGCCCCAACTGATCCAGTCCTTCGGGTTGATCCAGCACCCAATGTCGTCGTACTGCGGCTGGTAACAGACGCCGCCGTGGGAGATGACATCCCTTGCGAGCAGCATGAAGTTCCCCTGTGCGTCAGGCTTGATGAGCGTATCGAACATCACCGGATGATCGAGTTCCAGGGCAACGACGGCGTCGTAGCTGTCGATGTCGGCGGACGCGAGGTCGATGCTGACTTTCCCGTCCTGCTGGGTGAAAATGGCTGGTTCCCGCTTCGCAAGAATCCTGGCTGACAGAACTCGAGCATCGAGACCCTTGACGACCAGCGGCCCATCCGGCGGGGTTAGAACGTGCAGGTAGAGGCTGTTGCCCTTCGTCGTGGCGGTGCCGCACGGGTTGATCCCACGGGGAGCGGCGTGGGTGCCGTAGATCGCCTCCCCGTTGCGATGTAGCCACTGGCCCATCCGCTCCAGGCGTTCGACGAACTCGGGCTGGATTGTGCCTTCGGGGGTCGGGCCGACATCGAGCAGGAAATTTCCGCCCTTGCCGGCGATGTCGACCAGACTGCGAATCAGGTCCTTCGATGACTTGTAGGCCAGATCGTTCGGGTTGTAGGCCCACGTGTTGTTAATGGTCATGCACGTCTCCCACGGACGCCCCATCGCAGCGCCGGGGATCGTCTGCTCAGGGGTGCCGTAGTCGCCCAGGCCTGGCCCGCTGCGATCGTTGATGAGGATTCCGGGCTGCAGGCGGCGGATCATCGCGCAAAGGTCGGCAGAGCCCCATTGCTCGGGCGTGCGCTCCCAGCCACCGTCGAACCAGATGCACCACAGCGGGCCGTAGTTGCTGCAGATCTCGCGCACCTGCCCGAACATGAACTGCCGGAAACGCTCCCAGCGCTTTGGATCGGGCTTGAAGCTGGGGTCATTCGTGCCGACATCAGGCAAGCTGGGGTAATCGGGGTTGTGCCAGTCGGCAAGGGAGAAGTAGAAGCCGAACTGGAGGCCCTCGGCGCGGCAGGCGTCGGCCAGCTCGCGGGCGACGTCGCGATGGAAGGGCGTGTGCATGATGCTGTAGTCGGACAGCTTCGTGTCATACATCGCGAAGCCGTCGTGGTGCTTGGAGGTGAGCACCACGTACTTCATCCCGGCGCGCTTGGCGAGCTTCGCCCAGGCGTGGGCATCGAACTTCACCGGGTTGAAGCGCTGGGGGAGCGCCTCGTACTCGGCGCGGGGGACTTGGCCGCTCTTGAGGGGCCAGGAGGCCTCGACGCCCCGGACGGAGTATGCGCCCCAGTGGATGAACAGGCCGAACTTGGCATCATTGAAGCGGTTGAGGTCGGCGGCGGCGGCCAGCGTGATGCAGGCGACGGCAAAGGCGGTGCAGACGATTGCGGGCAGGAGGCGGTGGCGCATGGGTGGCTCCGAGGAGGGAATGTGTGTCCGCC
>CAYWBK010000671.1:0-2610 GCA_964455745.1 uncultured Armatimonadia bacterium
TTCGGGGCTGACGGCAACGGCTCATCCTATGCAGCGTACGGATATCACCTGGCGAAGATCGCCAGGACCAGTTTGCGGCATCTACCCACACACATTGAGGAAGAACCTGCGATTCCGGCCGGCGTTATGGCGAAGTTGCGGCGCAATCCGCCAGTTGTGACCGGACCGCTTACCCCGATCCGCCGGCAGGGGGAAGGGCCTGGCCGCAGAACGCACAGAAGCGATGCTCCGGCTCGGTTCGCTCCCCACAGTATGGGCAGAAGCGCCTCGACAGCGCCGCCGGGACGACGGCGGGCTCCTCGGCCGCCTCGGGCGCTGCCACATCGCGCGGGGCCGTCGGGATGTCGCTTCGCGCAGGGCGCGCGATGAACAGCGCGGGATGCTCGTCAGCGAACTTCCCGCCCATCGACCCCCGGTAGGCGGCGTAGGCCATCGCCACGAGGAGCAGGGCGACGACAATGAGCGCACCGAGCGCGTGCCGGTCGTCCGGCGCAGACAGAGAGCTAGCGGTGGTCTGAGCGAACGTCCACGCGGCGGCGGCAGCGAGAGCCACGGCAGCCAACGCCCACGCGATTCGTCCCGGAACCCTTCGCCAGGTCTTAACCGGCGTCTCACCTACGGTATAGATGTGCCCCATCATTCGTTCCGCCTTGTCTACGGCCCGCCTGTTGTCAGGCCTTCAGCCTTGCTCTTCGCCCTCGAGGCCGCCGTCGACCGCTCTCGCGATCCGCACCGCCACGAGCCTGCGAGCGGCGGGAGCGTTGCCGAGGACGCGCACCTGCAGATAGTTATCCGAGACCCCGGTCACTGCGTCTGCTTCGGCGGATGCCGGACGCTCCTGGATGACGACCTCCAGGGTCTCGCCCGCCATCATCGCCGCGAAGTCCGCTCTCTTGCGCTCCGACAGATCGCGCAGGGCGTGATTGCGCGCGATCTTCACCTCGTAGTCGACCTGATGCGGCATCGCCGCCGCCGGTGTGCCGGGACGCCGCGAATAGGTGAACACATGCAGGTATGACAGCGGCAGGTCCGCCACGAACTGCAGCGTCTGCTCGAACTCGGCCTCGGTCTCGCCGGGGAAGCCGACCATCACGTCCGCGCCGATGCAAGTCAGCGGCTGAGCCTCGTGGATGCGGCCAACCAGCCGGGCGTAGAAGCGCGTGTCATACGGGCGGTTCATGCGCTTGAGGACCGTGTCGCAGCCGCTCTGGAGGGGGATATGCAGGTGTCGGCACAGCTTCCCCGCCGCGTTCAGCGAGCGCCCACCGGCGGCGACGAGCGCGACCAGTTCGTCAGTGACCTCGCGCGGCTCGATCGAACTGAGCCGGAGCCGACGCACCGAGGCCTCGGCGCAGATCGTCCGGCACAGGCCCGTCAGGTCAGGACCGCCGGGGAGATCGTTCCCGTACCGGCCGAGATGGGTCCCGATCAGCACGATCTCGGGATGCCCCGCGGCTCCGAGACGCCGGCACTGCTCGAGCACATCATCGGCAGGGACGCTGTGCGCCCTCCCGCGGGCCCTCGGGATGACGCAGTAGGTGCACGCCGCGTCGCAACCCTCCTGCACCTTCACGAACGCCCGCGTATGCTCGGCGAACTCGTCCACCATCGTCCCCGCGGCATACGCCGGCAGATCGCACGAGTGTCCCGGTTCCGCTGCCGCGCCGAGGAACTCCTGCAGGCGCACCTTCTGGTCATTGCCCAGGATCAGGTCGATCTCCGGGATCTCGCCCAGCTCTTCAGGACTGACCTGCGCGTAGCAGCCGGCCATGACCACAACCGAGAGCGGATTCTGCCGCTTGGCCTTGCGGGCCAGCCGGCGGCAATCGCGGTCCGTGCGCCCGGTGACCGTGCAGCTATTGACCACGTACAGGTCCGCGGTATCGTCGAAATCGACGATCTCGTAGCCCAGGCGCAGCAGTTGCTCCCGAATCTGCTCGCTCTCGTATTGGTTCAGTTTGCAGCCAAGAGTGGTGATGGCCGCTCGTTTGGTGTCCGTCATCTGGTCCCGTGCATTCGCTTCGAAGTCCGGCAGGCGCGTGTAGCAACAGCGCACAAGCGCTCAAGTAGCCAGAAGCCGGCATCCCCAGCCTCCCGCCATCAGTGTACCGTATCGCGGAAGGCCCTGGCAAGCGGGCGGCTGGAGGCTTCAGGAACGCCGGCCCTTTGCGCCACGTCGGACTCTGGGTGTCTTCGGCCCCGCTTCGGCGAAGGGGCTGGCGCTGCGCCGCCGTTTCTGCGTCCCCTCCTTACGAGGGAGGGGACAGCCGGGCGAAGCCCGGCAGGGGTCGGAAGCCTTTCGCTGACGCAGCTACAGGCACAGTACCCTGGCCGGTCAGCCTCAGGAGCATCGTTTTTGCGCATCACGCCAAGCCCTGTCGTCGGGCCCGCGCTAGCGGGATCGACGACGGGGACCTTAGCGCGGGAGGCTGTCAGAACGGCGCGGGGTCCCCATCACGACCTCGTTCCATCCCGCTTCGCGGGCCGGAACGAGGCCGTGACACCCCACGCCTTGACCGTTGAAAGTGCCATATCTAAAAACGATGCGGCCAGCCTCAGGAGCATCGTTTTTACGCAGGGGGACATCGAGGCGAAGGTAAGGCTGATTGC
>CAYWBK010000672.1:0-2610 GCA_964455745.1 uncultured Armatimonadia bacterium
ACGGGGTAGGGCCGTTTTCATCGTTTCAGAGTGCCGGAAACCGGCATGACGACTGTGGTCAATCGCCGTCCATTTCTCCGCAGGGCATCTCATTGCCGAGCAGGACCGCACAACTGGCGTAGGAATACTACCTACAACTGAAAGACGCACCCGGCATCCGTTTGGCATCCGTTTGGCGTTTGACATTGTTTTTGGGCATTTGCTATAATGCCCACTGACGCGCCTAGCCTCGCTCCCTGCTGCGTTCCAGGCGCTGTCGCGTAAGGAGGACACGCCCCAAATGGCGAAGGCGAAGAAGATCCTGGTCGTAGATGACGAACCGCACATCGTACGCCTGGTCGAGGTCAACCTGACGCGGGCAGGATACGAGGTCCTCAAGGCCTATGATGGCATTGAGGCGCTCGACATCGTGGGAAAAGAGAAGCCCGACATGGTCGTGCTCGACGTTATGATGCCGAGGATGGACGGCTTCGAGACCCTCAAGGCGCTACAGGCCGATCCGCTGACGCAGTCGATTCCGGTCATCATGCTCACCGCGAAGGCGCAGGACGCGGACATCTTTCGCGGGTGGTCCTCCGGCGTCAGCTCGTATCTGACCAAGCCCTTCAACCCCCGGGAACTCCTGACCTTCGTCCAGCGCATTTTCCAGGCTGCGGAAGAGCCGCAGGACGATGCATCGGGGAAGGTCTGGGACGTGTAGAGGGCGCACAGCTTGCACCAGTGGAGAACGGCCGCCGGAGCCTCGCTGCCTCGGCGGCCTTTTCGCGTCTGGAGATCGGTGGTGCGGCACGCCCGGGCCGCACTACCGCTTGCTGAACCGACACCCGCAGTAGCGCTGCCGGTACAGGCCGAGCGCCTTCGCGAGCTGCACGCTGCGCTGGAACCCTCCATCAGTCTTGAAGTCTTCTGCGAGGAAGTCTACCCCCGTTTCGCAGACGGTCTGCGCGGCGGCGGCATTGATGTGCTCAGCCCGCTTGTGGGGGCTGATCGAGAGGGTGCTGGCGACGACCTCGCACCCCAGCCGCCCCGCCTGCCGCGCGGCATGTGCGAGACGGACCGCGTAGCAGATGCGGCATCGTGATCCGCCCTCGGGCTCATCCTCGCAGCCGGCGACTGCGGCTTCCCACTCGGCCTCCGCCCCTGCCTCGATCTCCAGTGGCATCTCGAACTCGTGCGCCAGCGCCTTCATCGCCTGCAGCCGGCGCTGATACTCGTCCTCGGGTTGGATGTTGGGGTTGAACCAGTACAGGCTTAGGTCATAGCGCTCCCGCAGGCGCTCGATGACCGCGCTGGCGCACGGTCCGCAGCAACAGTGCAGTAATAGGCGTTTCATATCGCCACCTCACACCCGTGTTTGGGTACTCATTCTATATGTATCTTCGTTTTCCTTGCTAGAGAAGGGAACACCAGGACGATGTCGAACTACGGCACGTAGTAGACGACGATCGGCGGTGACATGAGATGATGGAAACGGAACGGCGCGAACGGCTGCAATTCGCTGCAGAACACATCTTCAGCATGGGAATCGACGACGCGGCGAGCAGCCTGTGCATCGCCAACATGCAGTTCGGCCTCGCCAAGATCCACTATGCCCAGGAGCAGCTCGGCCTGTCGCATCGCGCCGTGTTTATCGGCACGCCGGATATGACGATCACCCGCAATACGGGGCGGTGGAAGTCGGGTTTCGGGTACGGCGGCAAGATCGTCTGGGGCGATGCCGATACCGAATTCGTGGTCCTGGATGTGAAGCCAAATACTTGCGGAATGCTGGTCGGCGGCCTTGATGCCCGGCCCGATCTGGCTGCCCTGACGCATCGCCTCCACGCGCTCAATGACGCGAAGCTGGAGCTGGACGGCATTCCGCTGACGTGGGACCTCGCCGAAGGGAACCACTTCGTGGATGTCTTCGAGGTTAGTACGCAGGAACCGGGCCTCGACCTGCAGCCTTTTGCTTTCGTCGTCCACGCAGCAGGCGCGGAACTGCGCAAGGCATCCGCGCATGGGCCGGGGCTATACTGGGACGCCTCCAATGGCAAGCGCGAAAGCGCAGCGAACGGCGTTCCGGCCGGCCCGGAGGCCATCTCGACGCCGTGGGGGGTGCTCAATGTGATGACCGGCGGCCGGGCGCGGGCATACCTGGAGTTCTACAACCGCGCCGAGGATTTCGCCGCTCGACGGCGGGCCTTGGCGGCGACAGAACTGTTCGGTGAGTACACCGAGATCGCGAACGTGAACCACCAGGGCTTGCGCGGGATGAACCAGATACTTCTCGGGTGCCAGGACTCGGTAGCCCCGCACTTGTGCCCGGTCATGCTGCGGGCCGACCTGCCTGCGTACCTGATGCGCGGGCTGCCGAACGTCACGGACGCGCGGATCGACGCATTCGGGTGGCGCGAGAGGGCGGCGCGCCTGGGTGTGCTGGACATCATCCTGCAGGCGAATATCATCCCCCACGGCGCGGGATACCTGGTGCCGAGCGTCGGGCGGGTGCAGGCCGTGCGCGAGGTGGGGGAGCAGCGGTACTTCGAGCTGTCGTCCCAGGACGGCGGCGGCGTGACCATCATCTCTGAGCCGAAGAACATTACCCAGCAGTATCGGGGCCTCGAGGTC
>CAYWBK010000673.1:0-2609 GCA_964455745.1 uncultured Armatimonadia bacterium
CTCGGCTGCCGCAAGCGACCGAGGGTTGATGCCACCATGCCGTGTGAAAGGAAGCGCCATCCTATGAAGCCCCCTGTCCTCGTTCTCGTTGCCATCCTGTTGCCGGTTCTCGTCTACTGCCAGCAGGCCGAACTGGTCCCGAACGGCGGCTTCGAGAACGGGCAAACCGGCTGGCAATTTGCGGTAGCGCCGGCCGACGCGGGCCGGGTCGCCATCGTGACAACGGATCCGCATTCCGGGACGCACGCGCTGTCGATGGATGCCACGCAGTTGGGCCACGAGGTCGGCGCGATGTCGGGCCTGATGCCCGTGCAGGCAGGCAAGCCCTATCGTTTCACCGTTTGGGTGAAGCAGACCGCAGGCTACGGCTTGTACAAGGCGACCATCAACTGGCTGGATGCTGCCGACAAACACATCAGCTACGCCAACGACTGGGCAGGCTCCAACTGCCCGACCGAATATGCGCCGCATGGCGGCGTTTTTGTCGCCCCGCCCGGCGCGACCCATGTCGCCTTGCTGTTCGGCATCGCCCCAGGATCGGCGTGTCTGATGGACGACATCTCGCTGGTGCAGGTCGAGCCAGGCCCGGCGGAGCTGCGGGCGTACCTATTCTCCGGGCCACCCGATGCCGAGGGGAGCGCCATCGTTCGGGCGCGCGTGCAGAACCTCGGCCAGAGCCCCTCCGCGCCGGGGCAGGCGTCGCTGGAGGTCGGGCAAGGGCTGAAAGTCGAGAATGCGGAGCAGCCTTTGCCGGCGCTTCAGCCGGGAGAGCACGCCGGCCTGTCCTGGACTATCGCCGGGGCGGGCGAGGCAAGCGTTCCGCTGAAGCTGCGGGTTGTCGCCGGGGACGCGAAGCCGGTCGAAGTGGCCTCGCGGACCGCAGGCCCCGCCGCCAAGATCGTACAAGCCGACGGCAAAGGCGTTCCACCGCCGCACCCGGCGCGCACGGACCTCCTCGTCGGAACGTACTACTTCCCCGTGATGCTCGACTGGGATCGCTCCGACTGGGGCGTGCGGCATGTGGACTATCTGCATCCGACGCTGGGGTACTACAACGAGGCCTCGCCCGCGGTGGCCGACTGGCACATCAAGTGGGCGGTCGAACACGGCATCAGCTTCTTCGCCTTCGACTGGTACTATAATGACGGCAGTCTCTATATCAATGATGCGTTGGAGAAGGGCCTTCTCAAATCGCGCTATCTTTCGCAGATCAAGTTCTGCATCAACTGGTGCAATGAGGGCCAGTGCACCTGGGACCGGCCACTGAACTTCTCCACCGAAAGCCTCAAGGGCTTCATGACCTACCTGTGCGAGCACTACCTCGGCCTCCCCGAGTACCTGCGGGTGGATGGCAAGCCGGTGGTGATGATTATCCGGCCCGACCCGATCATCGAGGCCCACGGCGGGCCGGACGGCTCGCGGAAGGCGCTCAACGAGCTGCGGGCGGTCGCGCGCAAGTACGGCCACCCGGACCTGTACCTGATGTGCATCGGCGCGGCGGAGCGAAGCGCGTTCTACAAGCGCGCGGGCTACGATGCCATAACCGTCTATGACTATGGCTTCGCAGGCGCGCCGGCCTACCCGAACGGCGACCGCGAGTATGAGGACCTGGTGTCCGAGCACGAGCGGGCCTGGCACGACGGGCTGCGCGATGCTCGCGGCGGGGGCCTTGCCTACATGCCGGCCCTGTGGACCGGCTGGGATGACAACGCCCGCGCACACGAGCGGGCTGTCCGCACCCGCAACAACACGGCCGACCGATTCCGCACCATGTGCCAGATCGGCAAGCAATACGTGGACCCCAAGCTCAACCTGCTGATCGTCGAGGCGTGGAACGAATGGGGCGAGGGCGGGTACCTGGAGCCATCGAAGGAGCGCGGATTCGCCTTTCTGGATGCGATGCGCGACGTGTTCGCGAGACAAAGCGGCCCACACACGGATGTTGTACCGACGCCCGAGCAAGTCGCCGGATATGACACGAAGCTTACTTTCAGCGATATCGACACCGACTACATCCTGCGAGACCGCGCAAAGCATGGCATCAGGCCAGTCACTGCGCTCGATTGGAGCTTTGACACCGACGGCGACCCGAAGGGCTGGGGCAACGCCGGCAATGTCACCGCTCCCGTCGTGACCGGCGGAGCCTGGAGCGCGCGCTCGTTTACCGATGACCCCATGATTATCGGTCCGGGGCTGATGGCGGTCGATGCAGCCAAGTACCCGGCGCTTGAAGTCCGGATGCGGGTGGACGGCGGGAAGATGGGGCAGGTGTTCTGGCGGCTCGACGGCATGGGGAACTTCACCGAGGAGGCGAGCTGCAAGTTCCCGCTGATTACCGACGGCCAGTTCCACGTGTACCGGGTCCCGCTGGCCGATAACGCGCAGTGGCGCGGGACGATCCGCCAACTGCGGTTCGACCCGACCGACGCCGAGGGCGTCAGCATCGCGGTTGACTATATCAAGGGAGTGCGGTAGGGGCGGCCCCTTCCTCCGAGATGAGGAGGGAGGGGTTCTTCCTCAATGTGTGTGGGTAGATGCCGCAAACTGGTCCTGGCGAGGGCGGTAGCCGACTGCTCCGGGTAAGCCGTTGCCGTTGCGTCCGCAGGACG
>CAYWBK010000674.1:0-2605 GCA_964455745.1 uncultured Armatimonadia bacterium
GCCGTCAGTTGCGAGCAAGCACTCCGTCGAAGTCGAGGCGTTGGTAACTATACGATGTGATCCGCGCGATAAATCGCGCTGCCACATGATCTGAAAGAAGTGTCGCCAAACACATACCTCCACTCATGGAGCGGGGAGAACGATCCCCCTCCCTCGTAACACCGCGGGCGGTCTACAGATGCCGCCCAATGCTCGCCACTGCCGCCACAGCCGCGTCGATGTCGGCGTCGGTCGTGAAGGGCGACACGCTGAGCCGGACAGTGCCTCGCTTTAGCGTGCCCAGGCATTCGTGCGCCCACGGGGCGCAGTGCAGCCCGCCGCGAGAGACGATGCCGAACTCATCCTCCAGGCGCATCGCTACCACGGCGGAATCCAGGTCGCCGATGTTGAGCGACACCAGGCCGGCGCGCTGCGAGGCGTCCGGCGGGCCATACACAGTAACAGCGTGAAGCTCCCGCAGGCCGTCGAGCAGCCGGGCAATAAGGCGCGTTTCCTCAGCCTGTATGGCATCCAGGCCCCGCGCGACGACCCATCGTATTCCGGCGCCGAGGCCCGCAAGACCAGGCCCATTGGGAGTGCCGCTCTCGAAACGGTCCGGCCAGTAAGTCGGCTGGGCATCGTCACCTGCGGTTGCCCCGGTGCCGCCCTCCCGCAAGGGCAGGCACTCGACGCCCTCGGCCAGGAAGAGCGCGCCGGTGCCTTGCGGCCCGAGCAGGCCCTTATGGCCGGTCATGGCAAGCAGATCGACACCCCACGCATTAACATCGATGGGCATGGAACCGGCGGTCTGCGCGGCATCGACGAGGGTGACAAGCCCCAGTTCCTTCGCCGCCGTGCACAGGGCCGGCGCCGGCAGGATTTCCCCCGTCACGTTGGACGCGTGGGTGATCGCGAGCAGGCGTGTATTCGCCCTGACCAGCGGCGCAAGGTCGTCCGGCTCAGCGCCGATTCCGGGTCGATACGGCAGGCGGCTAACCTCCACCCCCTCGGCCTGCAGCCGATGCAGGGGCCGCGTGACGGCGTTGTGCTCCAGCGCCGATGTGATGACGTGATCGCCGGGCTTCAGCACGCCCTTCAGCGCCGTATTCAGCGCATCGGTGGCGTTGTACATGAACGCAACCTGGTGAGTGCCGGGGGCACGGATCAGGCGCGTGAGTTCGCGGCGTGTCTGATGAATGACGCGAGCAGCCGCGATCGCGGTCACGTAACCCGACCGACCGGGGCTGCCGCCTAGATCGGCCAAGTGCTCGCAGACCGCCTGAATGACTTCAGGTGGCTTGGGAAACGACGTGGCCGCATTGTCCAGGTAGATCATGCCTACAGAATAACACTGCAGGGGCGTGGGGCGCAAACGATCCGGCGCGGAGCGTTGGACGCGGCGGGGCGAACGGCGAGAGGAACAGGATGGGCAGGATTTGGAGGATTACGGCCTTCAGATCATCCCGCCGTGCCGTAATCCTCCAAATCCTGCCCATCCTGTTCCCAATGCCGTTATGCGTCACTACACCGCAGCCATTTCGTCACAGGAACGCGTCTGTTCGCACGATGTCCGGCGTCCCTTCAGTCCCGGTATTCCTTCGGCACGCGCCGGATGACGGGGCGATACGCGGGATCGACCAGCCGCCGAATCGCCCGCATATTGCGCGCGTCCCACCCGCCCTCCGCCGGGGTCTCCATGATGAACGGCAGGTGTCGCAGCCGCGGCTCAGCGAGGATCGTGCGGAAGGCAGCGGCCCCGATCTGCCCCTTGCCGATGTGCCAGTGCCGGTCGACACCGGAGCCGAACGCGCCCCGCGAATCGTTCGTGTGGATCACCGCGAGCCGGTCCAGCCCGAAGGTGGCATCCGCCAAATCGAGCGTTTCGGCGAGGCCCTCCGGCGAGTGCAGCGGATAGCCATGCGCGAAGGCGTGAGCCGTATCGAGGCACACCCGCAGGCGTTCGGGCTGCTTCGCCTTGTCGATCATCCACGCCAGATCCTCGAACGAGCACCCGACCGACTCGCGCGTCGAGGCGCAGTTCTCCAGGATGAGCTGCACCGGGCCGTCATCGCCGGCGAGGATGCCGTCCAGCGCCCGTACCAGACGCTTGCGCCCCTGCCGCACGTCTCCCCCCTCCCCTACGCTGCCCAGGTGGAAGATCACGCCTTCGGCCCCGATCAGCGCCGCACGGTGAAGCTCCTCGGCGAGGTGATCGCGGCTCTTGCGCCACAGCATTTCATCCGCCGAGGCCAGATTGAGCAAGTAGATGGCGTGCACGAACAGGGGCTGGATGTCCAGCCGCCGCAGTTCCTCCCGAAACCACGCCGCAGCTTCAGGCTCGAGCGGCCTGGCTGCCCACTGGACCGGCGCGGAGGTGAAGACCTGAAGCGTCGAACAGTGCAGCCGCAGCGCCTTGCGCACAGTATTCGGCCAGCCGCCGGCGATAGGGATGTGGAATCCGAGCCGCATGTCACCCACTTCGGAGATCGCGTGGCGCAGGCGTCCCGCCTGCGAACGCCGTTGCCCTCCCGGCACGGGAGGGGTGGCCCGTCCCGCGCTGTTGGCGGGACAGGAGGGCGTAGGGCCGTCGCCGTTTCCGCGTCCCCTCCCTACGAGGGAGGGGACC
>CAYWBK010000675.1:0-2603 GCA_964455745.1 uncultured Armatimonadia bacterium
ATTGACCCTACCTTCGCGCCTATATCCCCCTCCTGCGCAAAAACGATGCTCCTGCGGCAATTGGGCCTAACCTTGACGCATTCCTCGGCTGAAGGTACTATTCGAGCGGCGGCAGACATCGCGCGCGCCTGTAGAACACACCGCCAAGCAAGGGGATGACCTGCGGGATGAAAAAGTCAGGTATATGGCTAATCATAGTCGGCGCTCTCCTGCTTCCCTATCTGTCGTTTGCGGACGCCAAACCGTCTGAGACGGTGCCGCTCGATCACTGGGCTTACGATGCCGTCAAGCAGCTCTCCGATGCCGGCGTCATCATCGGCTACCCGGACGGCACCTTCCGCGGCGACCGGACTATGTCCCGGTACGAGTTCGCCATGGCGATATCCCGGTTGTTGGACAACATGGCGCGCAAGGCGGGTCCCGCAGGGAAAGCCGGGCGCGATGGCGAGCCGGGCGCGGCAGGCCCCGTGGGCCCTCCGGGACCGCAAGGGCCGCCGGGCGAACGCGGGGAGGACGGCCCGATCGGCCCCGCCGGGCCGCAGGGCGAGCCCGCCAAGCTCGATGAGGCGCAGATCAGGGCGCTCGTGGATCGTCTGGCAGCCGAGTTCAAGGACGAGCTGAAGAAGGTGCGCGAGGACACGGATGCGCTCACGGAAACGGTGCGCGGTCTCGACGACCGCGTCGCCGCCCTCGAAGCCCAGCGCACAGACCGAATCGGCGGCTGGCTCAACTACCGCATCGGGTCCGCCGGCGGCCACATCAGCGGCACCAACATCGAGGACGTGCTAACTGCGAAGCTCACCCTCGAACACCAGATCAACCCCGACGTGACCGCCCGAATCGCCCTGAAGGTCACCGATGAGCCTGTGCCGCAGTCGGTGCTCGGCTCCGAGATCTACGAGGGCGGGCCGCTGAGCGGCTACCCGTCTTATCGGGGCTTCATGGGTGCGTTCGGCGCCGAGCGCGGCAACGATGTGGTGTGGCTGGATGAGGCCAACGTCACCTGGCAGCGGCACCCTGAGGACAAATGGGTGTTCGGCCGGCAGTTTTTCCGCTGGGGCCTCGGCACCGTGGTGAACAATAGCCGAGGCGCTATCCAGGGCATCCGCTGGCAGAAGGACGACCTGTTCGGCAGCCGACATTGGGGCCTGGACTCCATCGTCGGGGGCGCGGAGTACGACTTCGCCATGTACAATGTCTACCCCAACGGAAGCGACCACGGGTTCTTCTACGGCAACCGCAGCGACACGTATCTGGCGCAGCGCCTGGACTACAAGCGGGACAACTGGGGTGTGGCGGCCAACAAGTTGTGGGACGGAGTGGGCAAGGAGGACGCCCTCGGCTTCGACTTGTGGAAGCGCTATAGCGGCGAGAAGTTCATCAACGTAGATTTCGGCCGCCAGTGGTGTCACGCCAACCGGCCGGACTGGCCGTTCAAGTCGCGCCCCGACTGCCTCATGGCAACCGTCGACGTGGTCAAGAACGATCGCTGGTCATTGCAGGGGTACTACTCGCGAACGGACTCCGAATACGACATCCAGTACTCCTCCCTGTATCCGTATTATGAGACCTTCCAGAAGCCCGTGCTCCCGAACATGCTCGAGTGGGAGCGGTGGATGCGCAATCCGCCGGTGGGCCCCAACCTCAACTTCCTCGGCGGCAAGCTCAAGACCCACGTCGGCGATATGCCGCTCACATTCCAGTATTACCACGTCGGCGAGGAGTCTCACTATTGGGACGACTCTCCGGTTCACAACCTGTGCTTCGACCGCCTGTTCTGCGTAGACCTGGAGAAGCCCATCAACGACAGCCTGAGCGTGATGCTCAGCTACGCGGTACAGCACCGCAACAACACGCCGAACATAGACCTGGTTGTCGCCCCCGGGACCGTCGACCTCGGCCCGATGAGTTCGCAGCAGTTGCTCATGTTCACGACGACCGTGTCGTTCTGAGGAACAATTGCAGAGGCTGTGGGAGCACTCTCCAGAGCGCGACAGGGTCGGCTCGGTATGGCCGGACAGCGCCTAACAGTGACACAGTCCATTGTGGCGAAATGAACGGCCATCGCGGTCTGGAGACCACAGCCCCCAGCTTGGCGCTTTTGCCCAGTCATCCCAGAACAGCCATCGCCCACGGATCCCTGTGACCCGTGGGCGACGTGTGTTCTGGCTCTCGGCCGATGAGCCGCCCAGGCCCCCCCGGCAGACGGAGGGTCGTGCTACCGGTAAGCCGCAGCGCTAGCCCTGAGCCGCCAGCAACGCGATCGCTTGCTCCACCTGGTCCGCATTCTGGGGTGGATCGAACTGCACCATCAGGTTACGTGTACCGGACTCACCCAAGTGACTCACCGCTTCGACGAGGTCGTCCCGGAAACGCCGCACCGGCTGCCAAAGGCCCACGGCCCATCCAACTGTCATCTCTCTGATATGGTCCATGCTGGGCGAAAGACGAGCGCCACGGGTCTCCACTTCGCACGCCAGCAGTTCCTCGGACATCCGCGCTACCTTGTTCACCACGCGCAGAATGTCAAGGGGATCCCCCGGCTGCCCCAGGGTCTTTTCATTGTCTCGTTGTGCTGTGATCGGCGGTGATATACAGTAGGC
>CAYWBK010000676.1:0-2598 GCA_964455745.1 uncultured Armatimonadia bacterium
ACGATAGGCGTTAAGGGACGTTGCCGTTCTCTGTGTCCTCTGTGTCTCTGTGGTCCATCGCCGTCCATTTCTCCTCATCGCATCTCATTGCCGAGCAGGGCCGGCGCAACCGGCGTAGTAATGCTACCTACAATTGAACGACGCACCTCCGTATCCCCGTGCCACAAGCGTGTTTGACGCCTAACGCACGGTTAGGGTATCATGGCGCTGCCGCCTACCCCACCCACCCGCCCGTGAGGTGCTCATGCGCTTCAGATCCTACGCCCTGGCCCTCGCCCTGTTTGCCTCGCTGGGCAGTGTCTGGACTTCGAGTTGTGATCGACGGCCGAACGCCGAGCAGGAATCGGGCGCCGCGGCGGATCGCGGCGTCGCGACACAGCCCCCCGCACAGCCCGCAGCGCCTAAGCCGACCCCGAGAAGCTTCCACATGATCGCTGTCGGAGATGTGATGACGGATCGGAACGTTTGGGGCGCGATTCAGTCAAACGGAGCGCAGAGTATCGTGGCGAAGGTGCGCCCCGAGCTTGGTGAGGCGGATATACGGTTTGCAAACTTGGAGTGCCCGATCGCAAGCGTCGGTCCGCACGACCCCAACAACTGCTCCTTCCGCGCCGATCCGCGCTCGATCGAGGTGCTCAAGGACGCCAAGCTGAGCATCGTCTCTCTGGCGAATAACCACTTTCTCAATGCCGGGCACGAAGCCGCGCTACAGACGATGTCATTGCTGTCAAAAAACGGCATCGCATACGCGGGCGCTCAGCCTGACAGAACAAAGGGTTCCGACCCGACGTTCTTAACCGTAGGGGGCTTACGCCTCGGTTTCCTCGCCTATACCGACCTGAGTTTCGAGCATGGTTCATACTCGAAGGTGGATGCGAAACGCGACAGATTCGTGGCGCAAGTTCGAGCGGCGAAGACCCGGTGCGATGTGCTGATCGTGTCGTTCCACTGGGGCGAGGAGTACCAGCAACTGCCCTCGGTCCGACAGCGGAAGCTGGGGCATCTCGCAATCGACTCGGGGGCGGATTGCGTCTTGGGACATCACCCGCACGTGCTGGAAGGGGTGGAGAGCTATCACGGCCATCCCATCCTGTACAGCATGGGCAATTTCATCTTCGACCAGCGTGAAGGCGAGAGAATGGAGAGCGCGATCTTCCACCTGTATTTCACGGAGGGAAGCGGATGGAAGATCGAGGCCACGCCGATCTGGATTCCCCGGTCGCGGATGGGACCGATCTACCCCGAGAAGGCGCGCGCGGACAAGATCCTGGCCCGGCTGGTCCGGATCTCGCTGCCGTTGGGCACCAAGCTGACTGTCGCCTCCTCGAAGGCGACGCTTAAGATCGACGCGTCCGCTGTGTCAACGGCGGCAAAGGGCCAGAGCGCGCTGGAGACCGAAAAGCCGCCGGCCGCAGACAGGAGATAAGGATAGACGATGAGACGATTCTGGCAGTACATCATGGTCGCGGCGGTGCTGGCGGCCTCGACGCTGGCATGGGGACAGGACGCAGTGGTCGCCACGGTCAATGGTCAGCCGATCAAGGACTCCGCGTTCACGGATCGGATGAGGGCTTCGTACGGGTATGTGACATTGGAGCAGATGATCGAGGAAACAGCCATCCAGCAGGCAGCGGACAAGGCGGGCATCAAGATCACCGATGCCCAGGTGACTGACCGGGTGAAGATGCTGGCGGCCTCCGTCGAGGCGCGTTCCGCCACGACCGGGCTTAATTTCGAGAGCTGGCTGGCGGGTCAGGGCCTGACGTATCTGGTGTTCAAGGCGGAGATACGCCTACAGTTGCTTGTCGAGACGATGGTCAAGGACAAGGTCAATGTCACCCAGGCCCAGGTATCGGACTTCTACACCAAACAACAACAGGTGCTGGCCGTCCCCGAGCAGGTCCGGGTCAGCCACATTTGCGTGAAGACCAAGGAGGAGGCCGAGAAGATTCGCGCCGACATCCTTGCGGGTAAAGTGACTTTCGCGGATGCCGCGAGAGACTTCTCCATCGATCCCTATTCCAAGAATAACGGCGGCGAACTGGGGCCCGTGCCGAAGGGCGATGACCCGCTGCAGGTGGCCGCCTTCGCCCTGGCGAAAGACGGCGACATCAGTCCGGTCGTCCAGACACGGATGGGGTTTCACATCATCAAGCGCGACGCGCGTATGACTGCGCACGTTCCCCCGTTCGAGGATGTCGAGAAGCAACTGAGGGCCTATCTCGAGCGCCAGGAGCTAATCAAGCTGGCGGCTGCGAAGCGGGATGAGATCCTCAAAGCTGCACAGATCGACCGGAAGGTGAAGTTGGAGCTTAACGGCCCGCCTGCAGACCTGCTGACCCCTCCGGCGGAAGCGCCGGGAAAGACGGCTCCGGCGCCGACACCAGCTCCGGCTCCAAAGTAGACGACGGGCCCTGGCAGGCAATGGACGTGGTTGCAGAAGTCTGTGGGAGCACTCTCCAGAGTGCGATTTGCCGTCGAACGTGTCGGATGTGCGTCATTTGGGGCACAAATAGGGGTTCGTTTGCGGCATAACGACTGCATCGCGGTCTCCAGCTCGTTTTCCGCATCTCGTTGGTGGGTCTTTTGTGGTGATCG
>CAYWBK010000677.1:0-2579 GCA_964455745.1 uncultured Armatimonadia bacterium
CAACGGTCTTTACGTCCTGGGGGGTACAATCCCGTACCTGTTCAGCGGCTGTCTTCTTTAGACCATGTGGCGGCGCGATTTATCGCGCCAAATGCGGGCCGAATTGCCCTCCGCCCATGCGCCGTCGGCTGCGAGCAAGCATCCCGTCGAAGCCGAAGTGCTGCCAGCCACATGACGTGATCTGCGCGATAAATCGCGCTGCCGCATGGTCTGAAGGAGGTACCGCTAGACGCATACACAGTCCCCCAAGGTGTCAAGGCCGTTCAACGATGTTGCCGTCTCATCTGATAGGCACTACACTCGGGGTCGGGCCGCTCCTCTTTCCCTCTCCTGAACCGGGAAGGTGCGCTCGAGCTTGATCCGACCGTGGATCTCGATGATGTCGCCGACTTGATAGTCACGGAAGTTGCTGGTGGAGATGCCGCACTCGGCGGGGGCTTCGACGCTCGAAGCGTCCTGCGCGAAGTGCTTCAGCGACTCCATCTTGCCGCGGTACACCTCTTGCCGACCGCGCATGACGACCATCTCCTGGTTGCGCTCCGCGCGGCCCTCGATCACTCGGCAGCCGGCGATGACGCCGATGCGCGAGACCTTGAACAGTTGCAGCACTTCGGCCTTTCCAAGCAGCACATCCTCGTAGATCGGGTCGAGCATCCCGAGCATCGCGGCCCGGATGTCGTCGAGGACCTGGTAGATGATCCCGTAGGTGCGGATCTCCACTCCCTCGGTGTCGGCCTGCTGTCTCACGCGCGGCTCGGCATCGACGTTGAAGCCGATGATGATGGCGCGCGAGGCCACCGCAAGCATGATGTCCGACTCAGTGATGTCGCCGACAGCCTTATGAAGGATGGTGATGTTGACCTCGGGCAGTTGCTCGCCGAGGGCCAATATCGAGCTTTCAACCGCCTGGACGGTTCCGTATACGTCGCCCTTCAGGACGATGTTGAGTTCCTTCTGCTCGCCGCTTTGGACATCCTTGAACAGCCCGCGCAGGGACATGGCGCCGGCGGCTTCGCGGTCGGCTTTGCGCTCGGCCTCGATGCGCTCTTCGGCGATCTGTCGGGCCACCTTGACGGATTCGACGCGCTGCATGATCTCGCCGGATTCGGGCACGTCGGTGAGGCCCACTACGCCCACCGGCCTGCCGGGGCCCATCGACTTGACAGACTTGCCGCGCCAATCGAACAGCTTGCGCACGCGGCCATAGCCGTTGCCGCAGATGATGGCGTCGCCGACCTTGATGGTGCCGTTGCGCACGAGGACGGTCGCCATCGCTCCCTGGCTGGAGTCGATGCTCGCCTCGATAACAACGCCGACGAACTCCGCCTCCGGCTCCGCCCAAAGCTCCTGCACCTCGGCGACGATGAGGATCATCTCCAGCAGTTCGTCGAGGCCTTCGCGCTTGAGCGCGGAAACGGGCATCATAATTGTATCGCCGCCCCACTCTTCAGGCACGAGTTCGAACTCGAGGAGCTGTTGCTTGACCAGGTCCGGGTTCGCGCCGGGAACGTCCATCTTGTTGATCGCCACGATGATCGGCACGTGAGCCGCCTTGACGTGGTTGATGGCCTCGATGGTCTGGGGCATCACGCCGTCGTCTGCAGCGACCACGATGATCGCGATGTCGGTGACCTGTGCGCCGCGAGCGCGCATGGCGGTGAAGGCCTCGTGGCCGGGGGTGTCGATGAACACGACGCGCTTGCCCTCGGCGGTAACGACTTCCGAAGCCCCGACGTGTTGGGTGATGCCGCCTTGTTCGGAGTCGACCACGTTCGTCTGGCGCAAGGCATCGAGCAGGGTTGTCTTGCCGTGGTCGACATGTCCGAGCACGGCGACGACCGGCGGCGTCTCAACGGCGTCGGGAGACTTGGGCCCGCTGGGGCGTCTGGCGACCTCGGGCAGAGGCTTGAGCGTGCGGCGGCGCTCCGACTGCTCATCGGCCTGGCGAGCGTCGAGTTCGGCTACCCGGCGCTCGAGTTCGACGAGGCCGGCGTCGGTGACGGAGACCACCGCGTCGCGCGGTGCGAAGAGCTTCTCGATGATCTGCTCCTCTTCCTCGGCCTCCTCTTCCTCCACGGTCTCCTCGACCTTGCCGCCCTTCCCCTTGGCGGGGGCGGCCTTGCGCGCGGCCGTCGCAACGGCCGCCGGGCTCGTCGTAGCCGCCGGGGCTGCGGCAACAGCGGGGGCCGGCGCCGCAGCGGCTGCAGTCTCGGCCGCTTCCCGTGCGCGCGCGGCTTCCTCGGCAATCAGTTCGCGGACGGCGACGGCCGTCTCCTCATCGATCGCCTTCGCGGGGTTGGCGTCCTGGACGCCCAGCTTCGTCAGGGCGGCGAGAAGCGCAGCGGTCTGCAGGCCCAGCTCTTTAGCTAGCGAGAAAACACGAACCTTGCCCAAGATGCGACACCTCCGCGGGACATGCCCGCCTGACGAGCTTCCGCCCGTCTCAACTGCAATGCTGTCCGCTCAGGCCCGGGCGCATGGCGCCGTCAAGCCGTCCGAGCGAACCTGACTCTGCATCGAAAACGGAGTGGGCGCGACAATCTTGTCGCGCGTGGGGCGGGCGTCTCGCCCGCCATCGC
>CAYWBK010000678.1:0-2575 GCA_964455745.1 uncultured Armatimonadia bacterium
GAGACGCCCGCCCCACGCGCGACAAGATTGTCGCGCCCACTCCATTTTCGAGGCAAAGACACAGAGGACACAGTGAACGACAACGTCGTTGAGCGTCCATCATGGGGCGGGCGGGCCGTTTCTCAGTCGTTCTCTGTGCCCTCCGTGTCTCGGTGGTTCAATGGCCGTTCGCCCTTCATTTTGGGATAAGGTCAGCCTCTCACAAGATTCCGAGCGCTTCGCCCGCCGGTTGTCAAAGTGGCGCCGTAGTGTTAGCCGCCTTGAAGGCCGCGTGCGGCCTTGTCCTCTTCGATCACGCCCAGGAGGGCAGGGGCCAGATTGCGCGAGCACTCATCCAATGATTGCGGCACCACGCGCGTGCCGGCGATCGTCGACATGAAGTTGGTGTCCCCGTTCCATCGCGGCACGATGTGCAGGTGCAAGTGGTCCTCAATGCCTGCCCCGGCCGCGCGCCCGACATTCATGCCAATGTTCACGCCGTCCGGTCTCATGCACCGCTGCATGGCTTTCACGCACATACGCGCCAGCCAGAACATCTCGCACGCCTGGGGATCGGAAAGCTCCGTAACCTCCGCAAGGTGCTCGAACGGCACGACCAGCACGTGTCCATTGTTATAGGGAAAGGCATTCAGGATGACGTAGTTGTGCACCCCACGATACGCAATGAGGTTGGCCTCGTCGTCATTCTCCTGTGGCGCCTGGCAGAAGACGCACCCCTCCGGTCTTTCGCCGGTGACGTACTTCATCCGCCACGGAGCCCATATATGCTCCAAGATGCTCTCCCCTTGCGACTGCGGGTGTCCAGACCCCTCGGTAGCCGGACCCGGCTACCGGCTGTGATACCACAGCACGGCTCCGAAAAACATCGAGACCAGCCACACGACGGCCGATGTCTTCGTGACCTTCTCCAACCAGTATTCCCGACTGCCCGGGCGGAACTTCGTCGAGTCCGCCCCGCCGCCCCCCATGGCGGCTGAGAAGCTGTCGGCCTTGGTCGTCTGCATGATGACCGATGCGATGAGCGCGATCCCACTGATGATCGATATGACCTGTACCGCTATCAACATGCGTCTATCCACCTCTATCGGTTTCCTGCCGCTTCCCGGAAATCGCGCAGGCGTGTGTTCGGCGAATACCTAACCCGGCGTAGCCGGAACCAAATGGGAGATTGACCACAAAGACGCAAAAACACTAAACGGCCGAACTACTCTTGTCGGGACTTCCTCTGCCGTTTCGTGCCTTCGAGTCTTTGTGGCCGAAGTCGTTGGTCCGTTCGATGATGCTGTTTGTATTGAACGTAAATCGAACTCCAATGTTACTGCACGGCCGGTCCGCCGGCGACCTGGCCTTTGGCCCAGCCGAGGAGGAGGGGCAGTAGTTGCATGACCGGCGGGATATGACCGCCCTCGAGCCACTTGATCTCTTTCGGCGCTTTCGCTTGCTCGTACAAAGCTTCGGTGGCTGCCCTTGGGATGACCTCATCTTTGGTGCTATTGATCATCAGGAGCGGCCGAGGCGAGATATGGCCGACGAACAGCACCGGGTCGACGTCGCCCAACACCGCGGCCACTTTCTCCGCGGTCACACCGGCGTCTTTCAGTTGCTGCACCGCCGGAAGCTGGGAGTTGCCGATGATGAGGTCCCAGCGCCCCCCGCCAACGATCAGACACGCGCTGCCGATGCGGGGGTCCAACGCCGCCACATTGGCCCCCAGGATCGACCCCATGCTGAGGCCGAGGAGACCGATCCGGCTGCCGTCCAGGTCGCCTCGGCTGCGGATATAATCCACAGCGCGCCGGTTGTCGATGACCGTCTGAATAAAAGCCTGGCGGGTCCGCGCCAGGTCGGGCGAGAGTATCTCCACGCCGGGTTTCTGGCGCTCGCCGTGGTACTGAGCGTCGATCCCCACCACCGCGAGGCCCTGCAGACAAAGCATCCGCGCCAGCATCTCGACATTGCTCTTATCCCCGCCCAGCCCGTGCAGCAACAAGACGACCGGCGGCTTGGCGCCGGCCTTAGGCTTGCAGACCATCGCCGGCACCGTCTCGCCGTTCGCCGACGCGAAGTGCACGACCTGCGCCGTGAACTGGCCGTCGTCCTTCGCCGGGTCTTCCTTCGCCTGCAGCGGCTGCGTGGCATCGTAGGCGAAGATGGCGGCTCGCGCCGCCCAGTCCGCCGCCTCGTCCGCGTAGGCCCCGATATGAAGACACAGCAAAACGAGAGCGCAAAGGAATGCGCTCCCCCAGATCGTCGGACGCCGGTATACTGTTTTTCGCAACATGAACACCGTTCCGTCTCTCACACTAGGACAGGATCGAATTCTACAGCAAGCCCCCATACGCGTCAAGAACGGCGAACGCTGAAGGGTGCGTCTTTCAATTGTAGGGAGTATTACTACGCCGGTTGCGCGGCCCTGCTCGGCAATGAAATGCCCTGCGGAGAAATGGACGGCGTTGAACCACAGAGACACAGAGGGCACAGAGAACGGCAACGTCCCTTAAGGCAGGCGGGCCGTTTCCGGGCCGTTTCCCAGCCGTTCTCTGTGCCCTCTGTGTCTCTGTGGTTCAACGCCGTT
>CAYWBK010000679.1:0-2557 GCA_964455745.1 uncultured Armatimonadia bacterium
GGACGCTGAAGCATCCGGCTGAGGGTCCCCGCCTGCGGCGGGGCCGGGCGTCCTGGACGCAACAGCACAGTCAACGACTGCGTACCCGAGCTGGTGCAGAACGGGAAAACAACCACGGGCGCGAGGAGGCCTATTCAGCCACTGTCAAGCTACCCATACACATTGAGGAAGAGCCCAAAGGGCGTAGGCCTCAGCGGGGCGAAACAAGCTGACCATACCGCCAGAGAGAGGGAACACCATGCGTAAAGCCGTCATCGTTGAGCCGAATCTGATCGAGATCGTGGAAGCGCCCATCCCGAAACCCTCGCCGACCCAGGTGCTCATCGAAACGCGGGCCGTCGGACTCTGCACGACCGACATCTACGTCATCACCGGCAAAGACCCGGACGCCAAGTACCCGAACGAGCTGATCGGCCACGAGCCGAACGGGATTGTGACGGAAGTCGGCAGCGCGGTCACGCGCTTCAAGCCGGGAGACCGGGTGGCGACCGTGTGGGCGGTGGGGGGCTTCATGGGCTTCGGCGAGTATTATCTGCAGGAGGAGCCGTGGGTCTACAAGCTGCCGGATGAAATCCCGTTCGCGTATGGCCTCGCCGAGCCGCTCATGGCGATCTCGCGGGCCGTCTTCGGCGCGGACATCCAGCCCGCGGACACGGTATGCGTCGTCGGGGCCGGGTACTTCGGGCAGCTCATCGCGCAGGGGGTGCGGTATCGGGGGGCCTACAAGGTCGGCATTGTCGACATGGTGGACGAGCGGCTCGCCATCGCCCGGCGGCGCGGCGCGGACGGGGCTTACAACATTGCCGCCGGCGGGGTGCAGCAGGCGGTCGAGGAGCTGACCGACGGCCAGGGCTTCGATGTGGTCATCGAGGCGGCAGGGGTGCAGGGGGCCTTCGACACCGCGACGGAACTGGTGCGCCACGCAGGCACGATTTACGTCTACGGGCTGCACGTGAAACCCGAGACGATCAACGTGAAGGCCTGGCACTACAAGTGCCCGCGCATCCAGAACAACCTGTGGGCGTACCCGTTCCCGTTCCCCGAGGAACGCTGGCGGCGGCTGGGGCAGATCGGGCTTGACCTCATGCACCGCGGCGTGTATTGCTGCGATGAGATCATCACCGGCATTACCGCCCTCGACAAGCTGGGCGACGCGGTGGACGCGATGACCCACCACCAAAGCGAAATCGTGAAAGCGGTCATCGGGCCGAGGACGGCGGGGATTGAGGGGTAAACCCGTCGCGACGGCCGGCCGTGCCGTCACTTCGCCGCGTCGAGATATCGCTGTCTCTCTCGCCGGGCTCTCGCCAGGTAGTCCAGCCACGGCTCCAGCTCGAACTCCTGGACGATGTCGTCCACCGACACATCGTCCATAAGTGAGGCCATCGTGAAGTGCGCCTCGGGGTAGTGCACCTCGATCTCCACGCCCGGGCCGTACTTCGCGAGGATGTCCTGGAAGCGGTTCTGGTTGCTGTCGAGATGGAACAGCATCCGGTCCATGTTGACGACGCCCGAATAGATCGGCGGCAGAAGACCCGCCTGCACCTGGTTGATCTCCCATCCGGTCTCGCCGAGATACCGGCCCGCCATATCCACCAGGTAGCTGTGCGCCGGGCAAGCGGACAGCACGTAGAAGCCGTAATCGCGCGCCCAATGCAGCATCCGGTCGCCGCCGATGAACATCGAGGCGAACACCACCAGGCGCGGGCGGCTCTCCGACAGCCGCTGCCCCACCTCGTTGAACTTCAGGTCGAAGCAGATCGCCGCCCCGACCCTGCCGAAATCCGTGTCGAAAGCCGGGGCCTCGGTGCCGGGGATGATCCCCGCCTCCATCTCGCCGATGGTCGGCTGATACTTGTGGTACTTGCCGATGACCTGTCCGTCTCGGTCGATCAGTGCGGCGGTGTTGTAGACTCGGTTGCCGTCGCGCTCCGGGATCGGAACGACGACGTATATCCGGTGCTTCGCGGCGATCTCGGCCATGCGGTCGGTGGTCGGACCGGGGATCGTCTCGGCCTCTTCGACGGCCTGCTCGAAGGGGATGCCGAGGGAGTTGACGAATTCGGGGAATGCCACCAGGTCGGGCTTGGCCCGGGCCGCGAGTTCGAGGTCGGCGTCCATCTTGTCGATCGTGCGCTGCCTGTAGTTCTCGCCGGGCTCGGGGCTGCGGAAGGCGATGGTCGAAAGGCGGACGAACTTGGCCATGATGGCGTCCTCCGGGGGATATGCGCTGGCGGAAGTCTATCGGTTCCGCCCCGACCTGTCCAGTGCCGTCCCGTGCCGGGAAAGGCGACCGGCTATAACCACGAAGACGCGAAAACACGAAACGGCATTGAAGAGGCAGCAATATGCTCGGGCTGTTTAGTGCCCTCGTAACTTCGTGGTCGATTCTTTCCTCACACTACTACGCCATTTTGGCAACCGGCGGACGAAGCGCTTGGAATGTTGTCAGAGGCTGACCTTTCCCAAGATGAAGGGCGAACGGCATCGAACCACAGAGATACAGACTCATTTTCCGCACATTGACAGTTGATGTTTCGTTTGAGTTGGTCCCGTC
>CAYWBK010000680.1:0-2540 GCA_964455745.1 uncultured Armatimonadia bacterium
GCCGTTTTTCGCCGTTTGCCGTTTCCCTTTTCTGCGTTCAGCGTTAAGCGTTCAGCGTTCAAACAAACGGATTCTCGTACTGCCGGATGACCTCAAACACTTCCGGCCGCATGATCTCCGCCGGGGGCGGGGTGCCGTCCTCCACCATCTTGCGGATCATCGTGCCGCTAAACGGGATCTGCTGGTCCTCGCCGTGCGGGCAGGTGCGATTGCTGGCGACCCGCGCGCAGGTCTTGCAGTACCAGAAATCCCCGCGAATCATGATCGGCTGGATTTCGAGATCGGGGAAGTTTGCGAAGATCTCGATGGCCTCTTCCTCCCCGTAGAACTTGCCGACACCCGCGTGATCGCGACCGATGATGATGTGCGTGCAACCGTAATTCTTGCGCATGATCGCATGCATGATGGCCTCTTTGGGGCCGGCATAGCGCATCTCCGTGGGGAGGATGTTGAGGAACACCCGCTCGGCGGGGAAGTATTTCTCGATGAGCACACGGTAGGCTTGCAGGATTACATCGTCGCGGAAATCGCCGGGCTTCTTCTTCCCGATGATCGGGTGGATGAGCAGCCCGTCGCACAGGCCCAGCACCGTCTTCTGCAGGTCCTCGTGGCCGGCGTGGGGGACGTTGCGGGTCTGGAAGGCGACGGTGGTCTTCCAGCCGCGATCTTCAAACACCTTGCGCGTTTCAGCCGGGAATAGATTGAAGTCCGCATAAGGCCCGCGGTCGTTGTCGATCAAGTCGATTTTGCCGCCGAGCAGGTAGTCCTTGCGGGCCTCGAAGCCGGCGACACCGGGGTGCTTGGTGTCGGTGGTCCCGAAGACCGCCTGCGCCGCCTCCGCCTTGTCCCAGGCGTAGACCTCATCGAGCGTGAGGATCGCCATCGGCGTGCCGTCGCCGTCCTCGTTCACGAGCGCGATCTCATCCGCATCCCCGAACTTCACGGGATCGGCGACATCGCATAGGATGGGGATCGTCCACGCCGCGCCGTTTGTGAGGCGGTTGGTTTCGATGACGCTGCGGAAATCCTCCTCGCCGATGAACCCCTCGATCGGGCTGAATACGCCACGGGCGATGTTCTGGACATCGCGGGCCAGGTCTTTGTCGATGACGAGCTTCGGCAGATCGGCTGCCTGGTTGATTGCGGCGCTGAGCGCGTCTCCGGTGAGCGCGCGATCCACGAGCTTGCCGCCATGAGCGTTGATCATTCTGCTACATCCTCTCCATACACGAAAAAGGAGCTATGCCCAGAGTGTCGGCCCTGGCAAAGCTCCCGATTCTGCGGTACGTTTCCGACGGGCGCAGGATACCCAAGTCGGCGAGGAAAGTCAACCGCCGCGAAAAGCCGGTAGGCTCAATGTTGTGGACGAAAGGCTTCCTGCCCCTGCCGGGCTTCGCCCTGCCATGTTCCCTCCCTCGTAGGGAGAGGCGCGGGAACGACACTCCTGGCGTAGCTGCGAGCGCAATCGAGCAGTACGAGGCCCCTTACACCGCCCGGCAGGTATAGACGCAGTAATGCAGATAAGCCGCAAAGCCGGTCAGATGGCGCTCCAGGACGCCCGGCTTCTCCGCGAAACACTCAAACATCGCGTCGCAGATGGCCGCGATGCGGTCGGGGGCGACGGAGTAGCGGTCGGAAAGCTCCGCTGCAGTGAGGCACAGCTTTTCCGCCGAGCACGATAAACGCACCTCGAAGCCGCAGGCCTCCAAGTGTTCGACCAACTCGGATGAGGACGGGTAGTGCTTGCCGGTGCCCATCTCGTCATAGAGGCGGTTGAGGCAGTCGGCGTCTGCGGCATCAGCGAACGTTGCCGTCTGGTGGACGAGGTACTCGCCGGGGCGTAGCTGCGCCCGCAAGTGCCGGAGCGCGGCCGGATAGTCGCGGCCCAGGTAGTGCAGGACCGAGCGCATCATCAGTGTGAAGAGCTTGCTTTCATCGTCGATGTCGGAGCGAACGAAGTCGGTGATCGACCGTTCGACCGCACGGATGCGGGGGTGGGTGACGCTCCCGAGCTGACGGGCCGACAGGTCGAGGTTCACCAGGCGCACGTCCCGGCCGATGCGCGGCATGACTTGGGAGAGCAAGAATCCGGTGCCGCCGCCGAGGTCGACGAGCACCTCGGAGCCGGTCTCCGCCAGGACCGCCGCGACGGCATCCACGAGGGGCCGCGCCACCTCGGGGTCCCCGAAGTAGCCCCCGTGCACGTTGCTCCATTCCTCGCCGTGGACGGCGGATTCGCGGTCGATGGGGTTGGTCGTTGTCACTGGCTCACCCTTTCCTGTCCTCCCAGAGCCCCGCGTGGGGCAGGCGTCTCGCCTGCCAGGGCCGTTGTCGTTCCCATCTCCACTCGTACCTTTTGGCGACTGTCTCCTCAGACCATGTGGCAGCGCGATCTACGCGCCAAATGTGGGTCGAACTGCCCTCGCCCATGACGCCGGCGGCGGGGGTGCGTCTTTCAATTGTAGGTAGTATTACCATGTCGGTTGTGCGGCCCTGCTTGGCAATGAGATGCCCTGCCCTGCCGAGGAATGGACGGCGAT
>CAYWBK010000681.1:0-2533 GCA_964455745.1 uncultured Armatimonadia bacterium
CCGTTCCCTGCCGCTACGCTTGCGGCAGTCCTACCTACAATCAGCGGACGGACCCTGTGTGTGTGGGCAGCTTGACGAAAGCCCCGTAAGCTGGTCTCAATGAGTGAGTGAATGCCGTCAAGCTCCCAAAGGGGGCGGAAGCCCCTTCGGGGCTGAGGGCAACGGCTCATCCTATGCAGCGTACGGATATCACCTGGCGAGGGCGGTAGCCGACTGCTCTGGGGCAGCCGTTGCCGTTGCGTCTGCGGACGCGACGGCACGGATAGTGACCACGCGCCCGAGGCGGTCTACTCAGCCAGTGTCAACCTACCCACACACATTGAGGAAGAGCCCGCGCCTGCAGGTGTCAATCAGGCGGAAGGCGAATTGGGACTACCCGCGCGCTTACCTCTTGAGCGCACGCGGACCTGTTCCACATTACGACCAGGAGTCACCCCATGACACCTCGCGAAGCCATGCTTACGGCTCTCAAGGGCGGACGCCCGGACAGCCTCGTCCCCCATATCGAGCTTGAATTCCAGTTGACCGACGAGCTGTTCGGCCCCGAGCGCCAGGCGTTACGTGACGGCGATCTACGCGATGTGACCGGCCCCGAGCGCCAGGATAGGCTCAAGCGCAACGCCGAAATGTGGGTCGAGGTGGCGAAGCGGTTCAAGCTGAATACGATCACCGGCCTGCACTGGCTAAATCTTGAGGACCAGTGCCGCAGCTTCGAGTACATCCACGAAATCGCGGGCGATACCTACATGCTTAGCGCCTTCGTCGATGGCACTTTCTCGATCCCCAACGGCGACAGCATGGTCGAGCACGTCGTCTGGTTGAACGAAAAGGCTGATGAGGCGTTGGCCCAGGCCCAGGCGCAAGCCGAGGGCGCGGTCGCAACCGCGAAGGGCCTCATCGAGGCCGGCGCGGAAGTCGTTTTCATGTGCGCGGATTACTGCTTCAACGACGGGCCCTTCCTGTCGCCGCGCATGTTCGCCAGGTTCGTGACTCCCTACCTGAAGGTCCTCGTCGACGGTATCCACGAGGCCGGCGGCTACGCGGTCAAGCACACGGACGGGGACATCATGCCGATCCTCGATCAGATGGTCGGCACCGGCATCGACGCCCTGCATTCCCTCGATCCGATGGCCGGGGTGGACATCCGGGCGGTCCGCGCGCTATGCCCCGATCTCTGCCTGATCGGCAACGTCAACTGCGCCCTGGTGCAGGCCGGCACGATCGAGGAGACGCAGGCCAGCGCCCGCTACTGCCTCGAGCACGGCGGCGTCAAGCACGGTGCCTACGTCTTCGCCACCAGCAACTGCATCTTCAAGGGCGTGCCGCTGCCGAATTACGAGGCGATGCTGGCGGTGCGCGATGAACTGGGCTACCCTGAGGCGTGGGGATAGCAGCCATCGCGCGCAGGCGACCGTCGGCGCGTGGCAGGAGATCGCAGGACGCGCAGCGAATAAGTGACGTAAAGAGGGCTATCCTGTCAAAAAAGGCGGGTGATCAAACCGGGCTGTGACTGTGTAACAGTAGGGTTCCAGAGCATTTCATCGTACCGACAACCAGGCTTAAGACTGCGAGGAGGCGACAAGAAATGCGCAAACCAGGCTTCACTCTGATTGAGCTGTTGGTTGTGATCGCGATCATCGCGATCCTGGCGGCCATCCTGTTTCCGGTGTTCGCCCGCGCCCGTGAGAAGGCGCGGCAGGCCAGTTGCGAATCGAACATGAAGCAACTGGGGCTGGCCATATTGATGTACGCGCAAGACTACGACTCGTGTTTCCCCTCGAACTGGATGGGGGGCAGTCCCAACGGCTGTGCTCCGAACATCAACACAGTCTATGACTGGATGGAGGTCACCCAGCCTTACATCAAGAACTGGGCTGTCTGCCTATGCCCATCCGCGAACTTTGGCGGAACCATGAGCCCCGAGGGGTTGCCGATCAACACCAATTGCGCTGCCGGATACCGGAGCCATGCACACCGCTACGGTGGATATGCGCTGAACTGCGGTCGCGCGGACATCGGCGCGCCCAGTCAGCAGCAAGGCTGGGGCCCCGGCAGCGACGCCCAGTGGGAGACCAAGAAGGACGCGCTGATCAACAACGTCGCCGCTACCGGCATGATCTTCGAGAGCACCTGGTGCCCGATGTTCTGTGGCACCTGGCACGCCGGCGGTTACTGGAACCCGTGGGGAGTAGGGCCTCAGCACAATGAGCGTTGTGACCACAACGGCGGACTGAACGTCACGTACACCGACGGCCATGTGAAGTGGGTCAGCCAGCAGACGCTGGAATCCGATCCGGCCATTTTCGGCAGCTAACCCCAACACTGCTCACTCAAGCTGTGGGGTATCTTCGCCTGCGTAGCAGGTGAAGACGGGGACCCCACAGTGTCAGCGGGGCGCGCGGGGTCCCCACCTCGCGCCTAAGTGAACAGTGTTGCAGCTAACCCGCCACCGACCCAAAAAGGCAGCAGTCCTCCCAACGGGGTCCGAATCTTGATTGTAGGTAGAGGTCCTCAAGAGGCCATCTTGAGGGGC
>CAYWBK010000682.1:0-2532 GCA_964455745.1 uncultured Armatimonadia bacterium
CTTTAGGCAGAGGCCTGTAAGGCCACGCACATCAACGGCCTATACGTCCTGGGGGATTGCAGGAAGATCGCTATGCGATCTTAGCCCCAGACCCCTGCATTCTGGACGCCTTTGACCCTGAAAATCGCGGGGGTTTGGGGGATGCAATCCCCCAAGGTGTTAGGGCCGTTCAGCGATCTTGCCGTTTTGCCATTCTACCAAAGATTCTCGTCTGACAAGGCACTAGCGGCGACTCGTCGTCGCGCCGACATCGCGAGCAAGCCGGGGTGGGGCGGGACACCCGGCGGTGACTCCGCCTCACCTACCAGCCTTCCCTCAAGCCATCGGATGACTCGCAACGGCCGCCCGCAGTCGAGTCAGGTCCACGTGCAGGTACGTGGTTGTCGACTCAATCGAGGCGTGCCCCAGCAGCTTCTGCAACGAGAACAGGTCGACCTGACTGTGCAGCAGCATCGTTGCGAACGAGTGCCGCAGTGTATGCAGACTTACGCCCGGTCTATCGAGTCCCGTCGTCATCGCAGCCCGCCGGAAGGCGCCGTACAGCCCGTGCACTTGGAGTGGGCGACAGTCACGCCCCAGGAACAGGGCGTCGCTGCCTGCCCGCGGCCTCACCTTCAGCCAATCGCCTATAGACCCTGCCACTTGCGGCACCAGGGGGATGATCCGTGACTTGCCACCTTTGCCCCGCACGACTCGCAATGTAGCTTCCGCCAGGTCGATATCGGGCAGCCTCAGGTTGAGCAGCTCGCGTCGCCGAAGCCCACAGTAGATCAAGATGCTCAGGATCGCCCGATCACGAGTAGCCAACGCAGTGTAGTGCTGCGCCCCCGTCGCGTCCAGGAGGGCCTGACACTCCTCAGGGATGAGGTAGGCAGCGGGGGTCTTGTCGCGCTTGGGGACAGAGATACGCCGGCATGGGTTGCCACTCACCAACTCCGCATCCTCCATGAACCGCCAAAACGAGCGCAGGGCATGCAGACGACGCGCGCGGGTGGCTGGCTTCAGGCCACGCCGGGTGAGGTGCACGAGGTACCGCCGGAGCAGAGGCGTGGTGACATCATCAGTACTTGCCTCGATGCCTTCGCTGTTGACGAAGGCCATGAAATCACGAATATCGGACCGGTACGAGGCAATGGTGAGGGGGCTGGAGGCTTTCTCGGCTTTGAGGTACAGGCAGGACTCAACGGCCGCTTCGACGAGCTTCATGGGGCCACAACCTTCCATGCAGGCCGCCAGTTGTGGCACGTTCCAGGGCCGGGAGAGGGGCGTCACAGACGGGCACTCTAAGTCCGGGTTATGGCCTCCGTGTGTGTCAATAACGGTTTGTTATAGGCCCAAAAAGGGTTGGAGAGTGAGCCTATAAGCCGAATTGTGGGCTCAGAAAATGCCCCGTCTTGGGGTGTTCTGAGCACAGAATAGCGGGCTATGGGCACAGCCAGGCTGCATATCCCAGAAGATGGCGTGGACGGAACCTTTGGGATGTAACCTTAGTTCTACACACACTGCCGGAACTCCTTTCTTGTCTCCACGGGGTCATGCGCGCCAAGACCGTCAGCGATGGAAGCGGCAGAGGGGCTGCTGCCGTGTCGGAGGAAGCGCTCTCGCATGCGTGTGCTGCTACTTACGGCCTACGGGATCACCCGGGACGAGGACCGCGAGCTGATTGACTTCTGCCAGACCGACAGCGAGAGGGAACGCCCGTATCCGCTTCCTGCCGAGCCCCTGCCAGCGGGGCCCGGTCGGTGGCAGTCTGCAACTGGTCACCACGGACATTGCGGCAGGCGTGACCGCGGCCCTCGACATGGCCTTCCCGGTGGCCCCGCGGCGACGCTGCTGGGTGCACAGACTGCGCAACGCCGCCCCAAGCTGCACAAAGACCGTCAGGACGGATGCCCCAAGCAAGCCAAGCAGATCCACCGGGCTGCGAACCGGTCACAGGCCACGGCGCACTTCCGAGCCCGGCAGGCGCGCTCGGAGGCGGCGGAACCCGCAGCCGTTGCATGTCTCGCCGAAGACAGCGACGCCGTTGTCGCCGCGCGATGACAACGAAGGCCCTCGTTGAGGCCCTCGATGAGCTGCCCGACCGCAAACGCCGCTGTACTGACCTGGCGATCGAGGCTCTACACGACGCCACTGGTGAATAGGTTGCCGGTGGCCGTGCGGCCACGCCAGGGCCGCACATCCAACCCCGGTATGTGACGTTTCGCAGTCATGTGAGCCGTCTTGCGCCGCAAATGTGGCGTAGGGTCTGGAACTAGAGCGAACTGGAACGAACCCGCACGGAACGAATCCGCGACATTGTTTCGTTGCTGCTACACAGAACGAATCCGCGGAACGAATCCGGAGCCTCTTGCGCAACCTGTCCGGTCCGTGAGCGCGTGGGCTTGCTTAGATCGCAAGAGAGTCGGTTACCCCACTAAAGTGGGTGGATCGGTTCGTAGAGGCGGGGGAATCGGGGGGATGGGGCAAGATTTCAGCCCAAATAGAACAGGGCTTCACATCGCGACGGGGAATAGGTGTTTGCCCACATCT
>CAYWBK010000683.1:0-2504 GCA_964455745.1 uncultured Armatimonadia bacterium
GCTGAGGGGCGGGATTCTTTAGCGGGATGTTTACCGGAACGTTACATGGGAGAGGGAGAGGAAACGCTGAACGCAAAACGCAGAAGAAGGAATCAACGGCAACGGCAAAAACGAGGCAAACACCGCATGGGGCGGCTGCCGGTTTCGCGTGGGGCGGGCGTCTCGCCCGCCGAAGCCGTTGCCGCTCGTCGTTCCCCCCTTCCCTCTGCCGACCGCAGGTCGGCAGAGGGAAGGGGGGCAGGGGGGTTAGGAAGCCGTTGCCGTTCTCCCCTCTCCACGAGTGGAGAGGGGCCGGGGGTGAGGTGCCGTTAGCCGTCGTGGCGTGGGCCGGATACTTCGCTGCGCTCGTAGTCCGGCCTCTCCTTGAGGATAGGAAGCCGTTCCGGGGGTGAGGTCTCTCGGCACCATAATTGCACTCCCTCCCCCCGTGAGCGCTCTCTTCCTCCGCCGGCTGATCTCGCAGCCCGATCTTGTCGTTGCAGCGGGCATCATCGGTCTGATCGCGATGATGCTCGTCCCGCTGCCGCCGGTCGTACTCGACTTGCTGCTCACGCTCAATCTGGCCCTCGCCCTGTGCATCATCCTGGTGGCGATGTATGTCACCGAGCCGCTGGATTTCTCGATCTTCCCCTCATTGCTTCTGGTGGCCACGCTCTTCCGCCTGGCGCTCAATGTCTCCTCGACGCGCCTGGTGCTCCTCCACGCCCAGGCGGGGAGGGTGATCGAGGCATTCGGGAACTTCGTCGTGGGGGGCGACCTTGTCGTCGGGCTCGTCGTCTTCCTGATTCTGGTCGTGATTCAGTTCATCGTCATCACGAACGGCGCGGGGCGCGTGGCCGAGGTCGCCGCGCGCTTCACTCTCGACGAGATGCCCGGCAAGCAGATGAGCATCGACGCCGACCTCAACGCCGGGCTGGTTGACGAGGCGGGGGCGCGGAAGCGCCGCAAGAACATCGAGCGCGAGGCGGACTTCTACGGCGCGATGGACGGCGCGAGCAAGTTCGTTCGCGGCGATGCAATCGTCGGCATCATCATCGTGCTCATCAACATCCTCGGCGGCCTGGCGATCGGCGTGCTGCGGATGCACATGCCGGTTGCCGAGGCCCTGCACCGCTACGCCCTGCTTACCGTCGGCGACGGTCTGGTCACCCAAATCCCGGCGCTGCTCATCTCCACCGCGACCGGCCTCGTGGTCACTCGGGCGGCCTCCGAGCAGAACATGGGGGGTGACATCCTCGCCCAGCTCATCGCCCAGCCGCGCGCGGTGCTCATCGCCGCCGTGCTCTTGCTTTGCATGGGCATGGTGCCCGGCCTGCCCAAATTCAGCTTCTTCCTCGTCGGCGGGCTGGCCGGCACCGGCGGCTATCTGCTCTTGCAGAAGGAACAACACGAAGCCGTCCATGAACCCGCGCCGAAGGCTCCCGACCTGGGCTTCGACAGCGCTCTCGTGATCGACCGCATCGGCATACAGGTCGGGTACGGTCTGATCGGGCTGATGGACGGGCGCGAAAGTGACGCTTCTCCCAACCGCCCCCTCGCCTCCGCCGCGTCGTCGCCATCTGCCAACCCGAACGGCCTTCTCGGCAGGATCGACGGCATCCGCCGCCAGCTCGCGACCGATCTGGGCATCGTCGTGCCTCCGATCCGCATCCGCGACGACATCGGCCTCGGGCCGAACGAGTATGTGATCCGCGTCAGGGGGGCAATTGCCGCGCGGGGCGAGGTCCGGCCGGCGCGGCTCCTCGCGCTGTCGCCCGGAGCCGATGCCGCCGAGATTCCGGGCGAGGACACCCGCGACCCGGCATTCGAGTTGCCGGCCAAGTGGATCGCGCCCTCCGAGCGCATTCTTGCCGAGGCGCGCGGCTACACCGTCATCGAGCCGTCGGCGGTGATGGCCACGCACCTGAGCGAGACGATCAAGCGTCACGCCGACGATCTGCTGTCGCTGCAGGATGTCCACGAGCTTGTGGAGCGCGTTCGCGGCCAGCAGCCGGCCCTCGTCTCGGCGCTGATCCCCGATGGCGCCACACTGTCGGATGTCCAGCGTCTCCTGCGCGGGCTTCTGGCTGAGGGCGTCTCGATTCGCGATCTTCCCGCCGTCCTCGAGGCGATGCTGGATGCGCTGCGGTTCACGCGCAAGCCGGACGAGGTGCTGGAGATCGTGCGCCTCGCCGTCGCCCCGGCGATATGCGACCGCTACCGGCACTCCGATGACATCCTCCACGTCATTACCCTCGACCCTGATGTCGAGCGCGAGGTCCAGACGGGCGTAGTGGAGACCGAGCGGGGCAGCGTCTGCGCGCTGGAGCCGCGCTTCCTGCAAGAGATCATCCGCCAGGTGCAGGCGGCCTCCGAGAGGATGCTTTCCGAGGGCATTGAGCCGGTAATCCTCGCCGCGCCGCAAGTCCGCCGCCACGTGCGCGGCCTCCTGGCGCGTTCATTCCCCAGGATGCCGGTCCTGTCCCACGCCGAGATTCCGACGCAGATAGAGGTGAGGCAGGAGG
>CAYWBK010000684.1:0-2478 GCA_964455745.1 uncultured Armatimonadia bacterium
TCGCCCCTTCGGGGCTTGCGGGCTATGTGGGGCCGAGAATCCGGGGGCTTACGCCCCCGGCTAAACTCCAGCGCCCCCTTCGGGGGCTTGACGGCAACGGCCTGAGACCAATTCGCCGCCCCCAGGTGCGAAGATGTGGGTAAAGCATAGCCGCTTGCGGAGAGGGCTCGGCCGCCACAGGCGGCCACGGGGGTGAGGTTGCCGTTCGCCGTCCTTTCCGGATTCTGCGTTTTGCGTTCAGCGTTCAGCGTTCCGAGGTGCCCCATGCTCATCGACATTCACGTTCACGTCGTCAAGCAGCACGGCCCCATGCGCACTTATGGGGATGACTTCACCACCCCGGATGAGATCATCCCGATGCTCGACCGCGCCGGCATCGGCAAGGCGGTCATCCTGCCGGAGATATCGGTCGAGTGCTCCCACGTCGTGCAGTCGATGCAGGAGGTCCTGGACATCTGCGCGGCGTACCCGGACCGCTTCATTCCTTTCTGCAATCTCGACCCGCGGATGCTGACGAACTCGCCCGAGGCCGACTTCTCCTACCTGTTCGAGTTCTACAAGGGACAGGGCTGCAAGGGAGTGGGTGAGGTTTGCACGAACCTGCCCTTCAATGACCCTCTCTTGGAGAACTTCTTCGCCCATGCCGAGGCGTGTGAGCTACCGCTGACCTTCCACATCGCCACCCAGGTGGGCGGCATTTACGGTATCGTCGATGAGCTGGGCCTGCCGCTTCTGGAGGGTGCGCTGCGCAAGTTCCCGAAACTGACCTTCCTCGGCCACTCGCAGGCCTTCTGGTCGCACATCAGCGCGGATGTGAACGAGGGCAACTGGGGCGGGTACCCGGAGGGCAAGGTCACTCCGGGCCGGATCGTGCAACTCATGCGCGAGTACCCCAACCTCTGCGGCGACATGTCCGCCGGCAGCGGCTGGAACGCCGTCGCGCGCGATCCCGAGTTCGGCTACGCGTTCATGGCCGAGTTTCAGGACCGCCTCTTCTTTGGCACCGACATCTGCCAGCCCACGAACAACATGCCGCTGGTGCCGTTCTTCAACGAGGCGCACGACAAGGGCTGCATCTCGCAAGAAGTGTACGAGAAGATCGGCTGGAAGAACGCCGAGAAGCTGCTCGGCGTAACGGCGTAAGCCCGTGACCGTTGCCGCCTGTAGGAGCGCTCTCCAGAGCGCGATGCCGTTGTGCGGGTCGCGCTCTGGAGAGCGCTCCTACAGCCACACCGCCTTGGAGGCCATACCATGCCCATGACATCCCGCGAACGGTTCCATGAGACGTTCCGTTTCGGCAAGCCCGACCGCGTGTGGCTGCATCCGCAGTGGGTCTTCGGCGAGACCCGCCAGCGGTGGCTGCGCGAAGGGATGCCCGAGGACCAGCACTTCAACACGTATTGGGGCTTCGACCGCCACGACATGATCCCCCTCAATGCCGCCCCCTGGCCGCCGTTCGAGGTCAAGGTCATCGAAAAAGGCGACAACTGGCAGATCGTCGAGGACGAATTGGGCGCGCGCACCAAGCACTGGACCGACCGCGAGATCGGCATGTCGCAGTGGATCACCTACGCGGTGCGCGGGCGCGAGCAGTGGGAGGCGCTCAAGCAGCGTCTCAACCCCGACGACCCGACGCGTTATCCCGAGTATTGGGAGGACCTCAAGCGCTGCTACCGCGACCGCGACTACCCGCTGGGCATCCACGCCGGGTCGTTCTACGGCTGGATCCGCAACTGGGTGGGCATGGAGCACCTCGCGCTTTGGTACGCCGACTGCCCCGATCTCATCCACGAGATGACCGAGTTCATCGCCGACTTCATGCTCAAGCTCCTCGACCGCGCGCTGACGGAAATCCCCGACATCGACTACGCGCTGCTCTGGGAGGACATGTGCCACAAGACCGGCCCGCTGATCTCCCCGAAAGCCTTCCGCGACTTCATGATGGAGCCGATGAAGCGCGTCACGAAGGCGCTGCAGCAGGCGGGCATCGACCTGATCTGGGTGGACTGCGACGGGAAGATTGACGAGCTTCTGCCGCTATGGCTGGAGGCGGGCGTGAACCTGCACTACCCGCTGGAGGTCGCCTCCGACTGCGACGCGCTGCGCTACCGGGAGCTATACGGCAAGGACATCCTCATCATCGGCAACATCGACAAGCGCGCCCTCCGCGACGGCTGCACGAAAGCGGACCTCGAGCACGAGGTCATGTCGAAGGTGCCCGAACTCGTGAAGCAGGGCGGCTACTCCCCGTTCGTAGACCACGCCGTCCCGCCGGACGTGCCCTTCGCAAACTTCCGGTACTATATGGACCTGGTGCATGAGGTGTGTACGTTCAGCGGTTGAGGCGCCACATTGCATAGTGGCGTCTTTTCCACGATCAGAGCCGGATACTACAATTTGGTGGAATGTGGATTCTATGACTCCGTGAGCCAGTTGCAAAAGTCGCGATGTAGGTGCATTTCGCCCCAGGGCTGAATC
>CAYWBK010000685.1:0-2457 GCA_964455745.1 uncultured Armatimonadia bacterium
CAATCAGCCTTACCTTCGCCTCGATGTCCCCCTGCGTAAAAACGATGCTCCTGCGCGAGACCGTCGCCCGTTTGACTCCCTCTCCCTCGCGCTGCTATACTCCTGCCTGCTATGAAACGTGACACTGCCGCCCAACAACGCGTCGATGCCGTCAACCAGCGCATGGCCCGCGACTGGCGCAACTGGGGCCTGATGCCCTTGGCCGCCTGCGCCATTCTGGTCCTCGCGATCACCCACGGGGCAGGTCCTAACCCCGAAGCCAACGACGAAATCCTGCAGCGAAGCTTCCAGGCGGTCCTGGCGGTATCCGCCATCCTGTTCCTGGTTGCTTTCTGGCTCGATGGCCGCTGGACGAACGCGGAGAATCTGGCGAAGCGCATCTGGCTCGCCGCCGGCGGCGACCGCTTCACGCCGACATCTACTCAGCTTGCGGCCCAGGACGCGCTCGCTTTTGCAAACACCCTCAACTCCGTCAAAACGCTCACCTTCACCGGCTGCGCGATCGGTATTGCGGCGGTCATCGGCAGCTTGTTCGGGCTGGGGTTCGCTCATGGCCTGCAGCTTCTGCTCATGGCCGTGTCTTACCAACTTTTCGTCTTATCCCGCCATCCGTACTACTCGGAGATCCTCCAGTTAGCCGCCAGCGGCGAACTGGTGGTCACGGCTCCCGAACCCGAAAAGCGCAAGTAGCCGGCCCTCCCATCTTCCACCGTGCAGGCACAGTTCAGCGGCAGTGTCACGCCTTCTGCCCCGAGAACTCACGCGTGAGGCGGGCGACTCCTCTTGCCTTTCCTGTGGCCACGCGGTTCACCGCGCGTGTCGCGCCATGAATGGCGCGCCCACATGACGCTATATGGCAGTGAGATCGCAGGCGATAGACGCCGTCATCCCGCACAGGCGAGATCGTCTCCGGACGCCGGAACCGGGCATGAGAGCTACCCCGAAAACGCCCCTGCCGTTCTCCCCTCTCCGCCTGCGGAGAGGGGCCGGGGGTGAGGTCGCCGTCCCGCGGCATGGCGACTGGAACGCAAACCAACCCGTCAGGTACGATCCCTCTACCTCCATGAAATACCAGCGACCCCGTGGCGTCAACGACATCCTTCCCGCCGACATCGGCGAGTGGCAGTTCGCGGAGAACTCCTTCCGTGACCTGTGCCGCCGCTACTGCTTCGACGAGATCCGCACTCCGATCTTCGAGGAGACGGACCTGTTCAAGCGCTCGGTCGGCGAACAGACCGACATCGTCAGCAAGGAAATGTACACCTTCGAGGACCGCTCGGACCGCAGCCTGACCCTCCGCGCCGAGGGCACGGCTCCGACCATCCGCGCGTTCATCGAGAACAACCTCCAGGGCCAGGACCTCGCGCGGGTCACCAAGCTGTACTACATCGCCCCCATCTTCCGCTACGAGAAGCCGCAGGCCGGCCGCTACCGCCAGCACCACCAGTGCGGCATCGAGGCCCTCGGCTCCCAGGACCCTGCGCTCGATGCCGAGATCTGCGACCTCGCGATCACCTTCTACGCCGCGTTAGGGATCACGCAAGTCAAGCTGATGGTCAACTCGGTCGGCTGCCCGAACTGCGCGCCGGGGTATGCGGAGGCGCTGAAGGCGTTCCTCGGCGACCGCATCGGCGAGATGTGCGGCGACTGCCGCGCTCGGTTCGACCGCAACCCGCGCCGCATTCTCGACTGCAAAGTGCCCGGCTGCAAGGACATCACCCAGGGAGCGCCGCAGCAGATCGACATGCTGTGCGATGAGTGCGCGGCGCACTTCGCCGGCGTTCAGGAGAACTTGACGAACCTCGGGATCCGCTTCGAGATCAACCCGCGTATCGTCCGCGGCCTGGATTATTACACGAAGACAGCCTTCGAGTTCGTCTCCGAGGGCCTCGGCTCGCAGGACGCGATTGGCGCCGGCGGGCGCTATGATGGCCTCGTCGAACAGTGCGGCGGCCGCCCCACTCCCGGCGTGGGGATGGGCATCGGGCTGGAGCGCATCCTCCTGGTTCGCCAGAACCTCGGCATCCGCCCCGTTGGGAAGCCGCGCGAGGGCCTGTTCGTCATCGCCCTCGGCGACGACGCCTGGCCCCAGACCGTGAAGTTGGCGGCGGACCTGCGCCACAGCGGCCAACGGGCCGCCTTCGACTTCCGCAAGCGCAGCATGAAGGCGCAGCTTCGCTTCGCCGACGCCGAGGGCTTCGCGAAAGCGGCCATCCTCGGCGATGATGAGATTGCCTCCGGCACGGTGTCGGTCAAGGACCTGGAAACGGGCGAACAGGTGAGCGTAGCCAGAGAGAGCTTGTTGGCCGGGGGCTGACGCGCTGTCTCCAAAGCTTGCGCCCCCGGAATCCCGGTGGAGCGGGCAGTTCGCCCGCCGCCGTTCGCCGTTGTCATCGCCGTTCTCCCCTCTCCGCTTGCGGAGAGGGGCCGGGGGTGAGGTTGCCGTTCCCCCCTCTC
>CAYWBK010000686.1:0-2428 GCA_964455745.1 uncultured Armatimonadia bacterium
GGGTTGGAGTTGGCAGCATGGGCGTAGGGGTGTCTCCTTTGGCGAAGGCGATGGTGGCGGCCAGGATGCAAGCGATGGTGATGAAGCAGCGCATGTGATAGGTCCTTTCGAGAAGAGGGCCGACGAGCCCCGTCCTTCGCGGCACGGATGCGGGCAAGGCCCAGTGGCCTACAGCCGCGAGCCAAGGCTGCATTGACCACGAAGACACCAGGGCACTAAACGGCTACGGCACTTTGGACGGGATCCGTGGTACCGTTTCGTGCTTTCGTGACTTCGTGGTCAAATCAGCCCACAAACTCCCACGTAACCTCGCCGTATGATGACAGCCAGCCCTCCGGAGCGGGCGAGATTGCTCCTGCGCGTGTGCCATCCCCGACCAGCGTCACCTCCAGCGTCCGCCAGTGGTACTCGCCCGATTGGTAGGCGAGACTCTCGCCGTCATCATCGTAGAGGCGGAAAGCGCCGGGGGCGGGGCCGTAGTGGCGGATCGTTAGCGGCACGGCCTCGCCGGCGCTCGGGGCGTGGGGCAGCGGGGGCATCATCGGGATGATCGCGCCCTCACGGACGAACATCGGCAGCGTCTCCAGGCCGGGAGTGACGGTGATCGCCTGCCCGCCCTCGTGGCGCTCGCCGGTCTCGAAGTCATACCATGCACCTTCGGGCAGGAAGACCTCGCGGCTGGCCTCGCCGGCGAACAGCGGCGCTACGAGCAGTGAATCTCCTATTATGTACTGATCGTCGATATCTAGTTTGCTATCAGGGACTCCCGGCTCCAGGGCCATTGCCCGGAAGGGCGGGGTGCCCTCAAAGTGATAGCGGGCGAAGGCGGAGTACAGGTAGGGCATGAGCTGCATCCGAAGCTTAAGATACTTGCGGATGATGGGTTCGACCTCGAGGAACGACCAGGGCTTCGTGCCGTCGAACCAGGCATTGAGCATTGCCAGCGGGGAGAGGCACACGACCTGCATTCGCCGCACCCAGTCCTCGGCGCTGGCGGCGCTGCGGATCTCGGGAGTCCACAGGAGGCCGCTGAAACCCGAGTTGCACAGGGCGCGGACGAATTGGCGATGGTCGTACAGATCGGAGTAGAGCACATACGGCAGGGATGACGCCCCCGCGGTGGATGCTCTCACCAGCCCGTAGGTGCGTCGGCCCTGCCGCATAGCCGCGTATGCGGTGATCTGCTGCAATAAGAGGCCGTAGACCTGGCGGAGTTGCTCGCCATCATGTCCGGACGGGAACTGCGCGTGCGCCGGGAACATCCACGAGCAGGCGGTCAACTCGCTGCCGTCGCACTCGTCGAGCTTGTAGCCTGACACCCCGATGCTGAGGTGATCCTCCGTGTGCTGCCGGGCGAGGATGGCTTGCGCCTCAGGGAGCGAGTAGTCCGGCGCGAGGCCGCCCCAGACGGTGTGCGAGCCGGACAGCGGCTCAAGGGCCGCGTGAATGCGCGAAATCGGCGAGACGTACGGATTCTCCCACAGATTGATGCGGAAACCCTCATCGGCCATCGCCTGCACGAACTCGGCGGGCTTCGGGAAGCGCTCGGGCGACCACTCGTAGCTCGTCGGGTACGAGGCGCTGTGCCATCCAGGCTCCAATCCTATGACATCGCAGGGGAAGTCGCGTTGCCGGAATTCGCGCGCTTCTGCCGCAACTTCGTCGGAATTGAAGGTCGTCGGAACGCGATGCCAGAAGCCCAGGCCCCAGCGCGGCGGGAGCGCCCCTCCGCCGCAGAAAAGGTTGTAGCGGCGCACCGCATCGAGGACCGTCGGCCCGGCGAAGACGAGAATCTCGAGGCCGGTCGTGTGCGCGACGAGTTCCACGGTGTCGGAGGGGGGCGTGGCCGCCCAGTCCGGGTCGGTGTTGCGGTCCTGGATCGTAGGCGGGATGCGGCTGTCCTTGCGCCCGCAGGAGCCGCAATAGGCCGTCACGATGCGCGCGGTGTTCACGAGCACGCCGTAGCCGCGGCTGGAGACATAGAAAGGCACGGGGGCGTGGGTCTCGCCCGTGTCCTGCACCGGGTCGCTGTTCACCCGCAGGTAGCGGGTGCGGCCCCGGTGGTTCAGCTTGAGGAACTGCAGGCCGAAGCCGAAGATATGCTCGTCGGCCTCCAGCGGCAGGCAGACCACTGTGCGCCCGCCGGCGACCTCGCCGGTGACCCAAGACGGCTGCAGGGGGAAGTCCTGTGCGGGCAGTTGTGCCATCGCCTCGCGGCAAGGCTGCACATCAAGGAGCGACAGCGGGGTGAAGTCATCGGGGGCACCGACGACGGTGCGCCATACGCCGGGGGCGATCTCAGTCCAGGTTGTGTCCTGCATGGGTGGATGCCTTTCAGTCGTCATGCCACGGTGCGGCACTCCGAGGGGATGGGAACGGCCCTACCCCGTCCCCGCTGCGCGGGGCCACCCCTCCCGTACCGGGAGGG
>CAYWBK010000687.1:0-2418 GCA_964455745.1 uncultured Armatimonadia bacterium
AGCCCCTCAAGATGGCCTCTTGAGGACCTCTACCTACAATCAAGATTCGGACCCCAATCCGAGCCGTCAACGCACCCGGGACGGCCGGCCGCTCCGCTGGCCACGGTTGACGCGAAGCGCCGGTGGCTGGGCGCCTGCCGGTCGGAGACAACCTCAGCCAATTCAGATCAGCCCACACAGAACAGAGTCAACTGCTCCGTCGAGCGTCCTGTGTGAAGATTGGTTGTCCGCTCGCCATCGACGAGTTGCGCGGTGCCGAACCATTGTGTGGCGATGCGGCTTACACGGTCAAGCGCCTCCGGGGTGAAGGACCAGACGCGACTGCCGGCATTGTAGCTTCGGTGCTCCAGGTCGATCTTCTTGAACTCCTTGATGATGTCCCGGAAGGCCTCCTCCGGTGCTGTGAAACGGACCTCGTAGAGGCTTCGGTTGGGGTTCCAGACAATGGTGATCGAGCCCTTGTTCGGCGGGGTGCCTTCGGGCATGTGCTTACTCCGTTGCTGCGTTGTGTGCTGTGATGGTATGTATAGGCTTGAGCCAAAGTTATTGTACATAGCGTTATCAGGTGTGTCAACGTAAGTGAGCTTCCCCCTGGCCTCCCCTGGGCCGGATGTCGGTCGGCCCGGTGGTCGCCTCACCTTGTCTTTTCCGGCCCCCTGACGTATAATCCCCCAGTCGAGACGCTTCACCCGCGCGAGTGGGCGTCGGCGTCTCATGCTCGTGTCCTCGCCGCAAGCCTTCCCGTGCGACCTGCCGGCCGAACAACCTCGCCCGCTGCAGATTCGCTTTCAGCGCGGGCCCCTCTGGGAGGTAACTTCAGTGAGACGGTGGGCTCTGGCTTTACTTGCACTCGCCCTGGTCATCTGCGCAGGTTCTTGCCGTCGCGCGGACGACACTACCGCAACGCCGGCCACGTCGGCTGCTCCTGCCGCAGATCAGACGGCCGAGTGGAACCAGGTACAGCAGTACCTCAAGGATAACGGCGCGACCCTCGAGTCGGTGCTTAAGGAAATCCAACAAAGCAAGGCGCTCGCCGAGGCGCAGTCGAAACCGTCACCGCTGGAGAAAGACCTCCAGGTGGCGCGCCTGCTGCTCAGCGCGGCTCAGACCGCAGCGCAGAATCGATCTCCGGACGATTCCGCCGTCGCTCTGCAGCGGCTCGAGCGTATGCTCGAAGGCGTAATGGCCGAACTGCCGGCAACCGAGATGGAACTGAACCTCGAGCGCGCGTTGTACGCCCTGAAACAAGAGACCGGAGCGGATGCGATCACGCACGCTTCCGGGGCGCTTCTCGCCGCGGTCAATGTCAGCGTGAAGGCTACGCTGCCCACGCTCGTCCCGCCGGTTGTCAAGGACATCGAGACAGCCAAGGCTCAAGTGGATAAGGGCGATACTCAGGGCGCGATGAAGGCAATTGCCGACCTGATCGGCAAGGTCAGCGAGCAAAGCTCGGTGCGGTCGGTCTCGTGGGCGCTGGCCGGCGTGCGCGGGGCCGAGGAAGCTCTTCAGCGTCGGGCCTGGCCGGTCATTGTTGCCGAGTTGCAGCAGGTTGACGGCCTGTTCGCGGAACTGGTGAAGGCCAGCCAGCCTGCTCCGGCAGCCGCCGAGGCCACGTCGCAGGAGCAGGGAGCGGCCGCCACGCCGCCCGCAGCGGAAGGCGCCGGGGAGGCGACATCGACCTCCGCCCCGCCGGAAGCGGCTCCGGCAACTGACCAGTCGACGCAGCCCGCCGCTCCGCCCGCGCCACCGGCGAAGCAGCCGGCCAAGAAGAAGTGAGCGTCTCGGCTCGCCGCACGCCGGGTGCTGCAATGCGCTTGCCCACCTTTACCCATCGGACCTATGATTCGGACGGGGCGTGAGCGCCCCTAACATTACTACGCCGCTTTGGCAACCGGCGGGCGAAACGTTCGGAATCTTGTCAGAGGCTGACCGTATCCCAGGATGAAGGGCGAACGGCATCGAACCACAGAGACACAGAGGGCACAGAGAACGACTGGGAAACGGCCCGCCTACCCCATGATAGACGCTCAAGGACGGTGTCATTCACTGTGTCCCCTGTGTCTCTGCCATGAAAACGGAGTGGGCGCGACAATCCTGTCGCGCGTTGGGCGGGCGTCTCGCCCGCCATCGCCGTCACTCTCATCGTTTCAGAGTGCCGGAACCCGGCATGACGACTGCCCTGAGAATCGTCGTTTGCCGGGCGAACGGCAACCTCACCCCCGACCCCTCTCCGCAAGCGGAGAGGGGAGAACCGCAGTAGTTCCCTGCTGCGCGGGAATCGCCGTTTGCCTCTCCCCTCCCGGAACGGGAGGGGTGCCCGCGCAGCGCTGGCCGCGTAAAGCGCGGCAGGGGTAGGGCCGTCGCCTTTTCATCGTTTCAGAGTGCCGGAACCCGGCATGACGACTGCCTCGAAAATCC
>CAYWBK010000688.1:0-2413 GCA_964455745.1 uncultured Armatimonadia bacterium
CTCTAAGTCCGGGTTATGGCCTCCGTGTGTGTCAATAACGGTTTGTTATAGGCCCCAAAAGGGCTGGAGAGTGAGCCTATAAGCCGAAGTATGGCTACATAAAACAGCCCAAAAAGTGTGTTTTTCGGGGTTATAGTACGCGTAATAAGTGGTTATGTCTCCTGGCCCGTGTGCCTTCTGGGCCCGTGTCATCACCTCCTTTTCTGCATTATACCAGGTATTATTGCACGGTCAATGGCTGGCGGCAGGGGTTGTGTTGCCCAAGGGGCGCAGTCGGAGTAGGTAGGGCCGCAGGTGCAGAGGTGCCCCACCATGAGCTGCGTGTGCGTCAGCCAGGCCGAGCGGCTATGTGAGGTCGCGGCGCACTGGGGCAGAGGGGGTACCACTGGGCGCCACTGATCGAGACCCACGAGAAGACCAGCAAGCTGGTGATTCTCACGGGAGGCCCCAAGCAGCGGTCGGGGAAGGCCAAAGGCGTGCCCTCAAACGGCGGCCGCAAGGCGTACGACGAACTCCGCCGCGCCGGCGATGACATGGCCAAGCTCGCCCAGGCGCGATACGAGGAGCTGGTCCTTCAACGACGCCGCACGACAGCGGATCGGGCACCGCGCGGGGGCGGGCTGCGCTCACCTGCGGGGCTTGCCCGCCCCGCGCTCGACGGCGTGGATTCCCGAAAGGAAAGTGACCTGTACAGAAGAACAGGATTGGTAGTCTTAGAAAGTCGGGCGCTCCTGGGAGACAGGCGGCATAATGCCGGTATGTGAGTTTCCCCTCTCATACACACTCTCCACAGGAGGCCCAAGAGGCATTACGTCGGTCTGGACGTGCACAGCAAGCATTCCAGCGTCGCGGTCGTGGATCGCACTGGTCAGTTGCTGTTCGAAGGACAGCACACTACGTCGGAGCGCAACTTGCGCGGTGTGGTGGCCAGCGTCAGCGGATCGAAGGTCATCGCTCTCAAGGAGACCACCGTCGCGGCCTGGGTGTATCGCGTCCTACAGCAACACGCGAACCGCGTCATCGTCTGCCACCCGCGTCACAATGATGCGATCGCCAAGTCCGGCAACATGACCGACGCTCAAGCCGCGCACTTGCTCGCCAATCTCGCCCCTGGCAAGCTCATCAAGCCCGTACATCATCCCAGCGACGACGGGCGTCAGGCCTTCCGCAAACTCGTCCAAAGCTATCACCAGCTCACTCGTGAGATGGTGCGCGTCAAGAACCAACTGAAAGCCAAGTTGCGACAGCAGGGCATCCCGTGCTCCGGCAGCGATGTCTGCCAGCCCCATCGGCGCGCCCTGTGGCTGGCCAAGATAAGGCACGAGGATGTGGCATTCCAGGTCGAGAAGCTGATGGAGACGGTCGAGCATCTGCTGGAGCACAAGGCAGCTTATCTCAAGCGCATCCGGCAGCGCGCGAAGGCCTTCCCTCAGATCGCAGCTTTCATGGCGCTACCCGGCATCGGCATCGTGCACGCCGCAACCTTCAGCGCTATTGTGGATGAGCCGCGGCGCTTCGCCAACAGGAAGCGGCTGTGGAGCTACTGCGGGCTGGGCATCGCCCAGCGCAGCTCGGACGGCGCGTCCACCCCGCCGCATCTGAACCGCAATGGCAATCGGCTGCTCAAGAGCATCGCCAAGAGCGCGGCACAGCACGCGGTGAACCACGGCGACAACGTCTTCGCACGCCAGTACAAGCGCTCGGTCGCCGGAGGCATCAAGCCCCACTGCGCGATGCTCACCGTGGCCCGCGCCGTCGTCGCGACGATGCTGGCGATGTGGCGCAAGGGAGAGCCTTACACCCCGCGCGAAGCCTGACTGCAGCTTTCCAGTGTGCCTGCCACCCGCACGAAGGAGGGCTGCCTCTGACGGAACTCGAACTTGACACGCGAACCTTGACACGGCCCAATAGCGTCCCACGGCGCGCTTGATCCGCGCCGGTGAACAAACTGTGCAAAAGGACTATGGACAGCCCGCCTGCGCCGCACCTGATGGGGGCTTGGGCGGCCCGCCCGCAGGCTTTCGCACAGTTCACCCACCAGCCCCCGCCACCCCGTGCTCACCGGCGCTTCGGGGCCTGGCGATCCGTCAGGTGAGCAGAAGGCGCCACCGTATACACACCGCTGCGCACAATTCCTCGTGTGCATTTCGCTTTCGCAGTCCCTGGTGAGCTGCGACCGGTCCCAACGGGGTCGGATGGGCCAGGCGAAAGCCTCAGGAAAAGGTCTGGTTACGACAATCCCACGGATTGGTTAGGCCCCCTGCCCGAGCCCAAAGACTACCATGTGCTTGCACGAAGACCGGAAAGATGACCCTGGCACGCCGCTGCGCGATGCCCCTAGTAGTACAACCGCACTTCGGCGCCGACGCGCCGGTGTATGGCCCGAAGGGCCAATAGCCGCTAGCCAGGCCCG
>CAYWBK010000689.1:0-2408 GCA_964455745.1 uncultured Armatimonadia bacterium
GGATACTTGGTGCTGCTGGTGCTTGTAGTCGTGGTGGGTCTTCAACTGCAAACAGGAGCTGATTCCTACCTTGGTTCGGCGCAGAGTTTCGCGGTCTTGGGCGCTTCAACCGTAACGAACACCGGCCCGTCTATCATCAACGGCGACCTGGGTCTCTATCCAGGTACCTCGATCACCGGCTTTCCGCCGGGAACCGTGAACGGAACGATACACGACACCGACGCTGTGGCGGCTCAGGCCCAGGTGGACGCTACCACCGCCTACAACACCCTGTCGGGCCTGGCCCCCACCCAGGATCTGACCGGTCAGGATCTGGGGGGCATGACGCTGCTGCCGGGTGTCTACAAATTCGACTCGTCGGCTCAGCTTACAGGGACCCTCACGCTCAACGACCTTGGCAACCCCGATGCGCTTTTCGTCTTCCAAATAGGGAGCACCCTCACGACAGCCAGCAACTCGTCCGTTCTTGTCGAGAATCCCTCGTCTGCGGACTTTTGCGACGCATACTTCGTGTGCGGGAGTTCCGCCACTCTTGGCACGAGCACGGACTTCGGGGGCTCTATCATCGCGGACGAGAGCATCACCCTTGACACTGGCGCGGACATCACAGACGGCAGAGCTCTGGCGCTAAACGGCGCAGTGACGCTGGACACCAACACGATAACAACCCCCGTATGCGACACTACCGGTGGCACTGGCACTACCCCGGAACCCGGCACGTACCTGCTCCTCGGCTTCGGGCTGGCGATCATGCCGGTCTTGAGGAGAAGGCGCGCCTCAGCATAGCCGGACACCCAACGAACGGCAGGAACCACAGGCTGCTCCAACGGCAGTACCGCGTCGGATGCAGCCTGTAATGCCCTCACTGCAGACGCATCGGATTCCTGCCGGTCTATAGGGCCTGGCGACCCCATATACACATTCTCCATAGAGTTCTTCTCTTTCCCGCCCCATGATCACCCCACGCCGCGTTGAGGCGGCTCATTGAAGGCCGCCACTACGTCTCCGCGCTCCGACAGCCGGACAGGTCTACCGAAAGGTATAGGGGTAAACCCACCCATCGGTGGATGTGGTCCTCTGGGCTTTGGTGCTAGAATTACCAATAGCCGGGCACTTAGGACTTAGCAGTTTGACCGGCGAGAAACATACCGGTACCCGACGGTGACGCTTGCTCAACTTGGCGAATTGCGTGCCACCGAATCCTGACAGCCGATGTCACGAAAGGGAGATGAAGAGATGAGAAACACAGTGCTGCGGAGAGCGCTGCTCTTGCCCCGGAGCATTCGGCAAGTGCGGCTTACGATGCTAATGGCCGTTGGACTTGTTGTGGCCTGGCAGGCACTCGCGGTCGCGCAGAGCGCGACACCCGGATCGCCTGCGGGCCATGCGAACGTCATGCTGGCCGCGGATCACCGCGGCGGGGGGGATTCCCACGGTGGCGGCAGGCCGGCCGTACAAAACCGCGGCGGAGGCGACAACAGATTCCGCAACAACGATGCCTGGAGCTTCCGCGACCGGGGCGACAACGATGACTTTGGGCTGGGCCTTTACGTCAACCCCTACCAGAGCCCGGACTACTACTGGGATCCGGCTATCGGCGAATACATCTACCCGCAACCCGAGGATAGCTGGGGCTTGACCCTTCGCTTCTAGGCGTTCGCGCGATGGTAGCGGGTAACACCGGGTAAACTGCAGCAAGACACGTGAAACGTCAGGCCCTGTGACGTATGTTCGACGATCTGGTCGGGGGACACGGCGGGGAGGGACCAATGCCTCCCGCTATTAGAACTGAGCTAACCGAGGAGGTGGCCATGATGTCCAAGCTAGTGACACTGACAGTCATAGCTGCGTGCATGAGCCTTGCCAGCATCGCCTTCGCGAACGATGAGTCGGGCGGCGGACCGAGGGGCGGCATGATGGGTGACATGGTCTCCGGAACCATCCACGCAGTGGGATGGAGTGACACGGAGACGCTGATGGGGTTCGGGATTCTGACGCCAGATGGGCGCTTTTACAGGATCCACGTGACCCTCGACACACAGTACCTGATGGGTGAGGATCCCGGCACTGCGACCGACGTGACGTGGGGCGAGCGAGTGGTCGTCCATCTCACCGAGAACCCGGAGGGCAGGCCGGTGGCGGCCCTGGTCCGCGTGCTCCCCGGCGCAGGTGGGCCACCGCTGAGGTACGTGGGATGGCGGTTGTCGAACTGGCCGCTGTCCGGGCGATACCCGGTTGCATGGTCGTCCACGCCCAGTCGCTGGGTCATCTGGAGCGGGCATCGGCCGGAGCATCGGCAAGCGCAGGATGTGCGCGATGCGCCATCAGCAGGCGGGGAGCAGCGGCCGAGCAGCTAGTGCAATGTTACACATAAATCTTTAAGTTATGCTACAATGGGAGTCGCCACA
>CAYWBK010000690.1:0-2404 GCA_964455745.1 uncultured Armatimonadia bacterium
GCCTTTTGGGGCAACGGCCCGTGATTCACACGCAAGATGTGGGTAAAGCATAGCCACGCGTGGAGAGGGGAGAACAGCAGCAGTTCCCTGCTGCGCGGGAATCGCCGTTTGCCTCTCCCCTCCCGGAACGGGAGGGGTGGCCCGCCGCAGGCGGGACGGGGTAGGGCCGTCGCCTTTTCGCGGTCTCAGAGTGCCGCAGCCTGGCATGGTAGCTGTCTTGCAGTGGAGTTGGAAGAATCGTATAATGTCGGAAAAGGAGGCGATGGCGAGATGCTTGCGCGGGTTTCCAACAAGGGCCAGATTACGCTCTCCGCTGCGGCGCGTCGGAGGCTTGGCATAGTGCCCAATTCCCAGGTGGACGTCACCTTCACCGATCAGGAGATCATTATCCGTCCGATCAAGCGGGTGAGCGAGTTGGCCGGCGTCCTGAATCGCTATGCTCGGCCTGGCGCTGTCGAGGACTGGGACGCCATTCGCGATCAGGCCGAGAAGGCCGCTGCAGAGGAGGCCGTCGACGCCCATGCCCGTCGAGTACGCAGTAGACGCTAACGTTCTCCTCCGATTCGTGCTGGGAGACCACCCCGAATTGTCGGCAAAGGCCCAGGCGATCTTCGCCGCTGCGGAGGCCGGCGAGGTGGCATTGGCCTGTGACCCGGTGAATCTCGCCGAGGCTGTCTGGGTGCTCTCGTCGCACTACAAGGCCCCCTGCCAAGACATCGCCGACGCGTTGCTTCCGCTGGTGAAGATGAGCGGCCTCCAGATGCCGGACAAGGACCGCTATGTGCGAGCGTTGGAGCTATATGGACAGGGTCTGCTGCGGTTCGGTGACGCATGCGCGTGCGCGACGGCCGAGGCGACGAGCCAGGGGCGTCTATTGTCCTTCGACCGGGCCCTGTCGCGCGTGCCGGGCATCGAACCAGTGGAGGCAGTGGGCGCCGCCTGACCGTCAGGCAGTGTCGGAAGCTGTGGCTGTCGGTAGTCCGCCACAAGCGAGACGAGATAGGGCCGTTCGCCGTGGTCGCTGCCGTTCCCCCCTCCACCCTGTGGAAGGGGCCTACCCGCCAGGCGGGTCAGGGTGAGGTGCCGTTAGCCGTCCCCCCGCCGCAGCGGGCGAGGGGACGGTTCGAGATGTCTTTCCAGTTGTCTCATCTACTTCCGCTCACGCACTAGAGCAGAAGGATGAGCAGACCGCCGCCGATCCACGCGCGGTTCTTGTCACGGTGTGTCATCTCACCGTGGCGAGCCCGGTCGATCCAACCGCCGACTTGGCTGACCGGCGTGTATGTCGCGGTCACGCGGTCGTTGCCGCTTGTGTATGCTCCTGTGTCGCGGCCATAGTCGCCTGTCGCAAAGACAGCGGCGGGGCTGCTACTCAGGCTCACTGTGCCGAGGGACGCGCCCGGGGCACTTGCACTGGCAGCAACTTGCCAGAGGGCCAACAGGCCCACGACGATCGCCGCTATCGCTAATGTCTGGCTGAAATTCGTCATGAGGGTTTCCTCCTCACTTCGTCAGCTTTGGGTCTACTACCCCCTATACTTTACCCAGGATACGCTGCGGGCAACCGGGGGCGACGGGGGCACTCCCGCCTACCGCTCCCACTCCCACACCGTGCGGTCGCCGGCGTGAACGCGGCGGCCGGTCATGCGCGTCACGACGATCTCCACCGCGCCGCAGCGTGCCGCCCGCTCGAGCGACACCGAATCGCGCGGCTCTTCCTCCGTCGCATAGCGCACCTGGAACTCGGCCAGAGCCTGCCGCCGCTCCTCGATGTCGTCGAGCACCCGAGCCGTGCCCCAGCAAAGCACACTCTCGTAGGGCGTGCTGCACTCTTCGCCGTAATGCTCCGTCGGGTCGATCGCCTGGCGGCTCACCGCAAAGCACACGTTCGGATTCGCGCGGATCATGTCCAGCTTCTGGCCCTCCAGGGCGCAGTGAAAGAGAATTCGGCCATCGGGCGTGTAGGTGTAGTTCAGGGGCACGACATAGCTCTCGTCGCCCACGCACAGGCCGAGGTAGCCGATGGTCTCGCGCCGCAGAATCTGCTCCATGAGTTGCTGGCCATCAAGAGGGGTCTGATCGGTTGTCATAGGTATCGTCCTCCGTGGCGACACTGTAGCAGAGAGCCGATGAGAGAGGCAAGGGCGAGACAGCACGGCGGGGTGCGTCTTTCAATTGTAGATAATATTACTACGCCGGTTGTGCGGCCCTGATCGGCAATGAAATGCCCTGCGGAGAAATGGACGGCGATTGACCACCGAGACACAGAGGGCACAGAGAACGGCAACGTCCCTTAACGCCTATCGTGGGGCCGGCCGTTTCCCAGTCGTTCTCTGTGCCCTCTGTGCCCTCTGTGCCCTCTGTGGTAGTCTGGGAAGTCGGGCGCTCCTGAGAGATGAATGTT
>CAYWBK010000691.1:0-2397 GCA_964455745.1 uncultured Armatimonadia bacterium
TCCTGCATCCTGCATCCTGCATCCTGCATCCTGCATCCTGCATCCTGCATCCTGCCTCAGGAGCATCGTTTTTAGATGTGGCACTTTGAACGGTCAAGGCGCGGGGTGTCGCGGTCTCGTTCCGGCCCGCGAAGCGGGATGGAACGAGGCCGTGACGGGGACCCCGCGCCGTCCTGGCAGCCTCCCGCCCTAAGGTCCCCGTCTGTAGCCGTGCTCTGCACGGCTCGCGACACTCCAGGGCTTGGCGTGGTGTGCAAAAACGATGCTCCTGGGGCCGACTGTTTGGCGGTTGACAATATGGCCGGGAGCGGCGCAAACTCATACAAGAAAGCCTGACTCGCGATACCGGGCGTTCCAACGCCACAGCGGCAAGATGAGCCGCTGCAGGAACCGGGGGAGTAAGGTTGTCGGCTGCCCGCTCGAACGGGCACGAGGTGGTAGCAATGAAGAAGGCACACGCGTTCGTTGTAATGTTACTCACGGCACTCGCCGCTCTGGCGGTGGCGAAGCCGTCACTTGCCCAGGTTGGAGCGCAGGGGAACGTCTTCGTGGAACTATCCCGTCCCCAGTGCGATGATCAGGGGCACTATATGTCCGTGCTTCAGCCACGCGAGGTCTCGCTGACCGGGTTTGTCGGATGCCAGTCCGATGTGACTGCAGTCATGGTCAACGACGTCAGCGCGGCTCTCTTCCCGGCAAACTACCAACTATTCGGAAACGCCGGGTTCGCGCGCGCCGGGTTCCGGGCGCTGGTGTTCCTCAATCCCGATGAGCCCCTCACCATCGGCGTGACCGACGCCAACGGCAATGTGGACACGGTTGTCTACCAGCCCGACCGCGCCGCCACGACGGCACGGTTGAGCCAGATGTACGCGGCATCTGACCAGGACCCCTACGTCTGCTTACGGATGGCGAACATGTACGCGTGGGAAGGCGACTACGACGACGCCTGGCCGCTTTACCATCGGTGTATTTCACTGCAAGTGGATTTCGTCTTCGGGCCATACTTCTTCGGGTTGGCGCTGTGCGACGCGGATCGGTGGGATGACGCGATCCTGGAATTCGGTCTTTGTGAAGTGCTCGCTCCAGGCTTCGATGTCGTACACTACAACGTCGGGCGGTGGCACGAGCGGCATGGCAACCATGACGCCGCCATCCGCGAGTTCAGAGAGGTGACCTCAACGCGGCCGAACTTCGTGGAGGCCCATCTGCGCATGGGTGAGTCCCTCGCCCATGCAAACCGATGGGATGAGGCAGCGGAGGAGTTCCACAAAACCCTCGGTTACGATCCCAAACTCGGCATTGGCCATCAGGGTCTTGCCAATGTGCTGGAACACCAGGGCCGGCATGACGAGGCCACGGCCGAACTGGCGCAGGCTCACAAGCCGGCGCGAATAGGGACCGGCCACTACTCCGCCGGCGCGAGCATGGCCGCAACGACAGGTGAAGCCACGGTCCGTTCCTTTTCCCACGGAAATACGACAGGAACGACGGCCGGCGCCGCCGGTCACTACTCCTTCAGCCCGAGCGCGGCCGCAACGACGGGTGGCACAACCGTCCACTACCCCTCCGGCGGGGACACAACAGGGACAGCGGTTGGCGCCGCCGGTCGCCACTCCTCCGGCGCGAGCACGGCTGGAACGACAGGCGGAACAACCGGCTACCACTCCTCCCGTGGAAACGTAACGGGCGCCACCAGTAGCGCCGCCGGTCATTACTCTTCCAGCCCGGGCACGGCTGGAGCGGCCGGTGGCACAACCGGCTACTCCTCCTCCCACGGAAACACAACCGGGGCGACCGGTGGAACGCCGGGCTACGGCTCCTCCGGCGGGAGTTCACATGGAGCCACGGGTGGAACATCCGGGTCCTATCGCTCCGGCGGCGGCTCGTCCGGTGGCTCGTCAAGTGGTGGCTCGGGCGCATCGCCGAGTTGGGGTGGCGGCCATAAGAGCCGGAATAACGGCCATTAGACGGCAGGGGGGCGACAGGGTGCTAACGGCGAGGCCCTCCTGTACGCAGAGGGGGGCGTCGCCGTCTTGCTTTCTTCATCTCACGATCGAGGCTGTGCGATAAGGTCTATATGAGGATCGCAGGGCCTCACGGCTCATCTGCGGCGCGGAAGGGCACTCCGATACTCTCGCATTAGGCGTGCCCCCCGCATGTGCCCCACAACACGGCCCCGGTGCGATCCCTTGCCCGAGGCCGCTGCATTCCCCGCCGACTGTTCGTGCCGCCTGCCGCTGCCCTTCGCCGTCACGCCAGCTCGCGTCGCGGGCGCGGCATTCTCCACTCACTTCACTGGCCGTTCATTCAAAGGGCTCTGCCTCAATGTGTGTGGGGGGGCTTGACAGTGGCTGAACAGAGTACCTCGGCACGTGATCGTTATCCGTGCCGTCG
>CAYWBK010000692.1:0-2395 GCA_964455745.1 uncultured Armatimonadia bacterium
GCCCGCCCCACGCGCGACAAGATTGTCGCGCCCACTCCATTTTCGAGGCCGCGGGGCAGGCACACACAGCGACGACCGTTTCCTGGGCATTGAGGGTAGCGATATGACACACTTGTATGCGGGTCCAGCAGACGAATTCTCCCACCTGAGGCGGCAGCTCTATCGCCTGCTCGATGCGGCAGCGGCGGGAGCGCCACCCGCCAGAGCGACAACATGGACACCGCCTGCGGACGTGGCGGTCAGCGATACCAATGTCATCATCAGTCTGGAACTCGCCGGCATGGAACGCGACCAGATCGAGGTCGCCGTCGAGGGCCGGACCCTCACGGTCAGCGGCCACCGCAGCAACCCCGGCAACGGGTCGGCGGAGCAGACGCTGCTCACCGAATGGCCGGTCGGTCATTTCGCGCGGTCGTTCGCCCTCGGGTGGGAGGTCGATCCCGCAAGAGTAAGGGCTTCCCTCAGCGACGGCGTCCTTGAGATCAGAATTGCCAGGAAAGACTAGGCGCGCAGGGCCGATGGAGGCGAGCAAGATGCGCACATTCGGGCGTAGTCCCTTTTCAGATATCCTCGCTCTCCAGGACCAGGTTGACCGCCTGTTCCGAGAGACCCGGTCTCGGCACCGTGGAACGGCGATCTCCGAGGGCTGGCAGCCGGTGATCGACATCGCCACGACCCCGGAGGCCTTCTACGTGCGGCTGGACATGGCCGGAGTCGCGAGGGAGGACATCAAGGCTTCGGTGCAGGATAACGCGCTGGTCGTCCGGGGCGACAAGGGATCTTCGGCGCGTGATGGCGTCAGAGTGATTCGCAGTGAGCGAGTGTTCGGCGATTTCACACGGACGATCCCTCTGCCCAGCGATGCGGATGAGAATGACATCGCGGCAAGCCTTAGTCGCGGAGTGCTGGAATTGCGGATCGGTCGGAGGAGCGCGCGAGGAGCGCGGGAGATTGAGATTCGGGCGGGGGAGTGACCGCCCGCCCACGGCGACCTCACCCCCCGGCCCCCTCTCCACGAGTGGAGAGGGGGAGAACGGCCTCCTACCCCCTGCCCCCTCCCTCGTAGGGATGGGGTAAGGGAAACGGCTCACGGCATGTGGCCTTTCTCCGGCAGGGAGAGATGGACGGCCTCGCCAAGGCGATGGATGGCGGCGATCTTTGCGGCAGCGTAGCCTGCCGATGGACGTGTGAATGACATGAACGGCCAGCCGGATTTCTACGAAATACTCGGAGTCAAACGCGACGCCTCCGCCCAGGACATCAAGAAGGCGCATCGCCGGCTGGCTCGCAAGTACCACCCGGATGTCAACCCGGACGATAAGTCCTCCGAAGAGCGCTACAAGCAGATCACCCAGGCGTATGAGGTGCTCAGCGACCCGGAAAAGCGCGCCAAGTACGACCAGTTCGGCCAGGCCTGGCAGCAAGCGCAGCAGTCCGGTCAGTGGCAGGGCGGTCAGGGCGACTTCAGCGAGTTCATCTTCCAGAACTTCGGGGCCGGGGACTTCCGCGACATCTTCGGCGACATCTTCGGCAGCATGAGCGCTCGCGGAACCGGGCGCCAAAGGGCGCAAGTCCGCAATGTGCCGCAGCGTGGCGAGGACATCGGCTACGAGCTTGCCGTCAGCTTCGCGGAGGCGATGCGCGGGGCGGAGAAGTCGTTGTCTCTAAGCCTCGCCGACCGCTGCCCGGACTGTGACGGAGTCGGTGGCAAGACGGCGACGTGCCCGACCTGCAAGGGCAGCGGCACCTCGCAGCGCAGGGTGGGCGGGATGTTCATGATGGGCGGCGCTTGCCCGGCGTGCCAGGGGACAGGTGAGGTCGTCCAGGAGCGCTGCCCTCGCTGCAACGGCGGCGGCGAGGTGGTGCGCAACCGCAAGCTGACGGTGAAGATACCGGCTGGCGCGTACAACGGGATGAAGCTGCGGATTGCGGGCGAGGGCGGCAGCGGCCTGAGGGGCGGCCCCGCGGGCGATCTGATCCTCGCCCTGCGAGTGCAGCCGCACTCATTCTTTGAGCGCAACGGCGACGACATCTCGATCAAGCTGCCCGTGAAGTTCACCGAGGCCGTGCTGGGAGCGGAGATCGCGGTGCCGACGATCAGCGGGACCGTGACCTGGAAGCTCCCTCCGCACACCCGCAACGGGCAGAAGTTCCGGCTGAAGGGGCAGGGCGCGCCGAGATATGGCACGCAGCAGAGGGGCGACCAGTACGTCGAGGTGCAGGTTGTCGTGCCGGAGCATCTGACCAAGAAGAGCCACGAACTGATCGAGCACCTCGCGGCAGAACTGAAGGACGATCCGCGAGAGCAATTGAAGACGAGCCTGGAATAGGGGCGGGAACGGCCCTACCCCGCCCGCTTGAGCCGCCTGCGGCGGCTACGGGCACCCCTCCCGTG
>CAYWBK010000693.1:0-2380 GCA_964455745.1 uncultured Armatimonadia bacterium
CCCTCTGTGTCTCCGTGGTTCAATGCCGTTCGTCCTTCATCTTGTGATACGGTCAACCTCTGACAAGATTCCGAGCGCTTCGCCCGCCGGTTGTCAAAGTGGCGCAGTAACGCTAACTTCCGCCCCAAGGTGCTAAACGACGTGGTGGCGAAGCGTCTCCTCAGGCGCCTGCGCGTACGGCGGCTCATGTCCGTGATCGCGCGAGGCGCACGGCGTCGTCCGGCACGTTTCCGTTGCATCCGGCGGAGGTATTCCCCCTGGCGACTCGCGCTATCGCACTGCTCCCCCTGCTGTTGGTCGCCGCAACCACGAACGCTCCCGCTCAGGTTTCCGAGGATGCCTACCGCAATCTACCTGCTGACCGACTATGCGAATGAGACGCCGGAGGACGACCACTGCGCCTATCGGTCGATCCAGGGCTTCCACTGCGACGGCAAGGTTCTGGCGATCCAGCCGCAAGGGTAGGGGTAGAGAGTTGGGGTCGTCGAAGGCCGATGGAGAGACGATTCCACCCGCGAGCACTCTAAGGCACCAATGGCCCGTGGATGAGTGCGGTATCGTCCCCCATGACTCCGAGCCTTGGTCGCTATGCGCCTCCCGGCAGCAGGCGCGGGGACGGCTGGCGAAGCTCATCGAACGAAGCAGGAGGGCATTCCCGCAGTGAACCCCATCGTTACCCTCGTCAATGCGAACGAGATGCGCCCGCCGGTCGGGCCTGTTGCCCTCGACTACCTCGCCGCCGGGTTGGAGAGCCACGGATTCGAGCCACGCGTCCTCGACCTCACCTGGGCGGGGAACGCGGAGGCCGCCATTGCGCGGCATTTCGCCGTACATGAGCCGGTCCTCGTCGCCCTGACCGTCCGCAATGTGGACGATTGCTACATGGCGAGCCAGCACTGGTGCATCCCGCACGCCCGCGAGACCGTCGAGTTGCTTCGGCGGCATACGGGAGCGCCCATCGTCGTTGGCGGCGTCGGGTACTCGGTGATGCCGGGAGCGCTTCTGCCTGAACTGGGGGTGGATTACGGCGTTGCCGGCGAGGGCGAGGACGCCTTGCCGGCGCTGGCGCGAGCGCTGGCAGCAGGCGATGACCCGACCGGAATTGCGGGGCTGGTCTGGCGAGACGGCGGCGACATTCGGGTCAACCCTCGGCAGCCCGTCGATCTCGCGGCAATGCCCCTCTCGCGCCGGGCGTGGCTCGACAACGCCCGCTACTGGCGTGAGGGCGGGCAGGGGGGCTTCGAGACCAAGCGCGGGTGCGGGGCCGGTTGCATCTACTGCGCCGACCCACTGTCGAAAGGCCGCGCGGTGCGCCTCCGAGACCCTCGTGATGTGGCGCAGGAAATCGCGAACCTGGTCGCCCAGGGCGTCGCGCATCTACACACCTGTGACGCCGAGTTCAACATGCCGCGCTCGCACGCGCTGGCGGTGTGCGACGCTATCATCGAGACCGGGCTGGCCGAGCGGGTGCGCTGGTGGGCTTACTGCGCGCCGGGGAGCTTCGACGACGAGTTGGCCGAGCGGATGAGGCGCGCGGGGTGCGTAGGCATCGACTTCGGGGCGGATCACGGGTGCGACGAGCAGCTCGCCCGGCTCGGGCGGGACCATCGCATGGCCGACCTCGAACGCACCGCCGAGGCCTGCCGCCGGCACGGCATCGTGTTCATGTTTGACATCCTGCTCGGCGCTCCGGGCGAAACGCGGGAAACGGTCGGGTGGACGATCGAGGCCATGAAACGTCTGGCGCCGGATCGCGTGGGCATCTCCGCCGGGGTGCGGCTCTATCCAGACACTCCGCTGGCCGCGCAGGTGATTCGTGGTCCCCTGATCGAGCAGCCGGGCCTCACCGGGGCGCTCGAGGGCAACGACGACCTCCGGCGTCCCGTGTTCTACGTCGCGCCCGAATTGGGGCCTGGAATCGGGCGATTCGTCAATGAGTTAGCGGGCGACGATCCGCGCTTCCTGTGTCCCGAAGCCGAATCTGGCACCGCCGACTACAACTACCGCGAGAATCCGACACTGACGGACGCCATCCAGTCCGGCTATCGTGGCGCATACTGGGACATCCTCCGCCGCCTGCAGGAGGGGCTGGGGCCGGTGTAAGGGGGCTGCAGGTTCGCACGTGCGTCTCCTGTCTGTCGGAAGGCTGTTTTTCAATGTACGTCGGTAGATGCCGTGAACTGGTCCCGGCGGGGGCAATAGCCGACTGCTCGGGGTAAGGCCGTTGCCGTCGCGTCCGCAGGACGCCCGGCGCGAAGCGCCCCTCAGCCGGATGCTTCAGCGTCCGGCTGAGGGGCCGGTAGTGGGGTCGTTTCCGTCCGCGAAGACGGGTGGCGGCGCAGCCGCCCAAGTCGTCGATGACGCGGGCCATAGGGCCTTC
>CAYWBK010000694.1:0-2378 GCA_964455745.1 uncultured Armatimonadia bacterium
GGGCAACGGCCCGTGATTCACACGCAAGATGTGGGTAAAGCATAGCCGCAAGCGGGGAGGGAGTCTTGCCGTTCTCCCCCTCCCTCCGAGGGAGGGGGAGTGCCCCGCGCAGCGGGGCGAGGGGGTAGGGAGCCGTCCCCGCCACCACCGCCGTCACCGAATACGCCGGAATCACCATCTCCCGCAGTTCGTCGCTCGCCACCTCTCGCACCGCTGGCCGCACTCGATCCTTCCACGCGAAACTGTTCGCCGCCGAAGGCGAAGGCCCTGCGATCGTCGTCACCTTGACCGGCCCGCTCTGCAGTCCGTCGAACTTGATCGCCCGCCGCTGCGTCTCGGCGCTATCGTTCACAATGGTCAGGCACACGCGCTGGCCCGTCTCGTCGCGGCTCGCCATCACATCCAGCGTCTCGTCCGCGCCCGTCCGCACCGCCAGCGGCACGGTGCCGCATTCGTTCGCGTATAGGGACTGCACCCAGTGCGCCGGCGTCAGGTACATGTCGGTGGGGCTGGTCTGCACCGACCCCGAGCACTCGGAGTTGCACAGGTTCGAGCGATTCGCGATGACGACCATGTCGCTGTTGCGCTGGTAGAGGTTGAGCATCCTCGCCACGAACAGGCCGTTGTACATCGTGAGCAGCCACGCCCGCTGGTCGCCCCAGTCCCCGGCGGTGTGGTTCCACTCGGTGATGCCGAGCCTGAGGTGCGGGTTGGTCGCCGAGGCCGCGATCTGTTTGCGAAGCTGTTCGATGTCCCCGGCCCATTGCGCCACATTCGGCCCGTAGAAGTGCGGGCAGACGATGTCGAACTGCGCCCCCAGTTCATTGACGAGCCGCTCGGAGGGGTAGCTGATGATGATGCAGATCGACGGGTCCACAGCCTTCATCGCCCGCGCGTACTCGACCACGCGATCCTCGTACTCCTTGCCCGCCTGCTCGTTGCCGATCTGCCAATACTTGACCCCGAACGGTTTGGGGTAGCCGTCCTGCGCGCGTTTGCGGCCATATTCGGTCGTCGCAGCGCCATTGCAGTATTCGACTTCGCGCGCGATATGCTCGGGGCTGCTGGAGTTGCTGTTCACACACACCAGCGGCTCGGCCTTGACGAGTTGACAGAAGCGCAGGAACTCCGCCAGCCCCACGTCGTGCTCCTCGGTGTTGTCCCACGGGTGGTTGATAAAGGGCACTCGGCGCTCGCGCGGGCCGATGCCCGTCTCCCAGTCGTAGTAAATCAGCGATGAGCCGCCGAAGCGGATGATGCCGGGCTTGCTCGCCTTCACCGCGGCCACCACGTCCGCCCGCCAGCCGTCGCGGGCGTCTTGCGGCATCAGGGAGACCTTGCCGACCCGGACTGTCCCCGGCGCGTCGAGCGCGATGGCGAAGCTCGCGTTGTCGTCGGTCACGGGCGACGTGAGGCTGCCCGACTGCCGCCCCCATTCAGCCCCGATCCCGTTGAGTGTGAGGGTATCGTAAGCCTCGAAGAACGCGCCGTAGTCTCGCCCGAGCATGATTTTCACCGGCCCGTCCAGCTTCACGCCTCGGAAGTACCCGGAGAAGTCCAGCCGCTGCCCGGCCTTCACCGCGATGCCCGACTGCAGGATTCCGCCCATGCACCCCACCGGGCCGCTGTACTTGATCCGCGCGGACCGGCTGCCGACGAAAGGCTTGGCTGTCTCGAAATCGAAGGTCACATCGCCGGCCACCGGCGCGCCATACGGCCCTGTCCCGCTGCGGAACGCTTGCCAGACGGGCTTGCTCAGGTCGCGCTCCTGGCGATAGATAACCGGCGGGTTCGACAGCCCCGAGAACGAGCGATCCTGCAGCTTGTCGGCCCACATACCGGGGATCATCTCATTGAGGAATTCGATGAATTCCCCATAGATGAAGGGGCTGATCGGCTCCTTGCGCAGCGGTTTGGCTGAAACCGTGATCGTCTTCATGGCGCTCCTCGGAGTGATGGGGAGTGGCGGCGTGCCGGGCGCCGCGCCGGCCGGCGCGATTCCGATGACGAGCAGACACAACGCGGCCATCGGCAAGCGACGAGAACGACCTGCAACCATTCGGTCGCGACATGCGTACTTATTGAGGAAAGGCCGCATAGGGAGGTATCCTCTCGATGCCGGGCATCTCCAACGTCGACTTGCCGGGAGGTTTCCGCGCCCGCGCCGGGCCTCCTGCATTCGGAAAGACTGTCGTTGTCTGACGGCGAATACTGACGATAGATGTAGCTGCAAGAGTTGCCGCGTCGTCTGTAGGAGCGGTCTCCAGACCGCGATTGCCGTTGATATGCCGCTATAATGACATACATTAGTCATTGTCTATCCCATGAGCCAGTTGCAAAAGTCGCGATGTAGGTGCATTTCGCCCCAGGGCTGAATC
>CAYWBK010000695.1:0-2375 GCA_964455745.1 uncultured Armatimonadia bacterium
GTGCCCGCGCAGCGGGCGGGGTGGGGCCGTTGCCGTTCCCCCCTCTCCGCTTGCGGAGAGGGGCCGGGGGTGAGGTGCCGTTAGCCGTTCCCCCTCCCTACGCGGCAGGGGTAGGAAGCCGTCCCCCTCCCGGCAGCGGGCGGGGTGGGGCCGTCAGCCGTTCCCCCCCTCTCCGCTTGCGGAGAGGGGCCGGGGGTGAGGTCACACCACCCTCCCTCCGACCCCTCCCCCGCCCCACCTCTTGACCGCCTCGCTCACCGCCCCCGCAACCGCATCCGCCACGTCCTTCGACCCTCCCGGCGGGTGATCCACCTTGCCGTTGTCCCGAACGCGCAGCGCGCGCATCTCGCTGAAGAACGGCTCATACCGATAGGCGCGTAGCCGTCCCGACATCAGGAGTTCCCGCAGCGTGTTGTACGCCCCGGCATCGCGATCCACCGAGACCAGACGGGTCGCCAGCCCGTGCCGCCGCAGGATCTGTCGGCTGTCCGCGCTCTCGAACCCGTCGAAACTCACCTGCGCGATGCCGAACCCTCGTCCTCGCAAGCACAGGATGATCTCCCGCACTCGCGCCAGGTCCACCTCGCCTCCGGGGGGCGGCTTGATCTGCAGCATGAATTCGACGCGGGCCACAGGCTCTGCGCCTTCCACGATGCACGAGGCCATCGCGATCCCGCAGGCGTCCCGCTTCAGCCCGAGATCGACGTGGATGAACCGCTGTGCCCCATCTTCACATCTGAACCACTCCGCCAGCCCTTCCAGCGCATCCCACGGCTCTCGCATCGCCTCATCGCACGCCTTGTCGAGCAAGCTGAGGTCCGGGAGATACCCCTCGGACCCCTGCATCGGCCGTGCCCCGAAGTCCCTCATCGCGCGCACCGGATCGCGCTCGAAGTCCTCTCGATACTCCTCCGGTACCTCGACCCCGCCCCACGAGAACTTGCGTCCGCTGTAAAGCCTCTCCGGTCGCACTTCCCAACTGGCCATCCGCGAGACGAGGGCCCGCCCTCCCTCTCTCAGTCGCCGCTCCATGAAATCCTCGATATGCCGCGGCGAGGAAATCGCGATCAGCAGCCCCTTTTGTCCGAACCGGCTGCGGATGCGCTGGACCAACCCCCGGTGGATGCTCTCCACGGCCTCGTCGTCGAACCAGCACGCCTCGTCGATGACGGCCCCGAGGATGTTGAACCCCAGCGCGAACGCCTCCGTCGAATTGCCGGGAAGGATGCGAATGCCTTTGGGCAGCCGAAGCTCGCTCGAGCCTCGGTTCTCCGGTTGGAAGTGCCGTTGGAACCACGGCGACCGCGAGATGCAGCGGTGGATTTCGCCGTACACGATCCCCTCCGCTTGCCGCGCCGTGGGGGCCATGTTCACGAAAGTGATCTGGTTGCCCGGCGCCAGCCCCAGCGATCGCTGCGGATCGCGCAAACACAGCGTCCGGTACACCATGTAGCAGATCGCCAGCGCCGCCAGATACGACTTCCCCGAGCCGATCCCCCAGCACAGAGCCGCCTCCTGGCATCCGTCCGCCGCTGCGTCGTCTCCGAAGATCGCCTCCAGTGTGTCCACAACTTTCGGGTAGACGGTCCCTTTCAGCCCCAGATACACGGGGCTTTCGACGAACTCCCGCACCGTCGCCGGCGGCTGCTCGTACTCGCTGACCAGCGCCGCCCACCCTCGGTCACGCCGCGCCAGGCGCCTCGAGCAGTGCACCACAAGCTGCCGCAGCTTGCCTAACGGTGTTGTACAAAGCCGCCTCAGCGCCTGGCTCGACTCGTTCATCATCTAGTATCTCCGCGAGCGTGAGCGCATCGGCACGGCTTGCCTCGCTCCGCTCCTCTTCGAGGATCTGCTTCGCCATGTCCCAAAGGCAACGAACCAATTCCGTGTACCGCTGCGTCAGCCCAACCAGCTCCTTCTCGCCCGTCCCCTCGGCCCGCAGCCTCTCGGCGATGCTGTTCGTCACTCCCTCGACCTGCGCCAGGTATCGTTCGAGTCGGCCTCCCGCCTGCGAGAGCATGGCCGCCGCCTGCTGGGCCGGTTCGACGCCGCTCAATCCGCCATACTTGCGCCAATACCCCGCGCTGGACAGTCGGCTCATCGGCATCCCGATGCTCTCGAGTGCCGCTTCCGCCTGTTCCCGCGTCTGTGCCCCGGCATACACAGTCCGCGCCACGGACTGCAGCACCAGCCGCCGGCAGTGCTCCGCCCGCCCCACCTCAGAGCGCCGCCCACCGCCTTCCTCATCCTCGGAGCAGTCGCCCGCCGTTGTCGTTCCCCCCTCTCCACCTCGTGGAGAGGGGGGTAGGGGGGTGAGGTCGCCGTTAGCCGTTCCCCCCTCTCCACCTCGTGGAGAGGGGGGTAGGGGGGTGAGG
>CAYWBK010000696.1:0-2374 GCA_964455745.1 uncultured Armatimonadia bacterium
GACGGGGTAGGGCCGTCGCCTTTTCATCGTTTCAGAGTGCCGGAACCCGGCATGAAGACTGTGGTCAATCGCCGTCCATTTCTCCGCATCGCATCTCATTGCCGAGCAGGGCCGCACAACCGGGGTAGTAATACTATTCCCGCCGCCCTCAGTCTCCACCCCACGCGGCTCTCCCCATCTCGCCGGGTTCCTGCCCCCACGCCGAGGAGCGGGAGATGAGCTTTTCCATCGAGGCGAGCTGCCCATAGCACAGGAGCCAGTCGCCGACGTGGAGCATGTCCTTGCCGCTGGGAGCAGGGATGATTCCGTTGTTCCGCTCGATGGCGAGCACGAGAATACCGTGGTCGCGGAACGTCGACTGGGCCAGCGTCTTACCGACGCATGGCGCGCCGTGCCACACCTCGATCCGAAAGATGCCCCAGCCCTCCTTCTGGGACAGGATCTCCTCGACCTCGAGCGGCTCGATGTGGGTTCGCTTGGAGAGCTGCGCGCGGATGTTGCGGTCGATGAACGCGGCCACGCGCCGGGCGGCGACGAGCCGGTAGAGCAGCGCCAGGCAGAGGGCCACCGCCGCGACCCTTAGGAGCAGATCGCGAACATCGTCGGTCAGCCGGAAACTGCTGAACGTCTGTACCAGGGAAGCGATGAAGGAGATCATCCCCGCGTTGCCGAGGATGATGAGCGTCGCGATAATGCGTCTGCGGTGGGGGTGCCTGACAACGTTCTCGGAATCGCGCGTGGTGAAGCCGGTGCCGGTGAAGGCCGAGAGAGCCTGGAATCTGGCGGCGTGCGTCTCCATCCCCGTCAGCTCCAGCGCCACGGCGCCGGTGCGGACGATGATCCACGACACGAGCAGGATGATCGCGATGCCGATAGCGGCGCCCATGGGAGGGAAACGCAGAACTCAGAATGCAAAACGCGGAAAAACGGCAAACGGCTAACGATTAGCGGCCCTGCACTGTCCGCCTGTTCCCGTCTCACGCTCCGGTGGCGGAAGGGAAAGGTAACCGTCACTCGGGGCGCGTCTGCTGCATCGCGGGGTTGTTGTCGCGCACCTGGCCGTTCCCGCGTACAGCATACTTGTAGCTGGTCAGCTCGCGAATGCCCATCGGCCCCCGGGCGTGGATCTTGTCGGTTGAGATGCCGATTTCGGCCCCGAGTCCGAACTGCCCGCCGTCTGTAAAGCGCGTCGAGGCGTTGTGATACACGCAGGCTGAGTCGACCGTCGCCAGGAAGCGCGCGGCGTTGTCGTCGTTGTCGGTGATGATCGCCTCGGTGAGGCCGGAGCTGTGCAATGCAATCTCCTGCATCGCCTCGTCCATGCTGTCGACGAGCTTCACGGAGATGATGAGGTCGAGGTACTCGGTGTCGAAGTCCTCGTCCGAGGCGGGGGAGAGGTCCGGCAGCAGCGCGAGCGTTCGCGGGCACCCACGCACCTCGACCCCGGAGGCTCTCAAGTCCGCGATGATGGCCCGCAGCGCCGCCTCGTTTCCACTATGCACGAACAGGTTCTCCACCGCGTTGCACACACCGGGCCGCTGCACCTTCGAGTTGTGAACGAGGCCCACCGCCATGTCGATGTCGCAGGTCTCATCCACGTAGATCTGCGTCATCCCACGGTCGTGCTTGATGACCGGAACGGTCGCATTCTCGACCACCGCGCGGATCAAACCGTGCCCGCCACGCGGCACGATGAGCTGCAGGTACTGGTCGAGTCGCGACATCTCGCCGACGGCCTCGCGGTCGGTGAAGGTCAGAATCTCGATGCACTCGCGCGGCAGCCCGACCGCCTCGCAGGCGTCGGACAGGATGCCGGCGAGGGCCACGTTCGAGTGGATCGCCTCCGAGCCGCCGCGCAGCAGCACGGCATTGCCCGCCTTCAGGCAAAGAGCCGTGGCATCCACCGTGACATTCGGGCGGGATTCGTAGATGATGCCGACCACGCCCAACGGAACGCACACCTTGCGGATCAGCAGGCCGTTGGGCCGCTCCCACTGCTCAATGACCCGGCCCAGCGGATCGGGCAGCCCGATGATCTCCTCGACGGCGATAGCCATGTCCTCGATGCGCTTGTCGTCCAGCTTCAGCCGGTCAAGCATGGCGGATGACAGGCCTTTGTCCTGCCCGCTGTGCATGTCGAGGGCGTTGGCCGCGAGGATGTCCGCGCTTCGGACGCGCAGCATCTCGGCCATCTTCGTGAGGGCTTCATTACGCTTCTCACCGGAGCTGATCCGCAAAGCGGAGCTGGCGTTCTTGGCGCGCCGGGCGCATTCGATGACCTGTTCACGGATACTCACGTGCAGTGCCTCCAAAGGACAACGCGTTCCCCCCTGATGAGACTACATTATAGCAGTCAGACAGCGCACTCTCAAAT
>CAYWBK010000697.1:0-2359 GCA_964455745.1 uncultured Armatimonadia bacterium
GCGGACGCAACGGCAACGGCTTACCCACAGCAGTCGGCTACCCCCCTCGCCAAGACCAGTTCCTGGCATCTACCCGCACACATTGAGGAAGAGCCCTGCACGGTGGCCTCCCCGGATGCGTGGGTGGCCCAGTGCCCGATAGGTCAGCCACTGAGCCACCCCTATACATCGAGGACGAGCCCAAACGCAAACGGCGGCCCGCAATTTCGCGCGGCCGCCGTTTCTCTGCTCTTCCCTTTGTCATCCCCCTCCTAACTCTTTTTCAGCGTCGCCTTGCTCCGCGTGTACTGCAACTCCACCTCGGCCTCGATGCCGGCCAGGAGATCGCGCGCGATCTGGATGTCCTCCTGCGCCTCCTCGACCGACAGCATCCCGATGCAGACGGTGTCGATGGGCTTGATGGTGTGGTAGACGAAGCTCAGGCCGGTGATGGGCATGATCCGGTTTGCGCCGAGCGGCTTGATCGAAAGCACGGGCTTGGACGTGCCGCGGATGACGCTCGCCGTCCAGTCGGTCTCCACCGAGCACAGGAAGCCGACCGAGTTGTAGGGCTGGATGTAGACGTCGATGTCATAGCCGGCGTTGTCCCCGACCACGATGCTCTCCGGGCGGTGTGTCGACAGCCCGGGCCTCATCCCCAGATCGCGGATATGCCGCGCGACTTCCTCGTAGTCGATGATGCGGTTCTCCGCCGGGATGAGCCGCGCATCCGTCCATGAGGTGTGGGGCATGCAGAATTCGGCCCCGACGCTGGCCGTCTTCTCGATCCCGTCGTGAAGCTCTTGCAGGTTCCCGCCGCCGGGGGTGCAAAACCAGTTGATGTGCCGCCCGGTCTTGTCCTCGTGGATGCGCAGCGCCTCGTACATTTTGTCTTCGGGGCTGCTGCAGATCGCATTGAGACCTTGTTCGCTACAATACTCCAGCACTTCGACGATCCGTTCGACCGTGAAGTACCGCTTCAGCCAGCGGTCCTTCGATGCAGTGAAGTGCGAGAAACCCATGAATGTGTTCGAGCCGATCACGAGACGCGAGATCGAGATACCGCCGATTTCAGTCATCGGGAAATCCATCGGGTAAAGCCTCCGCTTGAGTGTGTGACAGGATTATATGTCGATGCGATGCAGAGTGCAACACCGCGAACGCTGCTTACGGCTGCCGATGCAGCCATCTCCGCAATGCCTCGTTGACTCCGCCGGGGCATTCGAGGTTCACGAAGTGTCCGGCGTCCGGTACGACGACGATGTGCGCCTCCGCGCTCACATGGTCCAGCATCAGTTCGGTTTTCAGCCTCGCGGCGTCGCCTTCGCCATAACGTCCCCTGCCCCCATAGACACCCAGCACCGGACAGCGGATCTCGGCAAGCCACGGTCGAGCATTGAACCTCTCCACGCTCGGCCAGATCGCACACTCCATCGCCGGCGTCATCACGTCGAGGATCGCCTCGCGGGTCTGCTCGACCCATAAGCGCGTCGGGTCATCGGGCGGCGAAACGAACATCTCCGGCAGAAACCTTTGGTTCAGAGTGAGAGAAGGGAACGAGTCGACGAGCGCAATCCCTGCCACGGACTGCGGCGAGTCGTGCGCCGCCTGCAGCGCGATCATCCCCCCTAACGAGTGCCCGATCAGCACCGCCGTCGCCTCCTGCAGGCAGTCGCGAAGCACCCAGCCGGCTATCCCCTCCAGCGATGCCTCGACGCCTCGCGTCGGCCCGCCGTGGAACGGCAGGTCAGGCGCGAGCACCTCGTGGCCGAGACCGCGCAACGCCACAATCTGCGGCTCCCAGAAGCGCGCATCGCACACGAAGCCGTGAATGAGCAGGATTCGTGCCACGTGCCGCCTCAGGTCCTCGGATTGGTGTCACTGCATTGGAATTCGATCTGCGTTCAGTACTCACAGGATCGTCGGACGAACAAACGACTTCGACCACAAAGACTCGAAGCCACAAAACGACACGGCAAACCCCGATCGGCGTGATTCAGCCGCCTAGTGTTTTGGTGTCTTTGTGGTCAATCTCTCACTTGGCAGCGCCGCCCATGCCGTTGGTGTCACTGCATTGGAATTCGATCTGCGTTCAGTACTCACAGGATCGTCGGACGAACAAACGACTTCGACCACAAAGACTCGAAGCCACAAAACGACACGGCAAACCCCGATCGGCGTGATTCAGCCGCCTAGTGTTTTGGTGTCTTTGTGGTCAATCTCTCACTTGGCAGCGCCGCCCATGCCGTTGGTGTCACTGCATTGGAATTCGATCTGCGTTCAGTACTCACAGGATCGTCGGACGAACAGACGACTTCGACCACAAAGACTCGAACTCATTTTCCGCACATTGACAGTTGATGTTTCGTTTGAGTTGGTC
>CAYWBK010000698.1:0-2357 GCA_964455745.1 uncultured Armatimonadia bacterium
CTTCGCGCCGGGCGTCCTGGCGGACGCAACAGCAACGACTTCGTCCGCGTCTCGCTACGAAATCCTGGAAAGGACCAGTTCGAGGCTCTTGCCTATATACATTGAGGAAGAACCCCGATGAAGGAGCAGGAACATCGCTGTTGAAACATACGTGACTTGTGTCGCCATGATCCGGATTCAGCAACAGCCCAGCCATCGAAGGAGCCATCCGAATGACCGATCAGAGCGCATGTCCGCATGTCGTGTTCGTGGCCGGAGAAGATGAATACTGTTCGCACGTCAGCTTCGCGTATCTGGCGCGAAGCGTTCGCGAGGAGCTTGGACTTCGCACCACCAACCTGAGCACCTTCCCCGACCCCGGCAGCCTGTCGAATCTCCCGGGGCTCGAGGCCCTCGCCGAGGCAGACCTGGCGCTGTTCTACATCCGCTTCCTGGCCATTCCGGCGGAGCAGCTCGACCATATCAAGGCCTACGTGCGATCGGGCAAGCCTATGATCTGCTTCCGCACAACCACCCACGGGTTCCGATACCCGGACGGCCACGCGCTGGCCCCCTGGAACGCCGAGTGGCCGAAAATGCCGGGCGCTCCGTGGATCACCCACTACGGCCACGAGTCGAGCACCGACGTGTGGGTGCCCGAGGGGGCCTCGGACAACCCGATCCTCGCCGGCGTCGAACCCCGTTTCCACGTTCGCTCGTGGCTCTACGAAGTGGTTCCGAACTACCCGCCGAGCGACGCAACGATCCTCCTGATGGGCAAGTCGATCGGTCGCGGGCATCCCGAGAGCCCGGAGGACCGGCCGCTCAATCCCGTGGCATGGACGCACACCCACCCGTGGGGCGGGCGCGTGTTCACCACCACGATGGGGCACCCGGAGGACTTCCTGGCGCCGCCGGTGCACCGCCTCGTGACGAACGCCATCCGGTGGGCGCTGGGGTTGCCGATCCCGGCGGCCGAGTAGCCTTCGGCAGTCGCAGGACGCGGCACAGGCGATCCCTGTGGAAAAGCCTCACTACGGAGGCAACTGCAGAAGTTGCTGCGCCGTCTGTAGGAGCCGTCTCCAGACCGCGATTGCCGCTAATTCGCCGCGACAGAGACATTTTTTCGTCTCCATAGACGCTATTTTGGCACACTATGGGGTCCGACCGCATTGCCGGGCACAGCCCGGCGCGGAGAGTGCTCCTACAGACTCTTGCAATTGCCTCTCTTGCATCTAGCTTTGCGGAAGTCGCCATGACACGAGGAGCGCCGCCAGTGTGACAAACATGCCGTTCATCGTTGCGTGGTTTCTCGATCTCATCGCCAACCTCGGCCTCCTGCTGGCCGGGGTCGGCGGCCTCCTCGCCGTCCGCCAGTACCGGCAGCGGCCGGCCGCCGGGGCGTTCATCGTGCCTCTGCTTCCGGCTGGGCTTTGGCTGTGCGTCGCGGGGAGCGTGGTGCAACTGATGGCGTGGGCGGTGGTGTCCGCGACGGCGATGCCGTTGCCTTTGCTCTCGATGGGCCGAGCGCTGCAGTTGATGCGTGTGGTTGCGGTGTCTGTGGTCTGGAGTATGCTCTTGTGGGCTGTGGGGGTGGCAGTGTCCGGCCACGGTCTTATTATGACGGTGCGGAAGGCCTTGCGAAGTCGAGGAAGCAGGCGTCGGCCGACGTAACAGTGGGGGTGATGGAGGCAGTGGACTGTGTCCCAGGTGATCTACGGTCTTGACGTGGCAAGATCACTCGTCATCGTCGCGCTCATCTATGGTGGCATCGTGGGCTTGATCAGTGCCGCGGCCGCCCGAAGGCGCGGTGAACTCAGGTATGCGCCGACGACCGCGATACGCTGGCTGAAGCGCGGGTCGATCCTTATTCTTGTCGGCGCCGGGCTGCTGATCTTCCCCTTTGGGATGGCGCTCATGGCGTCGGAGATTCGGCCTTCGCCGCACGTCGTGAGGATCGCTGAAACGACCATCTCCGTGGCGAGGCTGGTCTGCTGCTGCGGCGTCCTGATCACCGCGCGCAGCCTGGGCCCGTTCCTCGAGGACGTCTTCGGCGGCACACCACAAGAGGGCGACGTGTAGGCGGGTGCGTCTTCTAATTGTAGGGAGTATTCCTACGCCTGTTGCGCCGGCCCTGCTCGGCAATGAGATGCGATGCCGAGAAATGGACGGCGATGGACCACAGAGACACAGAGAACGGCAACGTCCCTTACGCCTATCGTGGGGCCGGCACGGCCGTTTCCCAGCCGTTCTCTGTGCCCTCTGTGTCTCTGTGGTTCAAGCCGTTCGCTCGTCATCTTGTGATACGGTCAGCCTCTGACAAGATTCCGAGCGCTTCATTTGCCAACTGTCAAAGCAGCGTAATAATGGTAGGCAAT
>CAYWBK010000699.1:0-2345 GCA_964455745.1 uncultured Armatimonadia bacterium
AGCATCCAGCATCCAGCATCCAGCATCCAGCATCCAGCATCCAGCTTGCCGCCGCCTGCGGCGGCCCCAGCATCCAGCATCTGCCTTCCATGAACCGACGTCGCTTCATCAAGATCACTGCGGGGGCAGGGGCGCTGGCTCTCACCTGGCGCACTTGGTACTTCGCCACTCGCGAGACTTGGGCTTTGCGGGTGACGCGTGTTGACGTGCCTGTGCCGAATTTGCCCCAGGCTTTCGACGGCCTGAAGATCGCCCACCTCTCCGACCTGCACGTGGAGCAACATGTGCCGCCAGATTATGTCAACCGGGCGCTTGGCATGGTCAACCCGCTGTCCCCGGACCTCATTGCGCTCACCGGGGACTACATGTCGCGCGACTGGGAGTGCATGCTGGACATCGCACCGGCATTGTCGCGCCTGAGGGCCAGATACGGCGTGTTCGCCGTCCTCGGGAACCATGACTACTACTATAAGCGTAACCGTCACGTCGTCCCGATCCTGGAGGATGCAGGTATCAGGCTTCTGAGGAATGCTTCGGCGTTGGTGAAAGAGGGGGCGTCCGCCCTGCACGTCGTCGGGCTGGATGATCCGGTGACGGGGCATGACGACATCGAGCAAGCCTTGCATGGCGTGCCGACGGGGGGCTGCAGGATCTTCCTGGGGCATTGCCCTGACGTTGTGGACGATGTGCGCCGGGCCGGCGGAGACGTGCTCCTGGCGGGGCATACGCACGGGGGGCAGATCAACCTCCCGTTCATCGGGCCGCCGGCTGTCCCCTCGCGATACGGGCAGCGCTTCGCGGCCGGACTCGTGGATTTCGAGGGGATGCCGGTGTTCGTGACTCGGGGAGTTGGTTGCGTTCAACCGTATCTGCGGTTCCGCTGTCCGCCGGAGGTGGCGCTGCTCACGCTACGCAAAGCGGACTGGCCGCTGTCATCGGGCGGCCCGGAGACGGACTTGCGCCCCGAGGTTGTGCGGGCTCGCAGCGGTGTCAGCAGGATACGCCGCCTCATCCGTGACCTGACGGGGAGATGACGCCGTCCGCTCGCCTTTCCCCTGCGCTCGCGGGGATGGCGTTGAGGTCACGCCGCCTGCGCCAGTTCACGCGCCGGCGTCCGCACCGCCAGGTGCTGTAGGAACCACTCCCTCGCCAGCTCCGCCACACGTTCCAGCGCCCCGGGCTCCTCGAACAGGTGACTTGCCCCCGACACGATCGTAAGCTGCTTGGGCGTCGGGATGTGCTGTAGCACGTCACGGTTGAGGTCGAGCACTCTGGTATCGCGGCTGCCGACGATGAGCAGCACCGAAGCCTGAAGTCGCTGCGCCGCCAGAGTCGCGAGGTCCGGCCGGCCGCCGCGCGAGACGATTGCCTGGACGAACCTTGGGCGTTGCACGGCCGCCTCGATGGCCGCCGCCGCGCCGGTGCTCGCGCCGAAATAGCCGAGGCTCAACAACTCTGTCTCCGGGTTGTGCATCACCCAGTCTGTCGCCGCCACCAGGCGCTGGGCGAGCAGCGGAATGTCGAACCGAAGCTCTGCGGTTCGCGCGTCATACGCCTCCTCCACATCAGTGAGCAGGTCCATCAGCAGGGTCCCGAAGCCGGCGTTTCGCAGTACCTTTGCCACGTAGCGGTTGCGTGGGCTCTTGCGGCTGCTGCCGCTGCCGTGGGCGAACACGACGATGCCTCGGGCGTCTGCGGGGAGGATGAGGTCGCCCCTCACTTCGTCTCGGCCAATCGGGATGTCAACCTGCGCGTGTTCCAGGTTCCTATCGAATATGCTCTTGGTAAGCATGACACTCCACCTCGATCCCCGCCGCGCCACTCGTCACGCGTACTCGATGACCACTAACTTGCCCGCCTCCCGGAGCTTCTCGCCGATCAGCGGGACAATTGTCTCCCGAGGGAGTATCCCCCGCTGGCGGAAACTGATGTCGCCGTGTGCGGGATTCTGCGCTCTCCCCACAGTGAAGTTTACCCTGTCCGCGCTCCGGAGAAGCTCGCAAAGCTGAGTGACGCCCGTCTCCACCTCGAGGTTGCCGGGGTCCTCATCCAGCACATTATAGACCTGGTTGAGAGTGACCGCGCCCTCGGTGACGAGGTCGATGCCGTCGACCGCGTACTTTGGCGGAGCGAGGACCGAGTGCGGGTCCTGCTCGACGCTGAGGTTGACGCCGAGGTGGCGGGCGACGATCTTGGCGGTGGTTGCGCCGCAGACCACGCTGGTGCCCTCTGCCAGCAGGAACCGGCTGGCGACCTGGTGATCTTCGCTGGCGGCTTTCGGCGGGCCGGTGAGGATGTTCACCGTCTTGCCCCAGCGGCACACGGCCAGCGCCGCGGTGCAGTCA
>CAYWBK010000700.1:0-2343 GCA_964455745.1 uncultured Armatimonadia bacterium
ACGCAATATCATTCGCCAAACGGCGGGCCGTTTCATGTTAGCCCCTCCACACGGGTCCACCGCCTAACTTCGCGCCTATGCCCCTGGCCCCTCTCCACACGTGGAGGTACCTGTTTAGCGACTGTTTCCTCAGACTATGTGGTAGCGCGATTTATCGCGCCAAATGCGGGCCGAACTGCCCTCCGCCCATTGCGCCGTCAGTTGCAAGCAAGCACTCCGTCGAAGTTGAAGCGTTGGTAATCATACGACGTGATCCGCGCGATAAATCGCGCTGCCATAGGTCTGAAGGAGGTGTCGCCAAACACATAACGTGAGAGGGGGGAACGGCAACGGCTGGCGGCAATTGGGCGGGGTGTCCGCTGCGCGACAGGATTGTCGCGCCCACTTGCTCCCCTCTCCTCCACGCGACGATATTGTCGCGCCCACGTGAGCTTGTTGCCTTTAGCCGTTGTTGCAGTTATTGCCGTTATTGCCGTTGTTGCCGTTGTTGCCGTTTAGCTCATCATTCATCATTCAGCGTTCAGCGTTGCCTTCTCCCTCTACGGGTATCCGTCTTTCACCAGGCCGTAGAAGGTGTCCCCGACGCGCTTCACGTAGTGGATCGTTTCGCTGATGTTCGGAATGCCCCCTGCGCGCTTCACTCGCCCCAGCCCTGCATTGTAGGCCGCAAGCCCGAGTGAGAACTGCTCGTAGTTCGACCGGCCACGGAAGTTGCTCAACATGTCCGCCATGTGCTCGATGCCACCACGGATGTTCTCTTGCACATTCCACGGGTTGCTGACATGGTGGTCTTCCACGTTGCAGGGCATCAGTTGGGTGAGGCCCATCGCGCCGGCATGGGAGAGGCACTCGGGGTGGAAATCGGACTCTGCGGCGATCATCGAGAAAGACAGTCGGTGATCGACGCCGGAGACGGCGGAGTAGTAGATCACCCAGCGGACGATCAACTCGCATTGCTCGTCGGAGAGGGTGCGGTTGTGCTTGAACACCCACGCCTTCCAAGTATCGATCGTCTTGCGCACGTTCGCGGGCGCGGCAGGCAGCGCCTGGGGGGCTTGCGCGCCGGCCGGCACGGGGGGCGGGGCGAACATCGCTGCCTCTTGGACCGGGGCTTCCGAACTAGGCATGGCCGGCAGCGGCTGCAGTGAGACGGTGGCAGGCTCGGTCGGCGGCGCGCTGGTGGGTTTGCGGTTCGACTGGCCGGCCGGAAGCCTCACAGATGTGACCTGAGACTGCTTATCGGGCGGTAGATCGCACTCGAGGACGATGCAGTCGAGCTTGCAGCGCCCGTAAATGCCCTCCCGCGCGGGCACGCAGACGAGGGCGCGCACTGCCTGACCGACCCGCAGGATGGGCATGTCCTCGTTCACGTCGACGAAAAGCATTACATTCTCGGAACTTTGGAGCATGAGGCACACGCGCGTCGCGCCGTCTTCATCCTTGTCGATGCTGCGGCCTACGATCCGGCCCGCTGCCTCAACGGTCTTGCCGCGCACAGCGGCCCCGTTCTCGCGCAGGGCGGCAGGAGTGGTCGGTCCGCTGACCTTCAGCAGAGCGCGGCGCTCGAGATACGCGGACGCGGCGACCTTGGGGTCGTCCGGGTAGCCGCAGAAAGCCGCCGCCGCGGGGATGAGCGTGGCGACCAGGAGGGCGAGAGGGATGTAGGCGCGAGTGGTCATGGGCAGGGCTGCTTACGTGAGAAGGCCGGCTGCGGCTTGGTCGAAGGCGCTGAAGGCCTCACGACCGAAAAGGACGAACACGATGCGCCGAAGGTTCTGCGGCCCGGCGGCGGCGAATTGCTTGGCGGCGCTCAACATGACATCCGCGCACTCGTCCAGGGAGAACCCTCCGACACCCGTCCCGAAGCCGGTCTGCGAGGTTCAGGCAGTTCTGGGTAGTTTGCGCAATTGATTCTGCATCGGTGCGCAGGTCTTGCCCCATCACTGCGCCGTGGATGACGTAGCGATACGGGAGATCACCGGCGGTCGTCTCGACGGCGGAGCCGACCTCAACCGGCCCCTTCGCCATCGCCTCGCGCTCGACGGCCGCGCCGCCGCGCCGTTTGATCGCTCCCGCGACGCCGGAGCCCATCCACAGATGATTGTTCGCGGCGTTGCAGATGGCATCGACATCGGCGGCAGTAATGTCGCCTTCGCAGATCTCGACGGTCACTTGTCCGAGGTGGAACACGGTTCGCTCGCCAGCCATCAGACCCGGCTCCCGTCTGCGGATGGCCAAGAGTATAGGCCGGGGGCCGGGCGGGGTCAAGACTGGAGACCACCCGAGAGCGCGGTGAGGGAAACGCAGAACGCAAAACGTTGAACGCGGAATCAACGGCAAGAA
>CAYWBK010000701.1:0-2340 GCA_964455745.1 uncultured Armatimonadia bacterium
GGCCCTGAACCGGACGCTAAAGCATCCGGCTGAGGGGCGCTTCGCGCCAAGCGTCTGCGGACGCGACGACAACGGCCTTGCCCAGAGCAGTCGACTACCCCCTCGCCAAGACCAGTTCCTGGCATCTACCCACACACATTGAGGAACAACCTACCAGGTACGTTACTTGAGAGCTTTTTTGCAGTAGCAGACGGAGCGGCCCCTTTGCCGGGGCAGTGTGCCGATAAGGGGTGAACCAACGTGCAGGCTGCGCTTAGCAAAGTCCGCAGCGCAATGCCGCCGATAGCGCGATTCCCCTTGGGACGCCGCATAGCGCAAGGTGCTGGAGGGCACACGCGGCGCACGCGGCGCACAAATGCAAAAAAGGGAGGCCCTTCCGGGCCTCCCTTTGTACTTTGCGCAGTCCTCTTGCCTATTCCATTGTCACCGCCCCACAGGCGCGGGGCCTACGAGACTGGCGCGACTAGAACGGCCACTTGTTCATCCACTTGGAGTGACCGTCCATGAAGACCGCGTTGCTCCCGCCGTTGTGGCGGGTGAGGTCCACGTGCATAGTGTCGACTGTCGGCGCGACACCGGGCGTCCCGTGAGGGGAGCGTTTCGTTGCCTCGCCTTTGCAGTCTTGCGGCTATCGCGCTACGGCCATATCAGGGTGGTGTCCCCGATGATCTCTCGGGCGTTCTGCCACTTCACGTGTCCATCGACGAAGGCCATGTTTGACCCGCCATTGTGGCGAGTGTTGTCTTCGACCTGCCCCGCCGTCCCTTGCCCGCAGCCACCGGGTATCACATTGCACGTATTGGCGTAGGCTACTTCTTCCTTCCGGGGATACGCTGCCGCGTCGCCGATCAGGTAGGTGCTGGACGGAGACTGGAAGTTCGCAAGCTTCATCGAGCCGGAGTTGAGCCCCTCGTCCGGCACGTAGTTCACCTCGAAAGTCGCCGGGACCACCCCTGCCGCGATGTGGTCGTGAACGTCCACGTAGTGCGCGCTGCCATTGTCCGCGGCCGGGCAGTTGTTCGCGCCCGACGCGCTGGGGCACGCCCAGACCTGCCAGTTCTTGATATAGGGGTTCAGGACCGCGTAATACTCATAGTTGCCCACCCCAAACTGGCCATCCCAGCACTTCGTCCGGGAGGCATTGAACCTCTCATCGTAGTCCTGCGAGTACATCTGGTACCCCAGCGCAATCTGCTTGAGGTTAGACAGACAACTCGTCTGCCGCGCCTTTTCGCGGGCTCTGGCGAAGACAGGGAAAAGGATCGCCGCGAGAATCGCGATGATCGCAATGACGACCAGCAATTCGATCAGTGTAAAGCCGCGTCGTGTCATCTGGAGCCTCCCTTGTCGATGCGTCAACTACTGTCTTATCTTTTATTCGCCACAGAATCATACTTATCCTTTACCAGGTACGTCACTTGAAAGCTCTTTTGCAGTAGCAGACGGAGCGGCCCCTTTGCCGGGGTGGTGTGCTGATGAGGGGCCGGCGAGGACGCCGGCCGTGCGTCGCACAAACGAGGGCGCACGGCAGGGACCCATGCCAAACGAGGCCGCCGGGGTGATCGGCGGCCTCGCTGTGCGCCGCGATAGGGCGCCTGCGCATCGGGGCGAAAGGCTACGGGCTGCCCCAAAGACTGTTGTCGGCGTCGATCGCGACCTTCTTCATCCACTTCACGTGACCGTCGGTGAAGCAAAGGTTGCAGCCTTCATTGTGGATGCTGCTCACATTGTCGACGGGACCGCCCCAGGGATTGTGCCACCCAGCGTGCCCGGTTCCGCAAAACGAGTCGCAGCCGATAGCGCTATCAGTAACTTCGACGATCGCAATCGTGGTTGCGGGCGAGCTAATCGCAGTCTCCTTCTTGCTGTTTACGCCATTGCCGCCAGGGCCGGGGCCCAGTTGGTCCGGGAAACCTGAATTCACGACCCCGCAGTTCAGCGCATACCCGCCCCGGAACCCGGCCATCGTCCGCCCCAGATTGATCGCGCAAGTCTGGGTGTAAGGAGCACTGTTGCTGGATGGGCACTGGTACACCTGCCAGTTCTTGACGTAGGGCTGCGTGGTCTCCATCCAGTCCCAGCCAGGCGCCTTGCAGGCACCGGTCCAGTTGGACGGGTACCTGCTGTCGTAGTCCGAAGCGTACATCAGAAAGGCGATGCCGATTTGCTTCAGGTTCGAGGAGCAACTCGCCTGCCGCGCCTTCTCGCGCGCTCTGGCGAAAACGGGGAAGAGGATTGCTGCGAGGATTGCGATAATCGCAATGACGACCAACAATTCGATCAGCGTGAAGCCGCGTCGGGTCATTCGGGGTTCCTTTCTGAGGCGTGGATTGTATGCCT
>CAYWBK010000702.1:0-2339 GCA_964455745.1 uncultured Armatimonadia bacterium
GTGGCCGCCGTGGGCGGCCGAGGGGGTGAGGTTGCCGTTCGCCCGGCAAACGGCGGTTGACCACATGGACATAGGGAGCACAGAGAACGGCTGGAGAACGGCCCGCCTGCCCAACGAAGGGCGTTTCACAGACGTTGCCGTTCATTGTGCCTTCTGTGGCAAATGCCGTTCGCGCTGGCCTCTACGCCCCCGGCAAGTCCATCAATTGTCTGCGACTGAAGATCGGCCCGTCGATGCACACGTATTTCGGCCCGACGTTGCACCGACCGCACTTGCCGAAGCCGCATTTCATCTTGGCCTCGAGGCTGGCGAAGATCTGCTCGGGCGGCCAGCCGATCTTGTCCATCGACTGCAACACGAACTTAATCATGATCGGCGGCCCGACGGTATACGCAACCGCGTTCGCGGCCGAAGGGTTCAATTCCTCGACATACGCCGGCACAAAGCCCTCATGCCCGGTCCACGTTTCATCGCCCCGGTCGACGGTCAGCGCGAGGGTCATGTCCTCCCGCGCCGCCCACTCCTTCAGGCGCTCCTTGTAGCATAGCATACTCGGCATTCGCGACCCGTAGATGACCAGCAGGTCGCCATAGTGGTCGCGATTCTCCAGCACGTAATCCACGACCGACCGCAGCGGCGGCAGGCCGATCCCGCCGGCGATGACCACCAAGTTCTTGCCGCGGTGCTCGAGCATCGGGAAGCCGTTGCCGAACGGCCCGCGAATGCCGATGGTGGCGCCTGCGGACAGGCCGTGCAGCGCGGCGGTGAGCTTGCCCATCTTCTGCACCGAGAATCGCAGCGGGCGGTTCGGCCCGGCGACGCTGGCAATGCCGAAGGGCGCCTCACCTGCGCCGAACACCGAGCACTCGATGAACTGGCCGGGCATGTACGAGAAGCCCTCGGCCACCTGCGGGTCCTGAAAGCGAACCTCGAAGGTGAGAAGGCCCGGGCCCTCCTCGCTCACGGACTCGAGGGTGCAAAGGTGCGGCAGATACGGGTTGCCCTGCGAGCCGCACTTGCGCTCGGGGCAGGGGGCTAGGGCGGTGGTCGATGTCACAGGCAAACGGTCCTTTTGGGCGGAAGTCCTCGGGCCGTTCTTCGTGTCTTTGTGTCTTTGTGGTCAAACGCCGTTGAGGACCAGGCACGAACCACGAAGACACGAAAGCACTAGGAACGGCTGGTCTCCACGCAACTGAACTCCTCAACCAGCTTCGTTATGTCCAGGTTGCCGGGGCACCCCTGGATGCAGCGCCCGCAGCCGGTGCATGAGATGCGCCCGAAGCGCTCCATCGAGTACCACAGCTTGTGGCCGACGCGGTTGCGCTGCTTCATCCACTGCTCGGGCTTCGGGTCGTGCCCGCTGGCCTCGGTGCAGAAGGATCGGAACTGGCACGTGTCCCAGCACCGATACCGATAGCCGCTCGTGCCCACCGCGTCGTCGAGGACATCGAAGCAGGTGCAGGTCGGGCAAAGGAAGCTGCACACTCCGCAGCCGATGCACTGGCGCGTCAGCCGCTTCCAGAACTCGGCGTTCTCGTACACGGCCTTGATGGCCTCGGTGACGGTCTCAACCGCCACCTTGCGCGGCTGGCTCTCACCGACGCGCTTGACGATCTCCTCGCGCGCCGGGATGTCGGCCTCGGTCGTGTCCTGGAGCAGGCCGGCGGTCGCCTGGAGCAGCGCCTCGCCCTTCTCCGAGTGCGTCTCGAGCAGATACCTGTCGCCAAGCAGGGTCACGACGACATCCGCGCCCTCAGGAGCCGACAGCGCCTGCACGATGCTCTCGCAGAAGCACTCCGGCAGGGCCTCGTTGCAGTTCATCGCCACGATGGTCGCGCTCTCGCGCCGGGCTTTGTAATACGGGTCCGGCTCGCGATCCGCCCACAGCACATCGACGATGGCCTGCGCCTTGGCATCGCAAAGCCGCGCGCCGAAGACGACCCACGGCGAGGCGTCGACCTCGGTCTCCGCAACGACGGCCTTATCGCCCTTATACGAGTACCGGAAGAGCACCTCGGAAGTCGGCATGAACAGCGACTTCATCGGCTCCGGGGTCACGCCGGGGGCGAGGACGATGGCCGCCGGGTCGTCGACGGGCCGGAACGCGACCACACCGTCGGCGTCCGCCGTCGGAGCGAAGAGGCGGTAGTTCGACTGGATGGCCTTGAGCCACTCATTGAGCCGCGCAAGCGGCAGGGTCTTTGCAGGCATTATTCCGTGACCATGTGTCTTTCAATGTGTGCCGACGTTTGCACCCCGAAGGACTGTCAGCAGATTCTACCTCAGAAGGTCTCTCAACTCGTCCGCCGTCAGGCCGGCCTGGTCGAGGATCGACTTCA
>CAYWBK010000703.1:0-2336 GCA_964455745.1 uncultured Armatimonadia bacterium
TGCTACGGAGCGATCCGTCATGCCATAATCCTCCAAATCCTATCAATCCTGTTCCCCTCGCTGTTCCCTGCCGCCACGCTTGCGGCAGTTCTACCTACAATCGGCGGGCGGACCCCTTTCGACGCCTCCTATGGTGTGCAGCCCTGCCGTCGCGGTTCGCCCGCAGGGCACCATTACGCGCATTGCCACTTCCGAACCGGCGCGTCTTTGTGTTATCGTTGGTTTGCCGGAGCGCGTCGCGCTCATGTTACAGACCGCGGGAGACGCAAACGGACATGACGATGCAGCGCAAGAACCGCAGCACTCTCCTGTTCGTCGCCGGGATCGCGCTGCTTCTCGCCGGGCTGACCGCGCTCAGCGCCCGCGATCGCCCGCCGGCTTGCGAGAGTTGCCATGTCCAGGGCGTGCCCAGGGTTGAGGCCGGGCGCGAGCCGCACCTGCCGCCCAACCATCCGTCGCTGCACCGCGAGTAACCATGATCCTTTCCCTGTCGATCTACTCGACACTGCTCGAGTCGGGGTCGCCGCTGCTCACGGCCGCCACTGTCGCGTTGCTTCTCGCCTGCATCGCGGCAGCCTGGGGGGTGAGCGCGCGGGCGGGCGAGGCGCGTCGGCGCCTGGTCGCCGTGGGTGCCGCCGTCTTCGCCGGGGCGGTCGTCGCGGCCGTCATCGTCGGTCGGTTCCCCGGCTGGGATGACATGGAACACCTGCACGCGGCCTGGCTGGTGGCTCACGGCCAACTTCCCTACCGCGACTTCGTCGAGACTCACACGCCGCTCATGTACCTCGTCCTCGCCCCGGTGGTTCGCCTGGTCCCGAGAGGGGCGGCGATCTGCGACTTCGCCCGCATCACTGCGACACTCATCAGCCTCGGCACACTGTGGATGCTCTTCTCGCTGGCGCGATCTCTCCGTGGGTCGCAAGCCATCGCCTGGCCGATGATGTTGCTCTTGTGGGCGGGCGCAATTGTGCCCCAGGAGTTGTACGAGTTGCGGCCCGATCTCCTCGCCACCGCATGTTCGGTGGCCGCATTCGCCCTCATGGCAAGATCCCGCAGAGCGGCGGCGCTGCTCGGCGCGGGGATATTGCTCGGCTTTGCCGTGCAGTTTACGCCCAAGCACATCCCTCTTATCGTGGTCTTCCCGCTCGTGCTGTTGTTGGAGCGGAACTCGTTCGCCGCTTTCGCTAAATCCGCCGGAGCATACGCCCTGGGCTTCCTGGTCGCGCTGCTCCCGATGGGGCTTTGGCTGCACGCGAACGGGCTTGTCGGCGAGATGCTGCACTGGGCCTTCCGGTTCAACGTCGCGCAGGAGGGCGATCCCGACCGCTGGTTCCCGATCATGTCGCTGCTGCTCCTGCTCTCGTGGGGAGTGCAGTTGTGGCGGCGAGGCTGGGCGGCGCTGAGCGGGGCGGAGCGGCTCACGGCCGCGGGCCTTGTGACCGGGGGTTTGATCTTCCTCGCCCAACCCATCCACAGCACGCCTTACGGTATGCAGATGTTCGCGCTCCTGGCGGTCGTTGCGTGCGCCACAGCGGCCACCGGCGTCGTCGGGTGGCTTTTCGCCAAAGACCTGTGGCCCCTTGCCGCGATCCTGCTGGGAATATACGTCGCCCCAACCGCCCTGGCCGTGCGCTGGCTCTGCCACGGCGACTATTTCGCCGGCCGCAACGAGATCGGCGCTCTCGCGAAGATCGCCGGCGACGAGCCGGTCGTGGGAGTGCCGCCCAGACACCCTATCTTCGCGCCGAACGCGACCCGCCTGAGCCTTACGTGGCAGTGGTATACGTGGATGGAGAAAGACGACCTGCGCGCGCAATTGCGGGGGATCGCCGACCAGATCATCGCGACCAGGCCGTCGCTCATCATGATGGGCGACACCCTTAATCCGATGGAGTCACCGCAACCGGACAACAACTACTTCGTCGGAAACCTGGAGCGAACGGGGAACATCACGCCCGCGGAGGCGCAGCGCCTCGGGCAGTTCATCAGCGGCAACTACAGCCTCGTCGAGGTCTTCCGGCATTACTACTGGGTGCGGAAGGATCGGCCCTTGCCCGCCGGTTGCCGCGCCGTGACGCCACCGCTTCCCAACTGAGCGCCCGATCCACATCGAAGTCGGAGCGGCGTTCATGCCGGGTTCCGGCACTCTGGAACGATGGAAAGAGGCCGTCGCTCATCCGCCGGGACGGCCCTACCCCTGCCGCGCTTTGCGCGGCCAGCGCTGCGCGGGCACCCCTCCCGTTCCGGGAGGGGAGAGGCAAACGGCGATTCCCGCGCAGCAGGGAACTGCTGCGGTTCTCCCCTCTCCGCTTGCGGCTATGCTTTACCCACATCTT
>CAYWBK010000704.1:0-2333 GCA_964455745.1 uncultured Armatimonadia bacterium
GGCTGTTCTTATCCAATGAGGGGCTGCTTTCCAGGCTCTTGCGAGCCTGGCTAAATTCTTTCGGCCCTTCGGGCCTTTTGGGGCAACGGCCCGTGATTCGCACGCAAGATGTGAGTAAAGCATAGCCACGAGTGGAGAGGGGCCTACCCGCTGTAGGCGGGTCAGGATGAGGTCGCCGTTGGCCCGGCAGACGGCGATTCTCGAAGCAGAGGTCCGAACAAGCCTATATCGCCCCCGGACCGTGTTCTCCTGTGCGAATGCGAACGACGTCCACGAGTTGGGTGACGAACAGCTTTCCGTCGCCGATGCTGTCTGTCCGCGCGGCCTCGACGATGGTGTCGATCACCTGGTCGGCGATGTCGTCGTCGACCACGACCTCCATCTTCGTCTTCGGGACGAAGTCGATCTGGTACTCCATCCCACGGTAAATCTCGGTGTGCCCCTTCTGGCGTCCGAAGCCCCTCACGTCGTAGACGGTCATGCCGCGCACGCCGATCTCGGCAAGCGCGGTTTTGACCGCGTCCACGCGGTGGGGCTTGACGATGGCCTCGATCTTCTTCATGGCGCTCAAACTCCTCCAAATGTAAACGGGGTCCGGCCACGGCGGGCATAGCGCCGTCTCACCAGGCGTAGCCCTCTTCGCCGTGCTCGGCGAGGTCGAGCCCGACCTCCTCGGACTCCTCCGCGACCCGCAGGCCCACGGTCTTGTCGAGGCCCTTCAGGATCACGAACGACAGGCCGAACGAGTAGATGATGGTGACGACCACTGCCAGAGCCTGGACGGCGACGAGGCCTGGCTTGCCGAACAGCAGGCCATCAGCGCCCGCTGGGTTGAGCGCTTTGCAGGCAAAGACGCCGGTCAACAGGATCCCCGCGGTGCTGCCCACGCCATGCACGCCGACCACGTCCAGTGCGTCATCGTACCGAAACCTCCACTTGGTCAACACTCCCGCGTAGCAGAGGGCTCCGGCGACGACGCCGATTGCGATGGCTGCGAGGGGCCCGACGAAACCGGACGCCGGAGTGATCGTGGCGAGGCCGGCGATGCAGCCCGATGCCGCGCCCAGTGTCGTGGGCTTGCCGCGATGCCACCACTCGATTCCGACCCACGAGAGCGTCGCGGCGGCGGCGGCGAGATGTGTGGCCATGAAAGCGCCGGCGGCAACGCCATTGGCGGCGAGGGCGCTGCCGGCATTGAAGCCGAACCAGCCGAACCAGAGAATTCCGGCTCCCAGCACGGTCATCGGCAGGTTATGCGGCCCCAGCGGCTCGTGGCCATACCCCTTGCGCCTGCCGACGCAGATCGCGGCGGCCAAGGCCGCGGCGGCGGAGTTGATGTGGACGACCGTGCCGCCGGCGAAATCCAGCACGCCGAGGTTGCGCAGCCAGCCGTTCGTGGCCCAGACCCAGTGCGCCATCGGGCAGTACACCAGGAGCGACCACAGGGCGACGAAGATGACGCAGCTCTTGAACCGGATGCGCTCGGCGAAGGCACCGGTGATCAGCGCGGGTGTGATGACGGCGAACATGCACTGGTACATCACGAAGACGGTATGAGGAATCGTCGGGCCGTAGTCCGGGTTTGGGGTCATGCCCACACCGCGAAGCCCCGCCCACGACAGGCTCCCGATCAGCCCGCCGCAGTCGGGTCCGAAGGCCAGGGTGTAACCGATGACGACCCAGATGACCGACACCAGTCCTATTATGAACACGCTTTGCATGATGGTCGCAAGCACGTTCTTGCGGCGCACCATGCCCCCGTAGAACAGGGCCAACCCCGGCGTCATGAACAACACGAGAGCGGCGCACAGCAGCATGAAGCCGGTGTCGCCTGCGTTGACTTCAGGCAAGACGGGTCACTCCCTTATACGACCATATTAAACCCCATAATACAGTAGCTATCGATCATTTCTGTTACATTACACGCAGAGGGGCATTTTGCGCAACCCGTCGAAATATTGTCTTTGTGACTCAGGCCTGGAGGGAAAGACTCGCCGTTGCTGTGCCCCCTCCCTACGAGGGAGAGGACAGCCGCGCGGTAGCCGCCACAGGCGGCTCGGCACGGCAGGGGTAGGAAGCCGTTGGCCGGGGTCCGCCCGCCGATTGTAGGTAGAAGTGCCGCAAGCTGGCGGCGGGGAACGGCGAGGGGAACAGGATTGATAGGATTTGGAGGATTACGGCATGACCGATAGTCCCGTAGCAGCATAGCCCCGGCGGCTTGTCGTTTGACCGTTGAATACGGCCCGAATCCCGCCGATTACCTACCATCACATTACTGCGTCGCTTTGACAACCGGCAGACGAAGCGCTCGGAATGTTGTCAGAGGCTGACCG
>CAYWBK010000705.1:0-2328 GCA_964455745.1 uncultured Armatimonadia bacterium
CCTCTCCGCTTGCGGAGAGGGGCCGGGGGTGAGGTCGCCGTTGGCCCGGCAGCGGCCATTTTCGAAGCAGGTGAAAACGGGGCCCCCACAGATCCGCAGCGGCGCGCGGGGTCCCCGCCCGCTTTCAGCGGGCACCCCGCGCCTGGATGAGCGGTAGCGGGTTTCCCCCATCCCTTGATGGAAGGGTGGAAAGCCGCACCGTTGCCGTCTTCTGGTTTCTGGTTTCTGGCTCCTGGCTCCTGGCTCCTGGCTTCCACCCTACCCCGTCCAAGGCGTAGCTGACGCGTCTTCCGTGCAGTACGAGGACAGGACCTTATTGATGGCCTTCGCGATGTTTTGGCAGTCGCGCGCGGTGTACCACTGGTTCAGGCCCACCGAGATGTTGCGGTCGAACAGGTCGTCCGCCACGGGGCAGTCGCCGCGCTTGTACTCGATCGCTCCGCCGGCATCGGTGTACCGCGAGCAGTTCCACGGGCAGTGGTCCTCGGGCGCGCCAGCCTGCAAGACCACCGGGAACATGTCGTGGTAGATGTGCCAGTCCGGGTCCGCTCCCTCGCCGCGCATCCCGCAGCCGACACCCTCGGCGTTGAGGGCCTCGACGATCTTGCGGCCGAGATCGAAGGTCTCGGGGAAGAACCGCAGCGTGTAGCCCACCTCGCCGTCGGGGTCATTGAGCTTCTGCGGGGTGATCTCCTTGTAGGTCTTCAGCCCGGCGACGACCCGCTTCTTCACGTTGCGGAACCGCTCAACGACACCCGGCATCTTCTTCATTTGCACGACGTCCAGCGCCGCCTCAAGCTCGGACATGCGGTAGTTGAGGCCGCAGAACAGCTCGCCCTTGTAACGCTCGGGCGCGAAACGAACCGGCCGCCACAGGCCGCCGCCCTCCATGACGCCCTGCGCGTGCTCGAACATTCTCTCATTGTCGGTGACAACCAGACCGCCCTCGCCCCCGCCCACGATCTTGTAAGCGGAGATGCTGAAGCAGCCGAGGTCGCCGTATGTGCCGACAAACTTGCCTTTTACCGTGCCGCCGCACGACTGCGCGCAGTCCTCGACGACCGTCAGTTTATGCTTCCTGGCGACCTTCATGATCGCAGGCATGTCGCATACGCTGCCCATCACATGCGTCGGCGCGATGCAGGCCGTGCGCGGGGTGATGAGGGCCTCGATCTTCTTCGGGTCCATCGCGAGGGAGTTGTCCACATCGCAGAACACGGGGATGCCCTTGGCGGCAACGACGGCCATCGCCGTGGCGTAGAAGCCGATTGCCGAGCAGATGACCTCCTTGCCCGGACGCACGCCCGCGGCGACGAATGCGCAGTGCAGCGCGGCGGAGCCGTTGCTGACCGGCATGACGTACTTGCTGCCGAAGATCTCCTGCGAGACGCGCCCGAAGGCCTGGACCTTGGTCTCTTTGAGGCCCGAGTAGTAGTTGGCGAGGAACGGACCGTCGCCGAGGTCCTCCTCGGTGATCGCTCCCTTGATGCGCTTGAGAGCATCGGCCGAGAACCCGAACCGTTCGGCGATCGACATGAACTCTGCGAGCCCGATCTTAGGTTTGCCCTTGCCCTCGGTGCGCGTGACAGCTTTCATCCCGCCCTGAAGGGCCAGTTTCTGCTCCACCTGCTGTTTCGACATCGTTCATCACTCCCATGATGCGGCTCCGTCCGGGACATCTGCGCCAGGACCGGGACTGGGCGAAACGCTAATTCAAACACAACGGGCCGGAAACAGCAAGGGGAGAATTGGAGATGGGGTGCGTCTTTCAATTGTAGGTCGTATTACTACGCCGGTTGCGCCGCCCTGCTCGGCAATGAGATGCGATGCGGAGAGATGGACGGCGATTGACCACAGAGACACAGAGAACACAGAGAACGGCAACGTCCCTTAACGCCTATCGTGGGCCGGCGCGGCCGTTTCCCAGCCGTTCTCTGTGCCCTCTGTGTCTCTGTGGTTCAATGCCGTTCGCCTTTCATATTGACGGTCAGCATCTGACAGAATTCCGAGCGCTTCGTCTGCCGGTTGTCAAAGCGGCGTAGTAATGGCAGGTAATCGGCGGTAGTCGGGCCGTATTCAACGGCCAAACGACAAGCCGTGGAGGTTATGCTTCTACGGAACTATCCCCCAAGTCCTATCAATCCTGTGTTCTGCTCCGTTCCCTGACGCCATGCTTGCGGCAGTCCTACCTACAATCAGCGGGCGGCCCCTGGTTCCCCGAGTCAGCCGGATAGCCCTATTCCGGAATCCTGTCTCGCTGATATAGCTACATTTGGAGGTAATTGCAAAAGTCGCTGCGTCGTCTGTAGGAGCGGTCTCCAGACCGCG
>CAYWBK010000706.1:0-2306 GCA_964455745.1 uncultured Armatimonadia bacterium
CCATTCCCCCGCATAGGCATCCGATCACCGAGCAGGGCCGCGCAACCGGCGTAGCAACACTATGCGACAACTCCCCGCGTTCATTCTAACCGCCGCACTGATCCTGTCCAGTTGGCTGCTGCTGCAGTATACGCCGCAACGGGCGGAGATCTCGGGCACGCGCTGGTACGCCGAAGCCGGCGCCCGCCCCCTGTTCGCCGACTGCGCCTACCGCTTCAGCGTCTACCTCGAAAACCTGAACGACACTCTTCATCTGGGGGAGGAGGGGCCGATCCACGACCTGCAGGAGCGCGCGGTCGGGGATTACGAGCGCCAGGCTCTCCAGGGCCGTCTCCCCAATGCCGTCGCGGCGAATCGCCTGGGCGCGGTCTATGCGAAGCGTGGATACACTTTGCAGGCCAAGGCCATGTTCATGCGCGCCGCACAGCTCGACGAAGCCCGCGCGCAAATGTACTTCGCCGCCGCAGCCGTCTACGACCCCGCCACGGAGCTGTCGTATCTCAGATCGGTCTCGCCGGCTCTGGAGATGGAGGATCCCTGGGTCCGGGACATGATCCTCCCCGACTACTACCGCCGCCTGGGCGACGCGGCCACGGCAACCGACGTCGAGGCGCGCTGGCATGAGAAGCAGGCGCGGTTCGGAGAGGGCTTCATCGTCATCTTCGCCCTGTACCTGCTGCTGGGGCTGGCGGGGATCGCGGTGATGGTGAGAGGCCTTTTGAAGGCTCTTGCCCGCACCCAGCCGCCGCCCGCTCGCGCCCCCTTCTGGCCCCGGTGGCAGCCGGCCGACGTTGTTCTGGTGTTGGCCGTCTGCGTGTTCGTCGTGGTCGCCCTCGGCAGCGGGCTGGGCTTGCTCAGGAGTGCCTCATTCGCCGCACAGTTGTCGCCGCTTTCCGATGCGCTCATCGCCCTCGCGTCATACCTGTGTTTCGCCGGAATCGGCTTGTTCGTCGTGCGTCGATATGCGTACCGTCCGGGTTCCTCGTGGCTTGCCGATCTCGGGCTCGCCCGAAAGAGCATGGCGCAGGGCATCGGCGTCGGGGTCATGGGTTACGGCGTACTGGTGGCGCTGTTTGTCATCGGGAACACGCTGTTCGATGGGGGCTTGACACTCGAGCCCGGCGCGGCGGGAATGGCCGGCGATTTCCTGCGCAGCCTGCATCAGCCCGCTGTCGCCGCGATCTTCCTGTTCCTGCTGTGCGTCGCGGCTCCGGTCGTCGAGGAGCTCATCTTCCGGGGCTTCGCTTACGCCGGCCTCAGACGGTATCTGACGCCCTCAGGGGCCGCCTTGGTCAGCGCGGGCGCGTTCGCGTGCATCCACGTCGGCGCACCCACCGGCGGCCTGCTCATCGTGTTCCTGATCGGCCTGCTGCTCGCCAATCTCTACGAGCGCCAGCGCTCTCTGTGGCCGTGTATCGCCGCCCACGCGCTGCACAATCTACTGTTCTTCGCCATCACCATGCTGCAGGCGTGGTAGGCGACCGGAGGAGAGTATACGCCGCTGGCATGAGCGGCGGTGCCGTTTCGGAGGGGCCGGACCTACGAGACCGCCAGCTTCACCGGCGGTTGAAGTATCCGGCCCCTGCCGTACCGGTGGCAGTGAACGGGCAGGGCCGGATACAGTTGGCGGCCTACGGCCGCCCAGAGCGCATAGTAGTGCAACCGTAGGCGGGGTGCCTGTCCGGTCCAGCCTTCTGGCCCTTCGGGCCACACACCGGCGCGTCGACGCCGAAGTGCGGTTGTACTACTAGCGGCTGGCGCTCTTGTCCGGCCCCTCCGCAGTCCGGCGATCCAGGTTGCGTATATGCCGAGGGAGGCCCGAGGTGGGGTAACGGTGTCATGCAGATGGAAGAGACCCGTTTGCGCATCAAGGTCATCCCGCGCGGGAAACACAACGAGATCGTGGGACTGCGGGAAGACGAACTGACGATACGCCTCACGGCCCCGCCTGTGGAGGGAGCCGCGAACGAGGCCCTGCTGAAGTTCCTCGCCGAGGCGGTCGGGGTCCGCAAACCCGACCTCCGCATCGCAACAGGGGAGCGTTCACGCCACAAGGTCGTGGCCTTCCGCGGCCTGTCGGCGGAGGAATTGCGCCGACGTTTGCTGCCGAGATGACGCGCGCCATCGGCATGACCGTTCCAGCCTCGTCGCCCACCTCACTCCAACTGCCCCGATCTCTCGGAGAGAAGCTTAGGATACCACGCCGGTTGTGCGGCCCTGTTCGGCAATGAGAGATGCCCTGCCGAGAAACGGACGGCGATGGACCACAGAGACACAGAGGACACAGAGAACGGCAACGTCCCTTA
>CAYWBK010000707.1:0-2297 GCA_964455745.1 uncultured Armatimonadia bacterium
ACTTCTCCTGCGCGCCCTTCGCGTCGCCCTGCTGCAAGAGGGCCTGCCGCTCTGCGTCGAGCTTCTCGAAGCGCTCCGGGGTGTGGAAACGCTCCACGTTCCACCAACGGAGCCACACATCGGCGGGGTCCGGGGCCCGATCCGCTTGCTGGTAACCGGGAAGCTCATCTATAGTCCACAGGCTGTGCCCGGGAGCGAGGGCAGTCCTGTGTACGTGGAGCGTCACCCCAGCTATGCGTCCGATGGCGTCCTCAAGCGTGCTGTCCTCCCGGAGATGGGCGACCAAACACGGCAGGCTGGGCGGCCCGAGTGCAATGAGTTGCCTGTACGGTTCGTTGTCGTAAAGCCAGTCCTGACTTGCCGAACTGAACTCCAGACCCCCGTGATCCAGATCATCTACCCAGTGACGCCATACATGGTAGAGAACCTCAAACCGTCGTTCCACGGCAGTGCCCGCTTGACCGTCGGCCAGTGCACTAACTGCGTGGTCGCGGCCGCCCGCGCCACTCAGCATCGCCACCGAGACCAGTGCCGTCATAAGCGGAATCCCATAGCAGATTCTCATGTCATAACCTCCATCATCACTTCTTGTAGTACCTGCTCGGCGCGCCGTACGTGTGGAGGCCGTCGCCGCCGAGTTGGTCCCAGACGTGTTCTATCCGCTCGGCGCTTCCGAGCTTGCTTTCATACATGATCCACATCCCGGCACCATCGGAGCAGTGCAGGCGCTTCGCAGCATGGTACCTATCCTCGTAGTACATCACTTCGGCATCAGCGGGTCCCGTCGCGATGGGATGGTACCCACAGCCGTTCTCGTTAGCGTAGAAACTGTCCACCTCAGCATTCGTGAGCGGCGCCTTCCCGTCACCGTAATGCTGATCGACTCCGAGCCTGCGGTCCGTTTCATCCAACTCCTTGAGCCAGAACAGAGTAGTTTCGCCAACCGAGAACGCTATGCAGTTGTACGTTGGGTCCGCTGGCCCCGTGATGCTCCATTCGCAGTTGATGAGGGCCGGGAACCAGCCCGTAATCGCGGCCCGCCGCGCCTGCCCCGGCTGCTGGCCGTACATGGCCGCGATGAATGTGTAGTGGACTTTGTCCGTAGCGAGTTGAGTGCCATCGGCGGCGCTGTACGTCACCGTCAGGTCCGCGGAGTCCTTGCCGCAGCCCTCCACCCACAGGCTGTTCTTCACGCTATCGAAATCGGCCTTCTGCGTGGCGTCCGACAGGTCCCACGTCTCGGTATCGGTGTCGCACAGCACCTTGTTCGTCGCGCCCTTTGTGCCGCTCTTCCAGACCTTGAGTTTCGCGTCACTACGCTGCAAAGTTATCTTGCCGAGTGCGTCCGTCGGCGCGTTCAGGGTGATGCCTGCACACTTGAGGTCATCCTCTGCCGCTATGGGCCCGTCCAGTTTGTAGTCGCCGGCATCGGTGTAGGCATATTGATTCGCCTGCGCTTGCGCGTCATCATCGATGTTGAAGTGCACGAAGGCTCCGGGGCTGTCTTCGTCGTTCTCTACGCCATCAGGGCTCCAGTACGTCTCGGGCACCACTGCACGAGTCAGGTCGCTGGCTCTCAGGTCCACAAGCTGCACGATGTTGGTTGTTCCGGCTTGCAGCGCTTGCTTGTGGTCTTGTCCCCGATTCTGTGCCGCTCTGGCGTCGCTTTCGGTAGCCCAGATCACACAGTACAAGGGTTGGGTAATGGTGCCGTGCGCGTCGATAGCCCCGGCTATCTGGGTAGGGGTACTCCAGTGCACTCCCTCTGCAGTTGGCTGACCGCTGGCTTCCCCAAGTGGCGTCGTCATGTCCGCGCCGTAGAAACGGATTGTGCAGTCCTTCGCCGCCTCGCTCAACGTGTACCTGACGGTGACCGTCAGGCGGGAGTTCGCCACGTCCTTGTCGCACCAGTAGAACTGGTTGTCGTTGATCGTGATCGTCAGGTTCGGCGACTTGTCCTGGTCGTTGCATAGCGGCACGGGCGAGTGTACGGCCGAGACTTTGTATGCGTACATGCCCTGGGGGGCGTTGTTCCCGTTGATCTTGCCATCCCACGAGATGGACTGATTGGGCCAGACCGCATAATAGTTCTGTGGCGTCACACTCGCCACCGGCACCGCTGGCGTGGTGTTGCTCGCCAGCGAGTAGATGTCGAGGGTGACGACGAACATCGGATTGCGCGGGTCGATGATGAGATGATCGATACTGAGCTGAACGTTTTCCTGGTTCCCCGCATAGTGGTGGATCACATCGCTCCCGGATGTCACGACCGTGTTGCGCGCTGTCTCCTCGCAGGT
>CAYWBK010000708.1:0-2295 GCA_964455745.1 uncultured Armatimonadia bacterium
ATTGTGATAAATGTTCCGTTATACGCCTTCGATAAGTAACATCTCGCCCGCCAGCGCCGTCGGCCGTTTTCCCTTCTCCACGGGCTGCGCCTCGCGCGGCATTGGAGATGGGCCGGGGTGAGGTTGCCGTGCCGGGAATCCCAGATGGCGACGACCTGTAGCTTTACAGTGCCGGCCTTGCCCTATGCCAGTCCGTCGCCTGCTCGTAGGCGTAGGCTGTGCGGATCAGGGTGTCCTCCGCGAAGGGCTTGCCCATGATCTGCAGGCCCACCGGCAGGTCGTTCGCGAAGCCGCATGGCACGTTCAGCGCCGGGATGCCGGCGATGTTGATGGGGATCGTGCAGATGTCCGCGAGCTTCATCGCCATCTGGTCGAACTCGCCGAACTTGAATGCGGTGGTCGGCGATGTGGGGGAGAGCAGCACATCGAACTTGCCGAAGGCGGCGTCGAAGTCGCGCTTGATGAGCGTGCGGACCTTGAGCGCCTTCAGGTAGTACGCGTCATAGTACCCCGCGCTGAGGGCGTAGGTGCCGAGCATGATGCGCAAGCGCACCTCCGGCCCGAAGCCCTCGCCCCGCGTCTTGGCGAACAGATCGTAGATGTCGCTGACCGGCTGCCCGGTGCGGTATCCGTACCGCACGCCGTCGAACCGCGCAAGGTTGCTGGAGGCCTCCGCCGTCGCGATGATGTAGTAGATCGGCAGGCTGTAGTCGATGTTCGGCAGCGACACTTCCTCGCACTCCACCCCAAGCTCGCCCAGTTTGTCGATCGCCTTCTCAATGCGCTCCTTCACCGGCTGATGGATGCCGGGGCCGTACACCAGTTCTTTGACGATGCCGGCCTTCAGGCCCTTTACATCCCCCGTCAGGCAGGTCGTATAATCCGGGGCCGCCATGCTCGCGCAAGTCGCGTCGAGGCTGTCCGGACCGGCGATCACGTTCATAATAAGCGCGCAATCGGTCACGTCCTTGCACAACGGGCCGATCTGATCCAGCGAAGACGCATAGGCGATCAGGCCGTAGCGCGATACGCGGCCGTAGGTGGGCTTCAGGCCGACGATGCCGCAAAGCGACGCAGGCTGACGGATTGAGCCGCCGGTGTCCGAGCCGAGCGCCACGAACGCCTCGTCGGCAGCCACCGCGGCCGCCGAGCCGCCCGAGGATCCGCCGGGGACGCATTGCAGGTTCCACGGGTTTCGCGTCACCTGGAACGCGGAGTTCTCCGTCGAAGACCCCATCGCGAACTCGTCCATGTTCGCTTTGCCGATCATCGGCATACCGGCGTTGCGGCAGCGCTCGACGACGGTGGCATCGTAGGGCGGGACGAAGCTCTCCAGTATCCTCGACGCGCAGGTGGTCGCGACACCGCGCGTGCACATGACGTCCTTGATGCCGATGGGCACGCCGGCCAGGCGGCTGAGCGCCTCGCCCGCCGCGCGCCGCTCGTCGACCGCAGCGGCCTGGGCCTCGGCCCCCTCGCGCGTGACCGTCAGGAAAGCCTTCACATCGCCCTCGACGGCGTCGATGCGGCTCAGGCAGGACGCGAGAACCTCGCGCGCAGAGACCTCTTTGGCGGCAAGTCTGTCGGCGACTTCATGACACGTAAGTTGGTACAGCTCCACAGGGAAACCTCCGGACGGCGAGAGGGAAACGCTGAACGCTGAACGCTGAAAAGGGAAAACGAAAAAGGGAAAACGGAAAACGGAAAACGGCTGAAAAGGCGGACGGCAAACAAAGAACGGAACGGCAAGGACTACTCTTCGATGATCCTTGGCACGCGGAAGAAGACGTCCACCCCGTCGGGGGCGTTCGCGACGGTCTCTTCGACGGGCAGCGACGGTCGCGATTGGTCCTCGCGCCAGACATTGAGCATCGGGATGGCGTGAGAGGTGATCGGGACGTTGTCGGTGTCTACTTCCTGCAATTCGCGGAAGTACGCGAGGATCCGGTTTAGGTCGTTGCCGACACGGGCAAGCTCTTCATCAGACAGGGCGAGTTTCGCCAACTCGGCCACGTGGCGCACTTCCTCCGGGGTAATCTCGGCCATTCTGGGCGACATCCTTTCGGCGTGACTACGCTGCCTCCTGCGCCATTGCCAGGAGAACAGCCGACAGGGGGATTGTAGCAAAGCGCAAAGGGGAGCGCAAGGCGGCGATGGGGGTAAACGCTGAACTCAGAACGCTGAACGCTGAAACAACGGCAAATACGGCAAATACGGCAAAGACGGCAAATACGGCAAAGACGGCAAAGACGGCAAAGACGGCAAAGACGGCAAAGACGGCAAAGACGGCAAAGA
>CAYWBK010000709.1:0-2289 GCA_964455745.1 uncultured Armatimonadia bacterium
CGTGTCCCCTCCCTACAAGGGAGGGGACAGCCGGGCGGTAGCCGCCGCAGGCGGCGCAGCCCGGCAGGGGTAGGCGGCCGTCCGCCATCCCGGTAGAACCGAGAACGGGGCGAGGTGCCGTTGCCGCGTCCCCTCCCTACAAGGGAGGGGACAGCCGGGCGTAGCCCGGCAGGGGTAGGAAGCCGTGTTCTCCCCCTTGCAAAACATCCGGCACTGTGCTATCATCATTAGACACTTTATTGACATATATATAGAATCATTATATCCAACTCGAAAAACGGAGCCGACGGCGCCTTCCGAACGGCTCTGCAGGAGGCGGGGATATGGAGTACCGCAGCTTGGGGCGAACCGGGGTTCAGGTTAGCGAATTGTGCCTGGGGTGCATGATGTTCGGCGGGCGCACGGAGGACCTGGACGCGGGGGCGATCATCGACCGAGCAATCGACGCGGGGATCAACTTCCTCGACACGGCGAATGTGTACAACCGGGGCGAAAGCGAGGAGGTCGTGGGGCGAGCCCTGCAGCGCAACGGCAAGCGCGACCGCATCGTCCTCGCGACGAAAGTCCACGGTATGATGGACGACGACGACCCCAACGGTCACGGCAACCACCGCCGACACATCATCAAGCAGTGCGAGGACTCGCTGCGCCGCCTGCAGACCGACTGGATCGACCTGTACCAGATTCACAGGCCCATGTCGGCGATCCCGATCGACGAGACGCTGCGAGCGCTGGACGATCTTGTCGCCGCCGGCAAGGTCCGATACATCGGCTCCAGCACCTTCGCCGCCTGGCAGCTTTGCGAGTCGCTGTGGGTTGCCAAGGAGTTGGGCCTCAATCGGTTCGTATCGGAGCAGCCGCCATATCATCTGCTCGACCGGCGGATCGAGCGCGAGTTGGTCCCGTTCGCGCAGACCTATGGCTTCGCGTTGATCCCGTGGTCTCCGCTGGCCGGCGGGTTCCTCACCGGCAAGTACCGGCGGGGCGAGAAGCCGCCGCAGGACGCCCGGCACCAGGAGGGGGGCTGGCACGTGAGTGAGCTGGTGACCGAACCGTCCTTCACCGTGCTGGATGTGGTCATCGAACTCGCACAAGAGAAGGGCTGCACTCCGGGGCAGTTGTCCCTGGCGTGGTGCGCTCAGCAACCGGCCATCACCTGTCCGATCATCGGCCCGCGGACGATGGAGCAACTCGAGGACAATCTGGGGGCGCTTGCGGTGAAGCTCACCGACGGAGATCGTGCCAAGCTCGACGCCGTAGCGCCGCCGGGACGGATGGTCGTCAACTACTACGACGCCGACTTCGGCCCGCACAAGTATCGGTAACTTATGCATGGGGCCAAGGCCTGGGGCCTTAAGGCGCTGTTGCACTTATCTCTATTTGAGGAGGTCGTATTGTGGCGAAATGGACTGCGAAGGCGATCAATATCGGTCCGGCCTTATTCTGCGGCGACATCCGGGGGCACCGGGTGTTCGCGGATGTCCCACCCGAACTGGGTGGCCATGATTGCGCGGCAATGCCGCCCGAGACGGTGCTGACGGCGCTGGGCAACTGCATGGGCATGGTGATTGCGCTGGCCTGCAAGGCCCACGGCATCCCGTATGAGGGGATGTCACTGGACGTGGAGGCGGAGGTCGTGGAGGCGGAGAACCGGCTGGACGACTTCAGGCTGACGATCCACATGCCCGAAGGACTGGACGAGCACGGCCAGAGGGTGGTTGACGCCGCCCAGAGGCTGTGCAAGGTCGGCAACACGCTGGCTCACGGCGTGAAGCTCGACGTCCGGATTGCGAGGTAATCCGCCCCGCGCCGTTCGACACCGATGTACCCGAGGCCTGTGCCTGAATGATCCGCTCTTCGGAAGAGAGGATCACAGCGCAGGCCTCGGGGTCGCTTCTGGGGTCCGATCTCTTCTGGGGGATGCGTGGGGAGTCGTGTTGCCTATCTGCTGGTCTCCAGACCGCGATGCCATCATTGAGCCGCAAAAAAGAAGCCTTGTCTTGCTCCAAATGATGTGCAGCCGACACGTCCGACGGCAATATCGCGCTCTGGAAAGCGCCCCTGCAGTTTCCCCGCACCCGTCCCTACCATTACTGCGCCGCTTTGGCAACCGGCGGGCGAAACGTCCGGAATCTTGTCAGAGGCTGACCGTATCCCAAGATGAAGCGCGAACGGCGATTGACCACAGAGACACAGAGAACGACACCGTCCTTGAGCGTCTATCATGGGGTAAACGGGCCGTTTCCCAGCCGTTCTCTGTGCCCTCTGTGGTAGTCTGGGAAGTCGGGC
>CAYWBK010000710.1:0-2288 GCA_964455745.1 uncultured Armatimonadia bacterium
GGGGGATGTCGAAGGTCGGCGGCGGGCCGGCCTTGCGCACGGGCTTGGGCTTCGGTGTGGGGGGCTGCGGGTCGCGGCGCAGCTCGGAGGTCACCGGCCATGAAGCGCGGTCGGGGCTTTGATAGACGCCGATCCGGCTGAACGGGATCGCGTGGAAACCGAGCTTGCGAGCCGGGGAGTTAGGCGCGAGGCGGAAGTCGGCGGGCGGCTTGCCGGCGAATAGCGGGTCTTGATCGGTGAGGTTGTCCTCGAACTTCACGAACGGTAACGCCTTCGGCTCCGTCCAGCCCCACTTGCCGCCCCAGCAGACGTTGTGGGCCACAACGGTGCCTTTCGGGGCCATCGGGTCTTCATTCAGCAGGTTGAGCAGTTCGGGGTAGCGCGTGGACCAGGGCGGGTGCTGATAGTCAAACGACTTCAGATCGTTGACCAGCGTGTCGCGAATGCCGGCTGCCCACCCCAGGCCCCGGGCGTCGATGCTGAACGCCTGGCCACAATTGAGGAACAGGTTGTTGGTCATCAGGTTGTCGCGCCCGCCGCCGAGCAGGATGGCATCTGCGACATCGTAGAAGATGTTGCCGGAGATGTCGGCGGAGGAGAAGCAGTCGTCCAGGTAGACGCCGTTGCAGCCCCGGCCCTCGAAACCGTGGATGTTGTGCAGGTAGTTGTAGCGGATCTTGTGCCCGCGCATCGTCCAGGTCTCGTCTGGGGGCGAGGTGTAGATCGCCCCGGCGTCGTTGGACTGGAAGACCGCGCTGTGGATTTCGTTGTACTCGATGGTCTGATCGTTGCCCGAGAAGTCGATGGCTACATGCGGCACATTGTCAATAAGGTTATGCGTCGCGGTATTGCCTACTCCCCACAGGAAGATGGCCGGCTGGTACACCGGGTCCCAGCGGGCGGTGTGGTGGATGTGGTTGTTGTCCGCGAGGTGCCCGGCGGGGGTGAGGGTCTTGCGGTCCCCGGCATCGAAGGTGATGCCGCCCTGCCCCATCGCGTAGATGTCGCAGCCGATGACGCTATGCTCGGTGCCGCCGCTCACCAGGACCGCGTAGTTGCCCATGTTGCGGATCGTGCAGGCGACGATGCGCACCTGGGAGCCGCCCTTGATGGTGAACGCGCTGCCCCGCCCGGCTTCGACAGTCAGGCCGCGGAAGGTGATGCCTGAGGCGTCGGTGAGCCGGATGAGATCGCGAACCGTGGAGACGACAGCCTTGCCGCCGCCGAGAGGCGAGGGCGGCCAGAAGTACAGGATTCCGGCGTCGCGGTCCAGGTACCACTCGCCGGGGCTGTCCAACTCGGAGAAGACGTTCTCGGCGTAGAACCACATGCCCTTGCGGGCTTCGTAGTTGCGTCCGGGCGAGGGCTGGATGCTGATCGTGTGCGCGTCGGGGTCCACACTGCCCAGCGGGAGGCGCTCGTCGGCCCAGTCCCAGACCCAAAACCCGTGCAGCCAGATGCCTTTCTCCTGCGCCCAGCGCGCGATGCGGGGATCATCGCAGACGAACTTGCCGTCGGGCGTGGCGGCCTGCGCGGTCTTGGCGCCCTTGGCATCGAACACATCGCCGATCTTCATGTAGCCGGTGTTCGGGTACCGGGCGAGGGTCATCGGCTTGTCCTGGAAGAACAACTCCAGGCCGGGGTCGGACTGGTAGACGCGGGCGTTGTTGATGCCCTGCAGATCGGTGATGCCGAGGGCTTTGAGGTCCGCCTGGAAGACCTTGCCGCGCGCGGCCGGATCGAGGCGCTTTAGAACCGTCGGGTCGGTGACCGCCTTCCAGCCGGTGACGGCCCTGCCGCCGGCGAGGCGCACCTGGCCGCCCTCGCGGGCGCGATACTCGACCGGGTGTCCCGGCGCGCCGGAGTCTGCGGCGGTGAACTCCAGCGGACCCGACAACTGATAAGTGCCGGACGCGATCTCGACACAGACGCCGTCAGCGCGCTTCTCGGGGCCGATTCGGCGGATCTCGTCGCGGGCGCGCTCGATGGTTGCGAAGGGGCGTTCGCGCGTGCCGGGGCCGGCGTCATTGCCGTTCGGGGCGACGTAGAGCTTGAGCTGAGACGGCCAGGCGGCACAGGCGCAGCCTAGCAAGAGTGCGGTCCAGAGCAAATGTCTGATGTCCATGTGCGGTGCCTCCCGGGGGGCTGGCAAGACTTATTGTAGACATTCCTCCAAGAGGCCTGCAGCCCCTGCTTCCTCGATTGAGCAAGGCGAAACAGGCTCTTCCTCAAGGTGTGTGGGTAGATGCCAGGAACTGGTCTTGGCGAGGGGGGTAGCCGACTGCTCC
>CAYWBK010000711.1:0-2273 GCA_964455745.1 uncultured Armatimonadia bacterium
CGGTACTGATACGTGATCGGCGGTAGTCGGGCCGTATTCAACGGCCAAACGACAGACCGTCAGGGCTATGCTGCTACGGGACTATCCGTCATGCCGTAATTCTCAAAATCCTACTAATCGAGGCGATTGCAAAAGTCTGTAGGAGCACTCTCCAGAGTGCGAACAAGCCGTTATTCCCGCTATAATGAAATAGGTAATGACTAATGTATGTCATGATGGCGGCATATTAACGGCAATCGCGGTTTGGCGACCGCTCCTACAGACGACGCAGCGACTTTTGCAATCACCTCCACTGGCTCCCCAAGATAGTCGAGCTTCGCAACTGGATGGCCAGCGAAGAGTGTCGGGAACTGGCACTTGGCGTCTGAAGTACCGCATTCTCGGACAGACTGAACCAGCATCACTAACGGGAAGCTGCCTGACAACCCGGCAACTCCTGTCATTCGTGAGGCTGGCCGTGTAACCTGTGACGCCACCGTCGTGCCGCACACCGAAAACCTGGTCCTCACGCCGCATCCACCCGGCCTACCAGCGTTCGCCAGACCCTCAAATCCTCGCCAAGACGGGCGTCGGAACGCCAGTACCAAGGCGTTCACCTCGACTCCATGATGGCTTGGTGTCCCGATCGGGTTTTCACGAGGGACAGGTCTCCAGGTGGAAACACGCAAGAAATCACGAAATGTCTTCGTCTTAGAGGAAAGCGGGGGGCGCGGGGCGAACACAGCCAATAACGGGCGATAGGTGGCAGCAGATCGGCCAGCTTGCCGAACTTCCGGCCGGATCAGAAAGGACGTGGTTACATGACCAGAAGACGCGGATTCACCCTCATCGAACTGCTAGTCGTCATCGCGATCATCGCCATTCTCGCGGCCATTCTGTTCCCGGTGTTTGCCCGGGCGCGTGAGAAGGCCCGGCAGGCGAGCTGCCTGTCCAACATGAAAGAACTCGGCCTGACCATCTTGATGTACACCCAGGACTACGACGAGCGCCTGCCCTACGTGCACTTCGGCGCGTGGGACACGAGCTGGCGACTCCAAACGCTGCCGTACTGCAATAACTACCAAATCCACATCTGTCCCTCTGATTCGAACAACTGGCAGCCGCCCGCCTATGGGTCCTACGGGATGAGCACATACCTGTGGGGTGTGGGCCTGGCTAGCTGCACGAACGTGGCGGGCACCGCGCTGCTCGCCGAAAACGGTGGTGACCCGGGGGCGGTGGACTACGAGATGTACTCGCAAGGCGGCATTTCCGACTTGGCGCCGGTGGTGGCCCGGCACAACGGCGGCCTCAATGCATGCTACATTGACGGTCACGCGAAGTGGGTGGGGCTGGACACGGTCTATCACTACGTCAGCCCGTTTTGGAACCCGAGCGCCTAGTGTCTTGATACGGTCTTTCCCTGGGGGGTCGCATGGCCGGTGCGCCGGACGACGCGTACACCCGCGACTCATGGCGCGCCAAGATTGAAGTGGAACAGAGCGCTAGCCGGCCAGAATCTCGCTCAATTCCACCTTCCGCCTTCAGGCGATCATGCAAGCGGTACTCCCACGCCTGGGCGGTGCCGAGTGTCTGGCAACTCTCATCTACGATCCGCAGTGCGATGTGGTCTCGAGGTTAGCGGATGGGGCTCACGGTTGAGAACGGGAAGGTCCTGATCCTCGACCCCTTCGACCAACGCTGCGCGACATGGGACGTGGCGGCGGACATCTGCACCACGGACGCTGCCTATGAGTTCGCTACAATCCTGTGCCCCCTCGATACCCAGTCCTCTCATCCGTATTCAGACCTTCCATGAGCCCCGGGAAAGCCATCGGCGGGTACCTGTGCCTATCAGAAACTCGTAACGCCTGTGGCTGTTGGGAATTCGGCCACAGCAGGGCTGTCTGCAAGGCCCGCCGAAATGGCGCTATCCAGTATGGCCTTCGCCCGTTTGGATGGTGCTTCCCACCGTGACGACCGCTGCCTGTTCCTTCCTCGCCCTGCTCCTGCTTCCCTTCCGCACCCGCCGCTCCATGCAACTGGAGATACTCGCCCTGCGCCACCAGCGGACCGTCTACCAGCGGGCGGGGACCAAACCGCGCCTCAAGCCATCCAATCCCCCGCATGGATACCTGCAGAACGCCGAAAAGCCCGCACTCGCTTTCGAGTACGGGCTCCACTGTTGCCATGTCGGCCTCACCCTTCTTGCAGGTGAGGATCAATGCACCATTACATAGAGGCAATTGCAAAAGTCTGTAGGAGCACTCTCCAGAGTGCGACCGGCCCTCATG
>CAYWBK010000712.1:0-2269 GCA_964455745.1 uncultured Armatimonadia bacterium
CCTGCGGACGCGACGGCACGGATAACGACCACGTGCCGAGGTAGTCTATTCAGCCGCTGTCAAGCTACCCACACACATTGAGGAAGAGCCTCGTGAGTAGATCACTCCGCCATTCATGGTAATATAACGGCGATATACGAACTCATAACCTGCGCGATATATCTCCTTGATCCTGACCACCTCCCTTCTCAGTGTAAGTGGGAGTAATGGGGCATTTGCAGCGCGCTTCATTTGGTTTGAAAAAGTGTCTGGCAGATGCCCAATGCCCCGAGTTCAGTTGAAAGGAGGTGGCGTGGAAGAAGAGCCCGCATCACACGCCCGTGGCAGTTCTTATTCCGTCGCTTTGGTTTGTCAAGCACCCATTCCCATAGCGGACTCCCCCATGAATGCACCTAACCCACGCTGGTGGGCCGATTTCTTCGGCAGTGAAGACTCCCTCACCTTATCGAATTTCCCCGACGACCGCGAGACCGAGCGCGAGGTCGCGGGCTTGCACTGGATGCTCGACCTGCCCGCCGGCTCGCGAGTGCTGGATGTTTGCTGCGGGATGGGGCGGCAGTTGGTGCGGCTGGCGCGCGACGGGTTCGACATGTTCGGCGTCGATGCGTCCGAGATGATGGTGCGCATGGCCCGCGACGCAGCGAGGGAGTTCGGCGTCAGCGGGCCGGTCGTGCGCGGGGATGCGGCCGCGCTACCGTTCGCCAGCGGGGCCTTCGACGCGGTCACGAACCTGTTCAACAGCTTCGGCTATCTGCCGACCGTGGAGGACGACGCGCGGGTGCTGTCGGAGGCGGCACGGTGCCTGAAGCCGGGCGGGCGGTTCATCCTCGACACGCGCAACAGCAAATATCAAATCCTATACGCCCCATACCATCAGGTGACACACCTCGCCGATGGCCGCGAAGCGATCATGCGGTGCCGATGGGATGGGCAGACGCGGCGGCTGGTCAGCACCTGGTACGACGCGAAGCAAAGCGACAAGATCCTGCACCAGGCGGCGATCCGTCTGTACCGAATCGAGGAACTGGAGACGATGCTGGCCGAGGCAGGCTTCGCGAAGCTGGTGTGGCTGGGAGGATATGACTGCCACGAGTTCGAAGGATACGAGCGGCAGTTGATCTATGTGGGGGAGAAGGTTTGAGGGCGAACCTCACCTCGGCCCCTCAGCGCGCTACGGAATTGTCGCGCCCACTCAATCTTCAGACAGGAGGCGAAGGATGCGCACCGACCGGAACTTCGTTTGCTCGGCACTGCTCGCTAGCGTCTTGACAGCCTGGATGGCGGGGGTCGGTTGGGCTGACAACGATGTCCTGACCGTGACTCAGGACGAAAGCTCGATGGAGCGCATTATCGAGCAGAACCTCAAGGAAGCGCACCAGCTCGTCGTCAATGAGAAAATGCTTAGCGCCGATGACCTGATGCTACAACTTCCCTTCAAAGGCGACCCGATGCCCGCATACCGGTATGATATAGACACCCAGGCGTTGAACAAGGACGACGACGGCAAAGTCACTGAGCGCGGGGTTCGCATCCAGCTCTTTACCACCATCAAGGTCGCTGCGGACAAGTGGCCGGCCGTGCTCTCGCTCATCAACGACTTCAACCGCCGCAAGGTCTTCAGTGCGGCCTACATCGACTCCGATGGCGAGATCATCCTCGACTGGACGCTCAACGTGATGGCCCAGGGCCTTGCGACCGAATACGTCTTCGACGTCGTAGCGCGCGAGGACAAGCTGTGGCACGAGATGTGGCCGGACGTTTCGAAGGCACTGCAGTAGCGGACGCGATGTCCACAATGCAGGGCCGTCCCGGCAAGATTGCCGGGGCCGCGAAACGGCGGGGTTGACGCGGGCATTCGCGGCGGCAGGATCGATGCGGCTGCAGAACGGCAGGTGTCTGTGGCGCGCGGAGCGCGACAGCAGGCGGTGACCCCGCACGCCTCCTAAAGGAAACGGCAACGGCCTTCGCGGGCGAGACGCCCGCGCCACGCGAGGCCTTCAAGGCAGTCGTCATGCCGGGTTCCGGCACTCTGAAACGATGAAAAGGCGACGGCCCTACCCCGTCCCGCCTGCGGCGGGCCACCCCTCCCGTTCCGGGAGGGGAGAGGCAAACGGCGATTCCCGCGCAGCAGGGAACTGCTGCGGTTCTCCCCTCTCCGCTTGCGGAGAGGGGCCGGGGGTGAGGTTGCCGTTCGCCCGGCAGCGGCGATTTTCAAGGCAGTCGTCATGCCGGGTTCCGGCACTCTGAAACGATGAAAAGGCGACGGCCC
>CAYWBK010000713.1:0-2268 GCA_964455745.1 uncultured Armatimonadia bacterium
TCCCCTTGCTTCGCAGCGCGATGGATCGCAGGGGCACCCTCAGCCCAAGGCTCGGCAGCGGCAATCCGCACCCTCGCTATGCCCGCTCCGACCACGACCACGACTGCGAGGGCGATCAGCACCAGCAGTACCTTGCGCATTACCATTCCCTCCTTGTAGCCGGAACCGGCTGGCTCCTATGGCCCGCCCATGCCGCCTTGCGTGCTGTATGCCCACGCGCCCGCGCCACAGCCCCTCAGTGCTGCGTCGGGATCGCCACACCCTTGGTCTGCTGACCGGCCTCCACTCGAATGCCCGTGACCTGGCCGCACACTTGGTAAGCGGGATGACTCGCTGTCCCTCCTGCTCCCCCTTGCCCTGATCAATCCGGCTATCCAGTGCCGGGAGTGTGGCGTCCCGAGTTCTACCGCACTACGGTCGAACGTGGTGCCTGGCTCGGCGTCCCACTGTCTCTTACGATCCTCGGTCGCTCCCCTTGGTCGTCCTCGGCATTGCGGTCGGCTCCGTGTTCGATCAGCACCTCTGCCAATAATGGCTGGTCACGGCGAACCGCATGGAGAGGTGTCCACCCGCCGGGTGGTCCGTGGACGTTGACGTGGGCTCCGTAGCCAAGCAAAGCACGGGCGACATCCGCCCGTATGGCATCCGTTGCGTTAGGCCACTCAGAGCGGCGTCGGCCCGTCGCCCAGTACAGCGGGGTATCACCATTCTCGCCTATATCCGGATCGGCGTGATGCGCAAGCAGCAGCTTGACCATGTCAACGTCTCCCCTCGCGGCTGCCCAGTGAAGCGCCGCCTCACCGTACATCCCCTCGACGTTCGGGTCAGCACCGTGGGCAAGCAGTTCCTCCATCTTCCAGGTGTCGCCCAGGAACGCTGCCGCCTCCACTGTCCATTGGGCGCCATTGGCAAGAAGCAGACGCGTCACGTCCGTGTTGCCGACGGCGACCGCCTCGTCGAGCGGGGTAAGCCCGAGTTCGTCCACCACGTCTGTCCTTGCCCCGTGGTGCAACAGCGCTCTGGTCGCTTCCAGACGGCCACACCAGGCCGCGCGGTGTAGCGGCGTGGACCCGCGTCCTGCGATCTCGCTGGCAGCGTTCATTCTCGTGCGCCCGCGGAGCTGGCGGGGCACACCGCACCCGATGCCGAACGGCATCGGCCGGTTGACATCGGCACCGCGCGCCAGGAGCGCCTCGATCACATCAGCCTGCCCGGCGGCAGCAGCCCACCACAGGAGGGTGGGACCCTTGTCGCCCGGATAGGAACCGTTGGCATCGGCACCTTGATCCAAGAACTCAGTGAGCTTCTGCAAGTTGCCCAGAGCCGTCGCCGATTGGATCGTCCACGTTGCGCCCTTCGCCGCCAGTAGTCGCACGAGTTCAGGATCCGGTTGGGCGCGCCGGGTCGCCATCAGGGCCACTCCGTCCAGCGGCGTTAGGCCCCGTCGCCCTGCAGCGTTAGCGTCGGCCCCGTGATCGAGCAGCCAGGCGACCATCGGCGTCGCGCACTTCATGGCCGCGTAGGTCAGTGGCGTCCGGCCGGACTTGTCCACCGCGTTGATGTCAGCGCCGTGGTCAATTAGCAGTTGTGCCGCCTCCCTATGGCGGTCCCAGGGCTGCTGGCCCCATGCCGACTGGGCTGCAGCATGGAGCGGAGTCTGTCCCGCAGCGTTTCGGCAGTTCACCTGCGCGCCATGCTGAAGTAGGAGGAGCATAGTGTCCGGTCGGCCCCCAGTCGCGCCCCAGTGGAGCGGAGTGCCCCAACATCCGGCTGGCTTTGGTCCTGTGGGGAGGTCCATCGCGTTGACATCTGCGCCGCGGTCGAGGAGCAACTTGACGAGTTCTGCGCTGTTCCCTCCCGCCGCCAAATGCAGCGGCGTTACGTCGTCAACATCGGCCGCCCGCGCCTGCAGTCCCTTGTCGAGTAGTCGCTTTGCGATCTCAGCGCTGTTGTGTACCGGCCCATCGGCAACCCAGTGCAACGCCGTCCTGCCGTCCTTGGTCCCCCCGCGCGGCGACACCCCGGATGCCAGGAGATTCTCAACCCGCTCGAGGTTGCCGGCGACAACCGCCTCCTTGAGGCGTTCATCTAGCACTGGCCCATTGTAGACCCGCCTTGGCGTGCCGCTTGCCGCACCCGCGACGCGCACCCTCCCGATCCCCGCCCCGGCGACAACGACGACCGCGAACACGGCCAACCCCGCCCTCGTCCGACGCGGCAGCCTCAGCAGCGGCGCGTGGTCCGCCAGAATGCGTTTGACACGCTGCA
>CAYWBK010000714.1:0-2255 GCA_964455745.1 uncultured Armatimonadia bacterium
GCTTGCGCCAGGCTGGCGCTTGCGCCAGCACGGCTAACGTCCGGCACCCCTTCGGAGTGCAAAGGCGAGACGGTCAGACCGCCTCGACTCCTTCCCACCAAGATGTGAGTAATGGATAGTACCCCCGGCCCCCCTCCACATGTGCAGAGAGATACGGCGAACGGTTCTGGCGGGCGAGACGCCCGCCCCACGCGCGACAAGATTGTCGCGCCCACTCTGTTTTCGAGGCAGTCACTTGCATCATGCGGCCGCGCCATTCATGGCGCGGAACGCGCGGTGAACTGCGCGACCACAGGGAAAATGAGCATAGACGCCTGCCTCACACATCATTTTCGAGGCCGCATCGAGACCTTCCCGGGCTACTGCGGCGCGGGTGGTTGCCCTCCCGCCGGAGGGGCTCCCTGGCCGCCTTCCGGTCTTTGCTGGCGCTGACCTCGCAGGGCCGTCTCCCGGCGCGCTTTCTCGGCGGCGGCCCGCTCTGCGTCCGAGGTCTCGGAATCGTACCGGCGAACCATCTGGCGCATCTCCGTGAAATTGCCGGCATAGAACATAGTGTCTTCCTGCGTGATGACGCCAGCCTCGTACAGCTTCATCAGCGCCTGGTTCTTCGTCTGCATGCCCCAGTGGCTGCCGTCGGTGATGGATGAGTACATCTCAGAGGGTTTGTCCTCTTCGATGAACTTCTGGATCGTCGGCGTTACCACCATGATCTCGATCGCGGCGACGCGGCCGACGCCGCTGGCACGCGGGACCAGCGACTGCGAAAGGACTCCGCGCAGCGAGCGGCTCATGCGCAGACAGATCATGGGCCGGTCCTCAATCGGGAACATGTTGACGATACGCTCCATCGTCTCGGCGGCGCTCGTCGTGTGAACCGTGGAGAAAACCAGATGGCCGGTCTCCGCCGCCTGCATGGCGACGCCCATCGTGATCGTGTCGCGCATCTCTCCGATGAGGATGACGTCGGGGGCCTCGCGCATCGCGTATTTGAGGGCGTCGGGAAAATCCTTGGTGTCAATCCCGATCTCGCGCTGATTGACGAGACTGTTGCGATCTTGGTGCACGTACTCGATGGGGTCCTCGACGGTGATGATGTGGCAGGCCCGGTTGCGGTTGATGTGATCGATCATCGCGGCCAGCGTGGTTGACTTCCCGCAGCCGGTGGGGCCGGTGACGAGGATCAGCCCCTGGGGGCTCATCGCCAGGTCGGCGAGGACCGGAGGCATGTCGAGGTCGGCGATGGTGAGGATGTCCAGCGGGATGATGCGCATGACCAGCACGACATTCCCGCGCTCTTTGAAAATGTTGATCCGCAGGCGGCAGACGTCGCGGATAGTCAGGCCCACGTCCTTCTCGGGGTAATCTTCCTCGAAAATGCGTATCTGACGCTCGTCCATCAGTGAATGCGCGATGTACCGGGTGTCGTCCTCGGTGAGGACGGGGAAGTTGTCCGTCTTGTGCATAAGCCCGCGCATCTTGAGCGTCGGCGGAGTGCCGGGCTTGTAGAAGACGTCCGACGCCTTCATCTGCACGCCGTACCGGATGACATCCTGCCAGTTTTGCACTGATCTACGCCTCCTGGTGTGTCAGATCACGCTCTTGGGGCGTGGCCCGAGGGTATGGCCCAACAGAAAGCCGTCCGGCCGCGTCCCAAGTTCCCAGCATGTTTCCGTTCGCAAGGCCTGTTTTCCTTCACCACCCCGGATCCAAGGGTCACGAAGCGACAAATTCGCCGCGCGCAGGGGGGATTCCTTCAAAGCATGGCCTGTGTGGGGAGTTGTTATCCAGCAAATGAGGGGGGCAGTATCCAAGAGCCAGGAAAACGGCAGCGGCGGAGAGCGGCCAGCGGGCGGGAGGCTTGCCGCGTGCGCCCGGACAGAAACGAAAACGGCGCAAGCGTCGTGTTGAACGCCTGCGCCGTCTTGGATGTCGTTGGTGGAGCAGGGGGGATTCGAACCCCCGACCTTTTCCATGCCAAGGAAACGCGCTCCCCCTGCGCCACTGCCCCACCTAATCGGACGCCCCCAATATAGCAGATGACGCCGAATGCCGTCAAGTGCGTGCGACCGCGCTGGGTGCGTCTTTCGATTGTAGGTAGTATTACTACGCCGGTTGCGCAGCCCGGGGCGGTAATGAGATGCGATGCGGAGAAAGGGACGGCGAGTGACCACAGAGACACAGAGAACGGCAACGTCCCTCAAACGCCTATCGTGGGGCAGGCCGGCCGTTTCCCAGCCGTTCTCTGTGCCCTCTGT
>CAYWBK010000715.1:0-2244 GCA_964455745.1 uncultured Armatimonadia bacterium
GAAGGACACCGTGGGAGCACCGACGCCAAGGTCGCCCCGCAGGGGCGTTAGTTCTTTGGTGTCTTCGTGGTCAAGCCCCATTTGGTTTCGGCTCACCTCACGGCACAAACGTCACCACCGCGCTCGCGAACTGCTCGTCCGTGCCCTTGCAGCGCAGGTACAAGCTTCCCTTCCTCAGCCCGTCAATCCGCCCCTCATGCAATCCGTGCCAGCTTTGCCCCTCGAACAGCGTCGACCAGGTCGCGTTATCCTGTGACCAAGACACCGTCCAGGGCTGGGCCATGTTCGCGCCGACATCCATCTGCACCAGGGCCGAGCCCGACTGCGGCGCGTCGAGCTTGTACGTCCACTCGCTCCCGAAGCGCATCGACTCCGAGCACCCGCTCTTCGGGTCCGGCTGCAGGTACATCGACCGCTCCAAGTAGCTGTTCCCGAGGAACTCGACCGTCGGTCCGAGGGCTACGCGCACGCTCGTGACCTGTGGCGCGATCTCCTCGCCACCGATTTTCGCCGACACCTTCAGGTCTGCGAGGCCGGGCTTCGTGCCGATAGGGCACAGCAGCGACACGCCCGTCTCCCGCGATTCGCCCGCCCCCAGCTTCACTCGCGCCGTCGTGGAGGCGCTGCCGAGCGTCACCTTGATCTCGGCTTCGGCCGCCACCGCCTGCCCGTTGTGGACATACAGCCGCAGTACCCCGTGTTGTCCCGTGATGAGCCAGGGGCGCTCGGTGTTCGGCTGAGGCATCACCGTTACGAACGATGAGGGCCGCTGCTGCGCCGCCGGGTCCGGCCAGGGGAACTCGCGCCGGTCGGTCATCACGGCGAGCCGCTGGGCGACCTCCACAGGCACATGCACATACTGCGGCGCCGGCGTCGCGGTCACAGCGGTGTCCGCGTCGAGCTTCAGCGTCTGCTTCTCGCCCGAAATCGAATACGCCGCATACTCGGCGACAGGCACATCCAGCTTCGTCGGCGCCGCGTCCATGCCGGGGGCCCACAGGCACAGCACCGCGTCGTTCTCGTCGCGGCTCGGGCCGAAGGCATAGCATCGCGCCCCCTCGATCCCCACCTTGCCCATGTACGGTCGCCCGGCGAGTTGCCCGGTCATCGTCTGGTAGGCGAACCACGCCGGCTTCTTCGTGCTGTCGTCGTTGTAGATGCCGTATCCCGGCCCGCCCCAGTCCTTCACGCAGAACCAGAAGATCTTGTCCACCCCGAGATGCTCCAGCGACAGCGCGGTCACATAAGCCTGCACGAGGAGCCGCGCCTGGATGTCGGGCGTGATCCGCTTGTCGCTCGTGGCCCAGCCCAGTTCCGTCAGCCAGATGCGCTTGTCGGTGTCGCCGAAGCTGTCCATCAGCTTGCGCAGGTTCGTAAGCTTCTCGATGAACCATCCATCGTTGAAGGTCGGGTCCCACTGGTACGGGTGCACGGATATCACGTCATAATACGGCCCGCAACCGCACTCGTAGCACCGGCGGATGAAGTCGAGATCGACGCCCGCCGTCCCCATTAGCACGGAGGCGGAGGGGTCGGCCCGGCGCACCGCGGCGGAGGCGGTTTTGACGAGGTTCGCATAGTCCGCGATGGAGCCGTTGAAGAACTCGATGTTCGGCTCGTTCCAGACCTCCCAGAACTTCACCCGGCCCCGGAAGTGATCGGCGCAGGCATTGACCCAGCGGTCCCAGTCGGCGAGGTTCTTCGGGGGAGAGTCGATCTTGCCCGGCACACGTCCGGCCCACGGCGCGGTGTAGCCGAGGATCGGCAGCGGGAACAGCTTCTCCCTGGCGTCTATCCCGCCCAGCTCGTTCTCGGCCTTGGTGAAGTCGATCTTACCCTTCGCCGGCTCCATGCCCGGCCAGTTGACCAGTTCGGTCGCCTCCGCGCCGCAGCGCGTCCACCGCGCCCCGGTTTGGCCGATGTCCGTCCACGGGCAGACGATCCCAAAGGGCGAGCGCTCGTCGAGGCCGTTCTCGGCGAAAGCGGCGCAGAGCGACCCGGCAACGGTCAGGGCGATAAGGAGCGCGGTGGTAGTCCTCACAGATATGACCTCCGAATGGCGGCGGCGACCGCCCCCGCATACCGGTCCCATGCCGCCCGGTTGCCCGACTGGCGCAGTTCTGTCCCGATCTCCAGTTGCAGCCCTCGGCCGCCCTCACATCGGTTCACGAAGTTGTTGCACTCCGTGCCCGCTAGCGCAACTTTGACAGTTTGGTTCAGCGAAGCCCTGAGCCTGTTAGGGTC
>CAYWBK010000716.1:0-2242 GCA_964455745.1 uncultured Armatimonadia bacterium
ACCTTCGCGATGACCTGGTCGGCGGTGAACCCGAACTTCTCGCCGAGGACCTTGTACGGCGCCGATGCCCCGAAGCGGTCGATGCCGATGATGAGGCCGTCGAGGCCCACGTACTTGTGCCAGCCCCAGCTTGCTCCGGCTTCGATAGCCACGCGCTTCGTGCAAGCCGCCGGGAGAACGCTCGCCTTGTACTCCGCCGACTGGTCCTCGAACAGCTCCACGCATGGCATGCTGACCACTCGTGCGGCAACGCCCTTGGCCGCGAGCGCGTCCTGCGCCGCCAGGCCGAGGTGAAGCTCGGAGCCGGTGCCGATAATGATGACATCCGGCACGGCCTTCTCGCAATCCGAGACCACATATCCGCCCTTGAGCGCCTCGATGGCCGGGGCGTACTTCGTGCGGTCAAGCTCGGGCAGTTTCTGGCGGGTGAGGAACAGGGCGCTGGGCCCGTGTTTGCGTAGGAGCGCCGCGCCCCAGCAGGCTGCGGTCTCAGCGCTGTCTCCAGGGCGCATCAGGTACATGTTCGGCATCGCGCGAAATGACGAAGCGTGCTCGATCGGCTCGTGCGTCGGGCCGTCCTCGCCCACGAAGATGCTGTCGTGGGTGAGCACATAGATGACCTGCAAGTGCGTCAAGGCAGCCAGGCGCATCGAGGGCCGCATGTAGTCGGAGAAGATCGCGAACGTCGCGCCGTAGGGGATGAAGCTGCCGTAGTAGGCCATCCCGTTGCAGATCGCGCCCATCGCGTGCTCGCGGATGCCGAAGTGCAGGTTGGCTCCGCCGAACTCGCAGGCTCCGATGCTGGCGCAGTTCTTGATGAGGGTCTTGGTCGAGGGCGCGAGGTCCGCCGAGCCGCCGATCAGGGCTGGCACGAGCTTCGCCGCGAGTTGAAGCGCCGCGCCGCCGGAATTGCGGGTCGCGTCGTCGTCGGGCTTCATCGCCGCGATGAGCTGCTCGGCGATGTCCGCGGGCACTTCGCGGCTCCACATCGCGTCCCACTGTGCGCCGAGGTCCGGGTGCTCGGTCCGGTACGCCGCGAGCATCTCCTGCCACTTCGCGGCCTGCGCCTTCTGGCACTCGGCCTTGGCGGCGAACCAGTCGGCGACCTCCTGCGGCACGTAAAAGTCCGGCTCCAACGGGATGCCGAGGTGCTCCTTCGAGGCCTTCACCTCATCGACGCCGAGCGGCTCGCCGTGAGCGCCCGAGGTATCATGTTTGCTGGGGCTGCCGTAAGCGATATGGGTGCGGCAGACGATCAGGCTCGGACGGTCGGCGACCGCTTTCGCGGCCTCGATCGCCGCATCAACCGCCTCGGGATCATGCCCGTCGACATGCTGCACATGCCAGTCGTAGGCCTCGAACCGCTTGCCCACGTCTTCGGAGAAAGCGAGATCGGTCCCGCCCTCGATGGTGATATGGTTGTCGTCGTACAGGTAGATGAGATTGCCGAGCTTCAGATGCCCCGCCAGCGATGCCGCCTCGGAGGCGATGCCCTCCATGAGGTCGCCGTCGCTCACCAGCGCATATACATGGTGGTCGATGAGGGGGAAGCCCGGCCGGTTGAAACGAGCGGCCATAAGCATCGAGGCGAGCGCCATGCCGATGCCATTGCCGACGCCCTGGCCCAGCGGGCCTGTGGTCGCCTCGACGCCCGGTGTCAGTCCATGCTCGGGGTGCCCCGGTGTGATGCTGCCCCATTGGCGGAAGGCCTTGAGTTGCTCGAGCGGCACATCGAATCCGGCGAGGTTCAGGAGCGAATACAGCAACATCGACCCGTGCCCGGCGGACAGGACGAATCGGTCGCGGTTCGCCCATCCGGGGTCCTCGGGATTATAGCGGAGGTGCCGAGTCCACAGGACCGCCGCATAGTCCGCTGCGCCCAGCGGTAGACCGGGGTGTCCGGAATTGGCCTTCTGGACCCCGTCCATCGACAGGCCGCGAATCGTGTTGGCGATAAGGTGCTGAAGTTTGGCGGAAGGTGTCTGACAGGACATGAGATTCTCCCTGATCTATGTTCGGTGAGCGTAGAGCAACTGTGGGTCATCGTGGCCGTTCGTCGTCTTCTGTCTCTCCCTCTCCACTTGTGGAGAGGGAGCGGGGGGTGAGGTTGCCGTTCTCCCCCTCCCTACGAGGGAGGGGGAGTGTCCCGCGAAGCGGGACGAGGGGGTAGGAAGCCGTTCGCCGTTCTCCCCCTCTCCACTTGTGGCTATGCTTTCCCCACATCTTTTCAGATGTAGGGGCA
>CAYWBK010000717.1:0-2235 GCA_964455745.1 uncultured Armatimonadia bacterium
GCCTTTTGGGGCAACAGCCCGTGATTCGCACGCAAGATGTGGGTAAAGCATAGCCGCTTGCGGAGAGGGGCCGGGGGTGAGGTTGCCGTTCGCCTCTCCCCTCCCGGCACGGGAGGGGTGCCCGATAGCCGCCGTAGGCGGCTCAAGCGGGCGGGGTAGGGTCGTTTGAAAGCCGTTCCACCATGACTGACACCGACATCGCCATTGAAACTGTCTCGCTGTGCAAGCGCTATGGCGCCAACCTGGCGGTGAAGGACCTCAACCTGCAGGTCCATCGCGGCGAGATCTTCGGCTTCCTGGGGCCGAACGGCGCCGGGAAGAGCACGACCATCCGCATGGCGCTCGGCCTGGTCCGCCCCACCTCCGGGCACAGCTCGGTCCTCGGCCGGCCATCGAACACCGTGGAATCGCGCGAGCGCGGCCGGGTCGGGGCGCTTGTTGAGGGCCCGGCCTTCTATGACTACCTCTCCGGCAGGCGCAACCTCGAGATCCTGACCGCGCTCTCCGGCGGCGTTGACCGGGCCCGGATCGACGAAACGCTCGCGCTTGTCGGCCTTCTGGGGCGCGACCGCGAGCCGGTGCGCAACTACTCCCACGGGATGCGCCAGCGCCTGGGCCTTGCGCAGGCTCTCCTGCCCAAGCCGGAGCTAATCATCCTCGACGAGCCTGCCACCGGCCTCGACCCCGAGGGCATGGCCGAAGTGCGCGATCTTCTCGTCCATCTCAACCGCGACGAGGGCATGACGGTGTTCCTGTCCAGTCACCTTCTCCACGAGGTCGAGCAAATCTGCACCGACGTAGGCGTCGTGATGAAAGGCAACCTGGTGGCTCGCGGCAAGGTCCGCGACTTGCTCGCCACCACGGAGACCGTGGTGACGGTCCGCGTCCACGATGTCCCGGCGACGTTGGAGGCGTTGGATAGCTTCGGCTGCGCCTCCGAGGTCGAGGGCTTGCCTGATGGCGTTCGGCTTCGGTGCGGCGAGGCGGCGCTGCCGGACCTGAACGCACATCTCGTCTCCCGCGGCATCCGCGTCAGCGCCATGATCCCCGAACGGATGAGCTTGGAAGACTTATACTTGCGCTTGGTCAAGCGGGATGAGTCATGATGTGTCCGGTTAGCGAACTTTGGTGGATGCTAAAGCGTCAGTTGACCATCTACGTTTGACGTACTCCCTGAAAGGGCGGTGTAGGACATGCGAAAATCGACGTGGGGACTATTGGTCGCGGCGGGGTTGCTGGCCGTCAGTGCAGCGGCGTTTGCTCAACCGGGTGGAGGTGGAGGCGGGGGTGGCCGCGGCGGACGCGGCGGCATGATGCCCTTCACCATGGGCGCAGTTCAGGTTATCGGGGATAACGGCCTGACGCTGGCGATCAAGCCGAATGGCGGGCCCCAGCAGCAGGCTCAGACCATCATGGTCAAGTCGGACGCCAACACCAAGCTTTGGGAGGTCGTGGACACCGATGTCGCGACACTCAAGGTCGGCGACTCGATCAGTCTTACCGGCCAGCCTCTGAAGGTCGAGGCCAGCGCAGTTCAGGCCGGCGGTAACCTGCAGCAGTTGGCAGCGGACGCCATGGGCATGGGCGCCGGCGCGGCTGGTGGCGCAGCCGGTGGCGGTCGCGCCCGCAGAGTGCCCGGCGGCCCCGGGGCGGGGGCCAATGTGACTAGCGCCGTGGTGAGTTCGGTTCAACCGCTGATCGTCGATCTCAACGGCCTGAAGATCGAAGTCGACGTGGCTAAGGACGCACAGGTCGTGAAGTTCCAGCCGCTTGCCGACCTGACCGCTGTGAAGGTGAACTCGAAGATCATTGCGATGGGACAGCGCAATGGCACTGACGTCGCGGCGCGGCTTCTCGTGCTCGATTCCACAGCCGCCGGTTTCAACCCTGGCGGCGCCGGCGGCCCCGGCGGCGCCGGTGGCCGTGGCGCGCGCGGCGCCCGCGGCGCTCGTGGTGGCGCTGCCGGCGGAGCAGCCCCCGCAGCAGCAGCACCTGCGGCTGCGCCTGCAGCAGCACCCCCGGCTGCGGCAAACTAGCAATCGTCCCTCAGACACCAGACGAAAACAGGGCCACGGGCATCGCAGACAGGAAGCGATCCGCGGCCCTGTTTCGCGTGTGGCGAATGGCCGTTGGCTTTGCGACGGCAGGCCGGCGCGGCATGGGGGCCGGGCGGGAGAGAATTGCAGGGGCTCTTCCTCAATGTGTGTGGGTAGATGCCAGGAACTGGTCCTGGCG
>CAYWBK010000718.1:0-2225 GCA_964455745.1 uncultured Armatimonadia bacterium
AGCGCGATTCATCGCGCGGATCACATCGTATAGCTACCTGCGCTTCTACTTCGACGAAATGCTTACCCGCAGCCGATGGCGTGATACGCGGATGGCAGTTCGCCCCGCATTTAGCGCGATAAATCGCGCTGCCATAGGAAGTCGGAGGGTGGTGAGATCGGAGACAGCGCCCCCATCACTCTCATCGTTTCGAAGCGCCGAACGCTCGACACGACGATTGCCTCGAAAACCGCCGTTAGCCGTCCCCTCTCCCGGCACGGGAGGGGTGGCCCGCCGAAGCGTTACCGCGCGCAGCGCGGTCATGGGGTAGGGCCGTTACACGCCCGGCTCGCCGCTCGGCTCCAGTTGCTTGATGGATAGCAGCGCCTCGTAGATGCTGAGGCGCAGGCAGTCGTCGATAGGCAACTCCTCGAGGGGGTGGCCGCCTTCGGCGAGGTCGGGCGCAACGTTGTCATGGAGCTTCGCGTTCGGCGCGTCCACCTGGGCCTCCGAAGAGCCGTGCATCTTGCAGAAGGTCTCGAGACGGTGCTTGAGACTGCGGGCCTGGTCGGCGACGGTCTCGATGGCGGCCTTGTTCGAGAGCAGCTTGCGGGTGCGGACCTTGTCGAACCAGGTGTCCCCCTGCGGGGCGACGAGATAGCCACGCGCCACCAGCGACGAACTGACGTAGTTGCGCAAGTCGCCGTGCACGCCGCTGCGCTCCCAGAAGCTAAGCTCCTGGCGCACGGCCTTCAGGCCGCGCTCGATCAACTCGTCCAGCCCGACCCACAGCTTGTCCTCCTCGATCCGCTGCTGTTTGGCCTGCAGCCGCCTGCGGGTGAGGTCGAAGCCGACACTGAGCGTGTCGCACAGCGGGCCCGGGGGGAAGCGCTGTGCGCGACGCAGTTGCAATTCCCACTTCTTTTGCGGGAACGGCGGCAGGTAGGTCGGATCGCGCTCGACGAGGCGAATCTCGAGGTACTTCTCACGGTACAACTCGCAGATGGTGGCGTAGAGTAGCCGGCTGGTGAGGTCCTCGGCATCTACCTCGGTACCGGCCATCGGGGCGGAGACGCGGTCTCTGGGCAGTGTCGGCGTGCCGGCGAGACGCGGGCGCGCGAACTCGTGGGCGTACAGGTAGACGATCTCGTCAGGCCCCAACGGCCCCTCGGCGACCTCGATATCATCGAACGTGGGCGTCTCCGCGACACGACCGTGGTTCTGCAGCCCGCGCTGGACGGACTTTTGCAGACGGATGAAGCCGTAGAACCCGGCCACCCCAAGGACGATCAGCACTATCGCAATGGCGACTTCCATCGACTAGCCCGGCCTCTCCCACTCGCCCGCCTCATCCTCGGCATAGGCGTAAGCATTGTGATTGTGGATTGATTCGAAGCTCTGACATTCCGCGGAGAACGACACTGCTCCGTCAAGGCTCCGGAGCGCCAGGATCGTGTCTCTGACGACATCCTCGACGAACTTCGGGTTGTCGAAGGAGCCCTCTGTGACGGCCTTCTCGTCGCGACGCTTGAGCATCGGGAAGATCCCGTAGCTCCCCTGTTGCTCGAGCAGCGGGATCAGGTCCTCCAGCCAGATGATGTGGCCGGCGCGAGTGCGCAGCCTTACTGACAGCTCGGCTCTCTGGCTGTGAGCGCCGCGCTCGGAGATCTCCTTCGAGCACGGGCACAGCGTGATGATCGGCACAGTGGCGCCGACCGTGAACGTGTAGTCGTCTTCCCGAATGCTGCCATCGAATCTACAATCGTAATCGAGCTGGCAAGGTTCCCGGCTGACGGGGGTGCACTTGTCCAGAAAGTACTTGAAAGAGAGGGAGAGCGTCGCAGCGCGGGCCCCGAAAGTGGTCTGTATCTCCCGCAATATGTCCTCGAACTCGTGAATCGCGACGGCTTTCTTGCTCCACTTGGCCAGTATCTCGACGAAGCGACTCATGTGCGTGCCGCGCTCGTAGTGGGGCAGCTCCACAGAGGCGTCGAATTGCCCTACGACTCGGGCGAGGCCGCCGGACTTCTCGCGGATCATAACGGGAAGGTGGATGCCGCGCACGCCCACGCGCTGTATGGTAATCCCCCGCTCGTCCCGCTCTGATGCTACGTCGCGCATCGGCCTACTCCTTGCCTAGTTAGCCCACTTTACTCGATACCGCCTTCCGGCGCAAGACGCTGAGGGGCAACGGGAGCCTCTTGCGATAGCCGCCTTCACCGGGTGGTTGTGGCGGCGGTTGAGGC
>CAYWBK010000719.1:0-2222 GCA_964455745.1 uncultured Armatimonadia bacterium
AGAACGTGTGCTTGCGTGCCCATCGGCTCAGCAATGGCGGTACCTGCACGAGTGGGAGGAAATTGACTTCGCATTCCGCGAGCTTCCTACTGACGTTGCCGGGCTGTTTGTGGCAGCGGCGAAGGACCAGATTACAAAATCGGGCGATGACCTTGTTATCGACTGGAGTCATCCCGAGCGGATGAAGGTCGAATTCTGCATGGGCCTCCCTCCTCGCGATCTTAATGAGGCTGCCAATAGGAAGGCACACTTCGTACCGAAAGGCGTCGTCCCATTGACGATCCCTGGGAGCGAGACCGTATTCTGAAGCCAGCGGCCTGAAGGGCAATCGGACCGGAGATACGTCGCGCTGCCGAGGGGCCTAACCTCTTCGGCAGCGCGATCCGCTATCTCGCCTCCACGAAGCCCTGATGCTGTCGAGCCACAAGGGTGCTGACCCTTCACGCTCTCGGCGGGATTGTCGGGATTTCGCCGCCGTGCTCGTGGACGTGGGAGTGGATCAGGTTCACTTTCAGCAAAAGGTCGAGATCGCCGAGCACCTTACATCCCGCAACGGTGACCCTAAGTGGCCTTGGCACCGAGGTCGATTTCGATCTGCCGTAGAACCCGACGGCGCCTGATGGCACTGGCCGGTCAGCCGCTACGCCCGTTTGAAGGGAGAAACCTAGATGTGCTCTGTTACCCACGCCACTGCTCGGACTCGATTCGCCGCTGCAGCCTGCACGGCGCTTGTGCTCGCGCTCTACCCGCAGGCCTGCACAGCGCTTGAACAAATCCCGATCGGGCTCCTCGCTTCGCCCGTACCCAAACGCGCGCTGTTGGAGCAGCCGGTGACCGCCAATGTGACAGGTACGGTCGTGGATGCGGTGAGGAGCCTGGCCGAGGCGCAAGGCCTTGACTGGGTAGTCGGCCTGCCCGGCCCCACCGCCGGCCCCAGCCACACCTTCAAAGCGGCCGCCTTGCCGCTGTGGCGGGCTCTAGATGGGCTATTGCAGGTCTATGGGTATGACTGGGGCGTACAGTGCGGGGTGGTCGTTTGCTGGCCCGCGTTGCAGCCGATTCGGGCAAGGGAACGCCCCCATCCGCTGCCGGACCGCAAGCGCCCGAGCGACGCAAGCGTCGCGGACGGAGGGGCCTTCGACCTGAAGGCTCTCACCCCGCTGTCGGACGCTGTCGCACAGCCGCGCCGGGACATCAACGGGATGATCTACAGCATTGACAGGGAGCTGTCGGGCTGGCGCGTCGCCGGCAGGGTGGCAGCCCCTGACGGTCGCGAGGTCGCAGCCATCGCCGCCGCAGTCTGCGCCGACATGGAGGGTGCCGGGACGACCGTACAGCTCAAGGTCGGGGCGTGCTGGCGGCTGAGCGAGGCGTGGCAGTTGCTCGACAGGATGCCCAAGCGCGCCGCCAGCCCCATCTCCGATCTGCCGAAGAGCAGCAAACTGTGCCAGGAAGTCATAGGCCTCGTCTCGGCCCAGCAGTGGGCCCTGGTTCGCCAGTTCGGCACAGCCGAGATCGCGTTCCGGGAGCTGCCGACGGAGACGGCGGCGGTCCTGCTTGCCGCGATCAGAGAACAGACTGCCCTTCGCAGGGCATCGGGCAATCCGCCTCTTGAGGTGGACTGGACGCTGCCGGGCAAGATGAAAGTGACGGTCGCTCTCAGGCCTGCGCTCTCGGCCGCAGGGGCAGGCCCACAGGCTCACGAGCGCTACTACGTTGGGGTCGAGGCGGCAGTGCCGCTGACAGACGGTTCCTTCTGGGGGTTCTGATGCGGGCTTAGCATATCGCCCTGCCCGGGTTGGGAGGACGCCGGGGGTGTGAGGCACAATAGTGCCTCACACTCCCGACGGCACCTCTCCCGCCTCGCCGCCGTGCTCATGCGGCAACGTGTGCGCGTGGGGGTGGACGTGGGTGTAGGAGCCGTGCTCGTGGGCGTGAGAGTGGATCAGGTTTACTTCCAACAGCAGGTCGAGATCGCCCAGCACCTCGCGCGTCATGGGGGTGGGGACCAACGTGAACATGACCCGTAAGCAATGAGGCGTATAGCCGAAGCACGAAAAGACGTCGTCTCACTCAAAGCCCGTGGAAAGGAGCGAAACACAATGGTCCGACGTCGACCCCTCGAGCGCGCGTGCGTCTCGGCGCTCGTTCTCGTCGCGGCGTCTGTCGCCGCCCTGTCTCAGCCCAGCCCAGAGCCGCGATCCTTGGTCGCTCTCAATGAC
>CAYWBK010000720.1:0-2188 GCA_964455745.1 uncultured Armatimonadia bacterium
CATCGGGGATGTTCTTGTACCCTGCAATATGGTGCTTGCCGATCTGTCCGGTACCGATGATGCCGACTTTCAGTTTCTTGCTGGCCATGTTGGGCTTCTCCTCAGATTGCGTATTGGGTAACGGCACCTCACCCCTGACCGCCTACGGCGGGTAGACCCCTCTCCACGCGTGGCTATGCTTTACCCACATTTTGTGGGCGGGCCGCAGGCCGTTGCAAAAGGCCCGAAGGGCCGAAAGCATCTAGCCAGGCTCGCAAGAACCTGGAACACGGCCCCTTACTAGATAGGAACAGCCCCCGAAAGGGGCGGCACAGATGGCGCAATGTTGTCGGTTCTGTGTCGCCCATTCGGGGCTGATAGGTTATTCTGGGCCTGGAAGCCGGGGGCTTGCGCCCCCGGCTAATGTCCGGCACCCCTTCGGGGTGCAAAAGCAGGACGGTCAGACCGTTTCGACTCCTTCCCCACGAGAATGTGGGTAAAGCATAGCCACGCGTGGAGAGGAGGGAACGGCAACGTCAACGGCATCTCCCCCCTCCGCCTTCCCGTATCTCATTCCACGGCGGGAGGGTTTGACCTGCCGCCTGGCGAAGTGTGCCGTACAGCCGCCCTGCGGGCGCGGCAAAGCTCGAAGCGCACACCAGCTTCAGAGAGGTCCTCAGTCATGGATAAGGTCAGGATCGGTATCGTCGGGGTCGGGGGAATGGGGCAGGGGCACGCGAGTTACATGGCAAGTGTCGAAGAAGCCGAGTTCACCTGCGTTTGCGACACCAACCCGGCGACGCTGCAGGCCGTCGCGGAGAAGTATGAGGTACCGGGATTCGCGACCCATAGGGAGCTGCTGGACAGCGGCCTCGTGGACGCGATCCTCATCGCCACTCCGCACTACTTCCACCCGCCAATCGCCATCGACGCTTTCAAGCGGGGCATCCACGTGCTGTCCGAAAAGCCGATCGGCGTCACCGTCGGCGCGGCGGACGAGATGATCGCGGCGGCGAAAGCGTCCGGGTGCAAGTTCGGCGTCATGTTCCAGATGCGCACCGAGCCGCAAAACATCGCCGCGAAGAAGCTCATCGACGACGGCGTCATCGGCGAGATCTACCGCACGAACCTGACGATGGGGTGGTATCGCGCGCAGGCGTACTACGACAGCGGCGGCTGGCGGGCGACGTGGGCCGGCGAGGGCGGCGGCGTGCTCATCAACCAGGCCCCGCACCTGCTCGATCAGTTCGCCTGGCTGGCGGGCCTCCCTGTGGCGATGACCGCGCAGACCCGCACCCGCCTGCACAACATCGAAGTCGAGGACGAGGCCTTCGCGGTCCTCGAGTACGCCAACGGCGCGCACGGGTACATCTACGCCAGCACCATCGAGATGCCGAACACGAATCGGCTGGAAATCTGCGGCGAGAAGGGCAAAATCCAGATCGACAACGGGAAGCTGCAGGCGTGGGAGATCAAGACGCCGCTGAAGCAGTTCACCTTCGAGAACGAGTCGATGTGGGCCTCGCCGGAGGTCGTCGAGATCGCCGTCGAGCTTCCCGAGTGCGAGACCCAGCACAAGGCGGTCACGGGCAACTTCGTGCGGGCGATCCTGCACGGCGAGCCGCTGATCGCGCCGGGCGAGGAAGGCCTCAATGCCCTCGAACTCATCAACGGGTTCATCTTCTCGGGCAAAACGCAAGAGACCGTAGAGCTGCCCGTCGACCGGGTGAAGTACGACCGGCTGATCGAGTGCCTGAAAGCCTCATCGAAAGAGAAAGCCGCAATTTGCGAGCAAATCGAGACTGATCCGAACTACACGTAGGAAGTGATGGCAGTTTGCCGTGCCCGCGTGGCGAGGTGGTGCTCATCATGTTCAGAGCATTGCGTTGGTGAGAGCGGCGGTGCTCGTCTGCCTCGGGCTCGCGAGGCGACAGGATACCGCGGACGGGGAGAGTCATTGCCTTTAGCCCCCGGCAGGGGGCGTCTGCACCTTGCCACCAGCGGAAGCTGGTGGATTCCGCCTCGAAGAGGCCAGAGGAGCCCCGCAAGGGGCGAAAGGCCGCGCGACGCGGTGCGGCCGCCCCTTACGGGGCTTGATAGGTACCAGGACAGGAGCATCGTTTTTAGTCAGGGGCCTTCAAAGGGTCGAGGCATGGCCGTTTGAGGAGGGGCCGGACTACGAGCGAAGCGAAGTATCCGGCCCTGCCGT
>CAYWBK010000721.1:0-2186 GCA_964455745.1 uncultured Armatimonadia bacterium
GCCGTTCTCCCCCCTCCCTACGAGGGAGGGGGGCCGGGGGGGTAGGAGGCCGTGAATCCCATGCTCAAGCTCCTGTTGATCGCCGCCGCAATCCTTCTCGCCTGCGCCCAACTGCACGCTGACCGCTCGCCAACCGAGCGCGCCCGCGACAAGGTCGCCGCCCAGATGGACGTCGGCGAATCCGCCCCTGACTGGCTGATGGACTCCGAGACCTACGCCATCGGCTACAATCCCGGCGACTGGCTGGGCTTCGCGCAGTCGAAAGTGTCATTCGTCACCCACTGCCCGGTCAACCGCGAGTTTTTCGCGATGGCCCACCGCTACGGCATCCGCTGCTTCCCTTACGTGACCTTCTACCAGGGGAATGCCGACCGCACCTATGAGGGCCTCAACCTCAAGGACCACCCGGAGTACATCGAGATCGATGCCCAGGGCAATCTCAAGCGCACGGGCTTTTGGGAGTCTGAGGACGCCAAGAACATGTACACCACCTGCCCCAATGTGCAAGGCTATCAGGACGCGATGGTCGCCTGGGTGCGTAAGATCATGGAGCTTGGCGCGGACGGCGTCTTCGTTGACAATCTCGGCGCTCGCGTGGACTGCTTCGGCCCCAAGTTCGACAAACACAAGCATATCTACGAGAACCAGGACCACGCTTTCGCGATGCTTCTCAAGCGCGTGCGCGAGGTCGTCAAGAGCTACAAGCCCGACGGCGCGGTCCTCGGCAACTCCGCCGCGCCGCTGAGCCTCCCGCGCGAGTATTGGAAGTACCTCGACGCCGACATGATGGAAAGCTACATCTGCACCTGGGTCTCCAAGGATCGCTGGTTCGACTGGAAGACCTTCTGGCACGAGAACGGCGTGAAGCTGCAGCCGCTGGTCAAGGCCGGTAAGCAGATCCAGTGCCTCAGCTACCTCGGCAGCACCCCGTTCGGCGTGCGCGAGGACGCGTTCTACTGTTACGCCTCGGCGCGACTGGGCGGGTTCGTGTGGAGCGGCGGGACGGCGATCTCGCACCCCGACGTGGCGATCCTGCACCAGATTCGCCTCGGCAAGCCGCTGGGGGACGAGCAGGTCGAGAACGGCGTCTACTACCGCGTCTTTGAGAAAGGCTTCGTCGCCCTCAACCCCGACAAGACGAACGCCTTGGACATTACCGTCAAGCCGCCGATCCCGACGACGAAGCTGGTCGATATCGCCGGCGGCGCGGCCAAGTCGTGGTCGTCCGCGCAGGGCAGCAATGATGCGCTGGACGTTACGGTGCAGCACAGCGGCTCTCGCAGCGTCCGCATCACCAACCTCAAGCCGGATGAGAGCCTCGTCAGCCAAAGCGTCACGCTCAACCAGACGAAGCCGACGCCGATCCTCGCCGGAGGCTGGAGCAAGGCTCAGGGCGCCACCGGCGCGCAGGACGGCAACTACTCCATCTACCTCGACATCCAATACGCGGATGGCAGCAATCTCTTCGGCCAGATCGCCCCGTTCACCCCCGGTACGCATGACTGGGAGTACAAATCGGTGCTGGTCAAGCCGACGAAGCCGATCAAGAGCCTCAACTACAACCTGATCTTCCGCTTCCGCACGGGGACGGTGTGGTTCGATGACGTGTCCCTCAAGGAAGGCGACGACCCGCAAAACGGCGTCGAGCGCCTGCAGAACGGCGGCTTGGAGGAGGTCGGTGGCGCGCCGAGGGTCTTCGACGCCGCGAGTTCAGGCGGCAAGGTGCGGGTCCCGGCGTACTCGGGGCGGGTGTACCTGTACGGCTCCGACACCGCCGATCAGCTCACGATCCCCGGCCCGTGCCTCCATGTGGCGGCGAACCCGCCGATGGGCGAGGTGCGCTTCCGCGTGGACGGCTTCGACTACTGGACGCACGCCGGCCACTGGACCACCGAGTACACCCTCGGCCCCGACTTCGGCAGGTTCGACATCGTCTTCGACAAACCGGGCAAGCACACGGTCGAAATCATGGACGTCGTCCCCTCGGCGATGAAGACTCCGAAGGGGTACGGCTCCGGGGAGCGCCTGGGGCAGTTCATGGACCCCTCGCAGCCGACGAAGCCTTTGGGCAATCGCAACTTCAAGTTCCGCGAGTGGACCGGCCCGGTGGCCTCGAAGACGCCGAAGATCGAGGTGGATGTGAAGGCGGACATGACGCTGACGGCGCAGTTTGATGTGACGGGGGG
>CAYWBK010000722.1:0-2166 GCA_964455745.1 uncultured Armatimonadia bacterium
CGGAAATGCCGCCACACATCCAGGTAATCGCCGGGGGTGAGGTAGTAGTGCATCGTGGCTGAAATCGGGGCGCGGTCGCCATCGAGTATATGGAAGGCCTCGAAATGCCAGCCGGTAGGGGTGTACGTCAGCCCGTGCTTATCCGCCCCGCCGTAGGACCCGGTGAAGGCCGAGGGCATCACATGACGCCCGTTGACTGCATACCGGTAGTGGCCGATGCCGCCGCCCGAGGGCAGGAATCCCGCGACGATCCGGTTGTCCCAGCCGGAGCCGGAGACGACATCCTGCGCGAATTTCGTTGCCGGTTGCACCCCGCTCAGATCGCGCTCGGGCGCGGAGGCCCAGGACTGCCGGGGCGAGTAGTAGAGCGCCCCCTGCCGAAAGGCGGGGTCCAGGGTTGCCACCGAGTAGACGTGCAGCTCGCCGCGCGAGGTCAGTGGCTGGATCGTGATCGTCTTCGTCAGCGCCCCGTCGCCGGTGAGGCCGTAGGCCTTCGTCACGCGGATACCGAGGCGCTTGTTCCGGCACTCGAAGCTGACGCCGCCCTGCGTCCGCCGCTGCGAGACGATCTCATCCTCGCGCTCATCGCTGCGGGCGAGCGTATCCGTCTGCAGCAGGTATTGGTCATAGCAGGGCGCGAGGACCGCCTTGCCGGCGCGGCTCGCGGAGACGATGTTGCCGTGCGCCGCCGAGATTGTGAACTGCCCTAATGTGACATCCCCGAACGCCGCGCCGGCCAGGAGGGCTATCGCCGCCAGGCTAGTAGAGAGCCACTTCATCGAGTGTCGCCTCCTTGCCGTCAACGGTGCTGAGGATGCGCAGCCGTACCTGGCGCGTCACCGTCGGTGTGAGCGCGGTGCGCTGTCGCGCGGCCTGTGTGTTGCCCGTCACATGCGCCAATTCCACCCACTCCCCGCCGACCAGGCCCTCGACGATCATCTCGGCGGGCGTGCCCTCGGTCTGTAGCTTCTCAGCGGAGCGGCTCCACTCCAGCGCGTGGACCTCGGCATCCTTGCGCAAAGTCAGCGTGACCGTCGCCGGGCCGGGAGCGCCGGCCTTCCACGAGTTCTCCTCGCCGACCTTGCCGTCCACAAGATGCGCCGCGGAGTAGTTGCGGCGAAAGATCGAGCGCCCGGTCGAGACGACGGCATCGCGGGCGAGATTTGCGCCGGTGCCGGCCTCCAGGACCTCGAACTCGTCAAGCATCGGGTCGCCCCCAAGGCCCGCGGGCAAGCCCTTCGTGATCCGCATGCGGACCTTCGTCGCGGTCAGCGGCTCGAAGGTGTGCAGGATGCGAATGCCTGCCTCGGAAAGCTGCGCCGGCCCGATGAAGAAGTCGGTCCTGCGGGCCAGTTCGACCCAGGTTTTGCCGTCGGCGGAGGCTTCGATGACATAGTCGCTCGGCACATCGGACGCGCGCGCCCAGCCGGCCTCCTGTTCGGTGCCGCGGTCGATCAGTGGCCGGCCGTCGCGGCTCCAGCGCACGCCGGAGATACGCTTCGGCTCCTTAAGGGTCACGAGGACCTCCCCGGTGCTCGGCGTTCGTCCCACCAGCACCGCCTTGCCGTACAGGCCGTCGTGCAGCTCCGGCACGTCCTCGGCGCGCTCGATGGAGGGCGCGGTGGACGAGGCGGTCACCTCGGCTCCGTCGGAGAGCCGCGCGGGGAGGCGGTCGGGAAGCGGGGCCTTTGCCAGGGGGATGCTGTCGCAGCCGACGTACAGCGCCTCGTCGCACACCCGCACCTCGTCGATCAGCGCGCCGCACGGGGCCCCATACATGCCCGTCTCGCCGATCTGCAGCGGGGTCCTCGGCGGGGTGAAAGTCATCGGCTCGGCATACGCGGCGGTGGCGACGAGCTTGCCATCGGCGAACAGCCAACTTGAATGCTGCGTCCAGCTAGCCGCGATGTGGTGCCACTCGCCCCTCTTCCAGCCTAACTTGTGGCCGTCGTAGGTGATGCAGTGGTCGACGCCGTCATTGATGTTGAACGCGAGCACCTGCGCCGCGCCCATCCGGCCGTGGTAGTACAGGTTGATGCTGTTCCAGTTGCCGCCCTCCATGCGAAAGCCGATGAAGTTGCGCTGGTCCTGCTCGGTCCAGTCCCAGGCGGTCTTCACCCAGCACTCGAAAGTCCCCTGCGAGAAGTCGGCGGTCTTGTCGAGGGG
>CAYWBK010000723.1:0-2136 GCA_964455745.1 uncultured Armatimonadia bacterium
GGAACGATGAAAACGGCCCTACCCCGTCCCGCCTGCGGCGGGCCACCCCTCCCGTGGACCCGCCGCAGGCGGGTATGGGAGGGGAGAGGCAAACGGCACTTCTCGCGCAGTAGGGAACTGCTGCTGTTCTCCCCTCTCCGCTTGCGGAGAGGGGCCGGGGGTGAGGTTGCCGTTCGCCCAGCAAACGGCGATTTCCGAAACAGGAACGGCAGGGAGAGTCATGCGGGTCGTGGTTTTCGGCTATAGTGAGATCGGATATGTGTGCCTGGAGGAGATCATCCGCCAGGGCGACGAGATCGTCGCCGTCGTGACTCATGAGGACCGCCCGGGAGAACTCATCTGGTGGCGCTCGATGGCGAAGCTGGCGGCGGAGCACGACATCCCGGTCTTCACCCCTGCGGACTGCAATACGCCGGAGTTCGTCGCGAAAGTGCGCGGCTGGGCCCCGGACATCATCTTCTCCTTCTACTACCGCAACATGATCTGCGAGGAGATTCTGGCAATCCCTCCGCTGGGCGCGCTCAACATGCACGGCTCGTACCTGCCCAAGTACCGGGGGCGGGCGCCAGTGAACTGGGCGATCCTGGACGGCGCGACCGAGACGGGTCTCACGCTGCACTACATGGTTCGCAAGCCCGACGCCGGAGACATCGTGGACCAGCGGAAGGTGACCATCGAACCGGAGGACACGGCTCAGACCGTCTTCAACAAGCTCGTGCCGATCGCCACACAGATCATGCGCGAGACGCTACCTCGGCTACGAGAAGGTTCGGCCCCGCGCATTCCGCAGGATCATTCACAGGCGACGTACTTCGGGGCGCGCAGGCCAGCGGACGGGGCGATAGACTGGTCCTGGCCCGCGAAACGCATCAACGATCTCGTCCGCGCGGTCACACATCCCTATCCAGGCGCGTTTGTGGACTTGAACGGCAAGAAAGTGTTCGTATGGAAGGCGCAGCCGCTCGATGCTGACTCCGGCGAAGGCCCGGGTACGGTGATTGCGGCGGGAGAGGTCATCGAGGTCGCGGCAGGCTCGGGAACGACCCTTCGCATCCTGCAATTGCAGGCCGAGGGTAAGGACGACCTCGACGATAGGGCCTTCGCTGCCCGATACGCAGTCGCGCCGGGCGCTCGCTTCGGCAACGGACGGCGAGGATAGCGCCACACCGCAACACTCGCAGATATACAACCGGGCCCCGGCCCGTTTCTCAGAAAGAAGGCTCACTCAATGCGAATACTGATAACGGGTGGAACGGGATTCGTCGGATCGCATCTCGCCGAGGCGTTTCTCGACCGAGGCGACCGTGTCGACGTGCTCGACATCGGCAGCATGATGAAGGTCAAGCACCTCATGGAGCGCGAGGGCTTTACCCTGTATCCCGAAAGCATCTTCAACCAGGAGATGCTCGACAGCCTGGTGATGAAGGCCGACCTTATCTACCACCTCGCGGCGGTCGTCGGCGTCGAGCACTATGTCGCCGATCCGTATGCGGTGCTGAATGTGAACGTCAACGGGACCCAGTCCGTGCTGCAGACGGCCCACAAGTACGGTAAGAAGGTCGTCTTCGCGTCGACCTCCGAGGTTTACGGGCGCAATCCGAAGGTGCCGTGGGCCGAGGATGACGACCGCGTCCTGGGGTCCACACGCATCGACCGCTGGTGCTATTCGACTTCAAAGGCCGTCGGCGAGCACTTCTGCTGGGCCTATGCAAAGAAGGGGCTGTCGGTGGTCGTCACGCGTTACTTTAACGCCTACGGCCCCCGGCTCGACGCGGTGGACGTGGGCCGCGTTATCACGATCTTCATGGGACAGGTGCTGCGCAACGAGCCGGTGACCGTCATCGGCGACGGTAGCCAGACCCGCTGCTTCACCTACATCTCGGACACCATCCGGGCGACGGTCGAAGCCGGCCTGAACCCCGCCGCCGAAAGCGAGATCGTCAACATCGGCAACGACCGCGAGACCACGATCCTCGAACTCGCCGAAACGATGATCCGCATCTCGGGCGCGACCAGCCAGGTGAAGCTCGTCAAAAAAGAGGACGTCTACGGGGAGAGCTACGAGGACATCCAGCGTCGAGTGCCGGATATCACGAAGATGAAGACACTGCTGAAGGTCTCGCCCGAGGTCGGCCT
>CAYWBK010000724.1:0-2134 GCA_964455745.1 uncultured Armatimonadia bacterium
GAAGCATCCGGCTGAGGGTCCCCGCCTGCGGCGGGGCCGGGCGTCCTGCGGACGCGACGGTACGGCCAACGACCATGCGTCTGAGGTGGTCTATTCAGCCACTGTCAAGCTCCAACACATTGAGGAAGAGCCTACCGGCGCAGGACGCCTCTTGCGGCGTGGCGAATAGGCTATGCTGTACCCTTACAGGCGATGCTTTCTCATAATAGGGACCCGGAGAATTTGTCACATGCGAAGCACTCGGTCGGAGCTTTCCCCTGTCACCTTGACATTGGTCCTGTTCTGCCTTTGGGCTGCGGCGAGCGCCTTCGCCGCCCCCGCAACCCCCACTGCCCTCAGCCCCGACAAGAAGCTCATCGAGTGGGGCTGGGATGAGCCTGGCCCTGCCTACATGCGTGCCAATGCCGCCCGCATGGACCGCTACGGCTTCGACGGCGTCATCTTCCATGCCGACACGCCGAAGGGCAACTTCGCCTGGGAATGCTGGAGCGCCAAGCGCTTCGAATACGCTGATTTCGCCCAGTCTGTCGCGGACTTGCAGGCCTGCAAGTTCAAGCGAATGACCGACAATTTCCTGCGGTTCAACGTCTGCCCCGGTGATGTCGATTGGTTCGACGACGCCGGCTTCGCAGTCGTTGTGAACAATGCGAAGGTCGCGGCGAAAGTCGCGAAAGAGGGCGGCTGCAAGGGCTTCATGTTCGATGTCGAGATGTACGGCAAGCCGCTTTTCACCTACGCGGCGCAGGCCCAGAAGGACTCCAAGAGCTTCGCCGAATACGAGGCCAAGGTGCGCCAGCGGGGCGGGGAACTCATGCGGGCGATCAACAGCGAGTACCCGGACATCACCGTGCTTCTCACCTACGCCTACACGATCACCGGTGTCGGCACCGACCGCAGCAAGGCCCAATACGGCCTCCTGAAGGACCTGCTGGACGGCATGTTCGAGGCGGCCGCGCCAAAGACGACTATCGTCGACGCCTACGAGGGCGCATATCCATTCCGCAAGCATGCGCAGTTCGAGGCGGCGCGCCAGATGATCCACAAGTCGATGGCGAAATACACCGGCGTGCCGGATGCTTATCGGAAGCACATCCGGGCGGGCTTCGGCGTCTGGATGGACATGGACTGGCGGCGCTATGGCTGGCATACCGACGACTTCGAGATGAACTACTTCACCCCCCAGGAGTTCGAGTACACGCTCTTCTGCGGCCTGGATGTCGCCGACAAGTACGTCTGGGTCTACACCGAGAAGCCGCTTTGGTGGCAGGACGGCCAGATCCCCGCCGCCTACCGCGAGGCGCTGCGCAAGGCCCATCGCCCGCACGTCATAGATGACGCCGGCGTGGTCACGCGCCACATCAAGGGCGACACGGGCGAAACCGGGCCGAAGGCGGCGAACCAGCCGGGCTACAGCGATGAGGCGACCTTCGGGGACCTGAAGCCCAAGTGGAGCTTCATCGCCGACCTGCCGAAGGTCTGGAAGTTCAGCGTCGATCCGAAGAATGAGGGCGTGAAGGCGGGCTGGTTCCGCCCCGACTTCGACATCGTCGGCTGGCGCGACATGGAGATCGCCAAGTTCTGGGACGAGCAGGGCGTCCAGTGCATCGGCTACGCGTGGTACCGGTTCGCGTGGGACGCGCCGGCGTGCGAGTTGAAGCCCGGCCAGAAGCTGGCGCTATGGTTCGGCGCGGTGGACGAGACGGCGGAGGTGTGGGTGAACGGCGTCTACTGCGGCAAACACGACGAGGGCGCCGACTACGGATGGGACAAGCGCTTCCCGATCGACGTGACCGGCAAGCTCAAACCGGGCGAGCGGAACCTGATAGCCGTGCGGGTCGGGAACACGGCCCTGGCCGGCGGGATATGGAAGAACGTGAAGCTGGCGGAGAGTAAGCCGTAGGCGGGATCGCCCCGGCACACGCCGGCCCTAGTGCATTGTCAGACGAGAATCTTTGGTCGAATGGCAAAACGGCAAGATCGCTGAACGGCCCTAACACCTTGGGGGATTGCAGGGGTATCGCTACGCGATCCCAGCCCCAACCCCCCGCGATTTTGGGGTCAAAGTCCGTTGGAGATGCGGGGGTCTGGGGCTAAGATCGCATAGCGATCTTCCTGCAATCCCCCAGGACGTATA
>CAYWBK010000725.1:0-2130 GCA_964455745.1 uncultured Armatimonadia bacterium
ATCTCATCGCGCTCATGCTGATTCTAGTCTCACTCACTGCCGGATTCGGCGTATCTGCGGATAATGCGCCTGTCGTTGCGCCGCAGCAGGTCACCTTCCACCCGCGCGGGGACAACGACATCACTCTCGAGGGCGTCTTCACATGTCCGGTCGCGCCGCCTGAGCGCGCCCCGGCGGTCGTGATCTGCCACCCGCACCCGTTGTATGGGGGGACGATGAACAACGCGGTGGTGAGGGCGCTGGAAGAGGCGTTCGCGGCGGAAGGCTATGCGACACTGAGGTTCAGCTTCCGGGGCGTGGGCCATTCCACCGGGAAATACGACGGCAACGGGGCGGAGGCGCAGGATGTGCTGGGGGCTTTGGATTTTCTGCTCGCCCGGCCGGAGGTGAACCTCCAGCGGGTCGCGGTCGCGGGGTATTCTTTCGGCGCATGGACGGGCTTGCAGGCGGTGGCGAAGGATCAAGAGCACCTGCGCTTCTTCGTCGGGGTGGGTTTCCCTATCGCGCCGAATACCGTTGACTTCGCGAGCGCCGGCTTCGTTCGCGATGTGAAGCTGCCGATGCTGTTCGTCTCCGGCTCGGAGGACACCATCAGCAGCGCGCCGGACATCACGCGCCTTCTCGCTCTGTTGGGCCGAACGAAGCAGGCGCAGGTCGTCACCATCGACGGGACGGATCATTTCTGGGGCGCTGCGGCGAGTGTCGCGGCGCTGAAACGAACGGTGAGCGAGTTCGTGAAGCCGCTGACGAAGGAGTAGGAGGGGACGGCGGGAAACCACTAAAACACCAAAGCACGAAACGGCAACAGCACGGCACGACATCCGCTTCTTAGCGCGAACCGCGGCTACGTTGCCGTTTCGTGCTTTGGTGTCTTGGTGGTTCAACCCGCCGTCCCCGCAGGTCCTCCCGCCCCCGCCGCCGAATAATACACCCTACCACTCAAGGAGCTGTTACCCCCATGACACGATCACAGATCAATGCCTTCATCGCAGACGGAATCGAGTTCTGCGACTTGATGAACTTCCGCCTCCCGCCCTTCGCCTACTGGAGCCCGGAGAACTGGGCCGGCCGCGGGCACGAGTACGACGACATCCGCCGCGCCAAGCTCGGCTGGGACATCACGGACTACTGCATGGGCGACTTCAGCAAGATCGGCCTGCTGCTGTTTACGATCCGCAACGGCATCCCCAGCGATCCCTCCTGCCCGAAAACCTACTGCGAGAAGCTGCTGATCGTCGAGGAAAACCAGATCACCCCCTGCCACTATCACTGGTCGAAGACCGAGGACATCATCTGTCGCGGCGGCGGAAACCTCATCTGCAAAGTCTGGAACGCCACCGAGGATGACAGCCTCGCCGATACTCCCGTCACCGTGAACATCGACGGGCATGTCTACCAGGTACCGGCAGGCTTCGAGGTGCGCATCGTGCCGGGCGAGAGCATCACGCTGCCCTCGAAACAGTATCACGAGTTCTGGGCCGAGCCGGGGACAGGCGCATCGCTGGTCGGCGAAGTCTCCAAGGTCAACGACGACGAGCATGACAACAACTTCTACCCGATGCCCGGCAGGCCGCCGGTCGGGCGCTTCAGTGCCATCGACGAAGACGAGCCGGCGCTGCATTGGCTGTGCAATGAGTATCCGGAGGCGTGACCTCACCCCCGGCCCCTCTCCGCAAGCGGAGGTACCTGTTTAGCGACTGCCTTCTTCAACCATGTGGCGGCGCGATTTATCGCGCCGAATGCAGGCCCAAATTGCTCTCCGCCCATTGCACCGCTGGCACGAGTAAGCATCCTCTTGAAAGCGAAAATGCTGGTAGTTATGCGACGTGATCCGCGCGATGAATCGCGCTGCCACATGGTTTAGAGAGGTGCCGCTAAACACATACAAGCGGAGAGGGGGGAACGGCGACGGCTTCCTACCCCCCCTGCCCCCCCTCCCTCGTAGGGAGGGGGGGAACGACGACGGCAACGGCTTCCTACCCCCCCTGCCCCCCTCCCTCGTAGGGAGGGGGGGAACGGCGACGGCAACGGCTTCCTACCCCCCCTGCCCCCCCTCCCTCGTAGGGAGGGGGGGAACGGCAACGGCGACGGCAACGACGACGGCAACGGCGACGGCAACGACGACGGCAA
>CAYWBK010000726.1:0-2120 GCA_964455745.1 uncultured Armatimonadia bacterium
GACGCTGAAGCATCCGGCTGAGGGTCCCCGCCTGCGGCGGGGCCGGGCGTCCTGGCGGACGCGACGGCACGGATAACGACCACGTGCCGAGGTACTCTGTTCAGCCATCGTCAAGCTACCCACACACATTGAGGAAGAGCCTCCGACAGGAGTCTAACCTGGGAAGCGCGAATTGTGCTACAAGCTTGCGAACATGATCGGAGGGGGTCGTTCATGCCCGAACTCACCTATGACCAGGCGGTACTGCTTCGACGCATCGCCGATGGCGAACCTGTAACTGTTGTGGAGGCCGACGCGCGGGGCCTCATCGCCGACGGCCTACTGCGCGCGCTCACACCCCAGGACGTCGCCGACATCCGCCAATACCGCGAGACGGTGCTCGAGACCGATCACTTGGACAAAGAACTCCACTGCACGCTGCACCCGACCGGTCTGGAGCACGTCCGGTTTGACGTGCTTCCCGGAGTCCATCGCACCCACGAGCAGCACGCCGACGAGCTGCGCGACCGCATCGACCGCTGCAAGAGCGCCACTTCCGCGGCGTGGCTGTCGCTGTCCGAGCGCGATCTGATGCACGTCGATCCGGACTCATGCGCTCTCACCGCCGACGGCGGCGCGCTGGACATCACCGATCCGGGCAAAGACGCGGCCAGAGCCTTCGTCTGGTCCGAGGCGTTCGAGACCCGATACATCCACCAGGATGCCCTCGATGCGCGGGCGGCGCGGTACATCGACCTCAGGCAGGCGCTTCTGGATACGGGATTCGCCGGTGACCCCCGCCTCGATCTCGCCGCCGCGATCCTCAGTCGCCATGAGACGAGCATCGACAGGTACTGCGAGTACAACCGCCTCGCCGTGCACGAGCACTGGCTGACCTACGACCGCCTGCCGCTGTTGGCCGCTCTCTGCCGGCTCGAGGGGAGCCCGGACGACATCTGGCCACGCTTCCTGGCCGGATACGAGCGGGTGCTGGCGACAGATCTCGGCGTGGGGGTTGAGGGGCGGCTCGTAACCCTCTCCCTGATGGACCAGCGGGGCAAGTCGACACTGTGTGACGTTACCGACGAAGCCCTGGCGCGGGTGTTGCACATCCGCAAGCAACTGTGTCTGGTGGGCTGGCCGAACGAGCAATGCAGCAATCCCATCGCCGCCACCCTCACCCACTCGCGTCTGCCAACGGGGGCGGTGGCCGCCCGCCAGTACCAGCTATCCGCGGCCCTCGACCGTGGGGGCACGACCATCGGTGGATATGCGTCCCTGGCGGCGAACATCGCCATCACTTGGAACCTGTTCCAGTCGGTATCGACGGCCGCCGACGCCAAAGTCATGGAGGACAACACGGTCTTCGACGACTTCATCGAGCGTTACGACATGCTGCTCAAACACTTTGAGGGCGACGACTCGCGGCGGGCGGTGCCCCCCTATCCTTCTCGCGCTGTTGCCCGGCACACCGGAGAGCAACTTGGCGAGGTTCAATGCCTTGTCAACCACGGTGGGAGAGCACATCTGCGGGGGAGATATCCAGCCCATCGCCCTGATGCTGGGGGACTCGGCCTGTGCGGACTGGTTCGACTTCTCGGAGTTCCCGTGGGAGTTCGCCTGCATGTTGCCCATGGAGAGGGAATTGTCGGCGTACGGCGCACTGCAGAGAATGGGCATGGTGCCCATGGTATTTGGCACGGCCGCTCCGGAAGCATACGGATTCAGGACCGACTTTACCTTTCACGATATGATGGAGTACGCGAGGAACTACCAGAAGTACCGCCCCTCGTTCACACCGCGTAAGGAAGGCAATGACGCTTCCGAGAAGCAGTGACGCCCTGACGCCCCGGCGCCGCTGCGTGGCGGACGGGGAGGCTTTCATGCGGCGGGAATCCCGAACGCTGAAGCATCCGACTGAGGGGCCCCGCCTGCGGCGGAGCCGGGCGTCCTGCGGACGCGACGGCACGGATAACGACCACGTGCCGAGGTGTTCTGTTCAGCCACTGTCAAGCTACCCACACACATTGAGGAAGAGCCCTCATTCTGAAGGAAACTGAGGGAGGTAGGGCGAAATGTGACAGAAGAGGCAATTGCAAAAGTCTGTAGGAGCACTCTCCGCGCCGGGCTGTGCCCGGCAA
>CAYWBK010000727.1:0-2104 GCA_964455745.1 uncultured Armatimonadia bacterium
CCCGCGCAGCAGGAAACTGCTGCCGTTCTCCCCTCTCCACGAGTGGAGAGGGGCCGGGGGTGAGGTCGCCGTTGACGCGGCAAACGGCGATTTTCGAGGCGGAAGGGCCGTTCGCAGGACCGCCTCGGCGCTGCGATGTTACTTCGCCAGCCGCAACAGTTTCCCGCCTCCCGGCGGCAGCAGCATGTTCGCTCTCGCGCCGTGCGGCGAGGGCTTCCAGGCCCCGGTCTTCGGATCGAAGACCTCCAGCGCGCCGGGGCCGACGACGCTCGCCTTGGCGTTGTGCGTGTAGTCGAGGTTGACGACCAGCACATGCGTGGGCTTGCCGGAGTCGCCGAAATACGCGAGCAGCGTTCCCTTGACCTTTTCGGGCGGCGTGTACGCCATCGGAGCCACCGGCGGGTCGAGGCGGAACGGGGCGTTGGCCGGCAGCGCCTGCGTGCCCTCCGGCATCATACCCTCGTGATAGACCCCCAGCGATCGCAGCCGCTGAAGCTGCGAGGCGATGGCTATGAACTCGGGGTTCAGCGTCTTGAGCGCGCCGTAGAGTTCCGTCGGCGTGCCGTCGGCATGGGCGATCGCTCCCTTGTGGCCGGCGCAGCAGTAGACATAATACGAAATGCCCTGCGCGCCGTAGGCGAGGGTCGTGTAGACCAGATAGCGCTCTTCGTCGGGGGTCGGCACGCGCACGGCGGGGTCCCAGGACGCGGCTTGCACGATGTTGAGGAACGGTATGCCCGCCTTCAGACACGCCTTGCGGATGAGCGCCAGGTTGAGGAAGTACTGGCCCGTGTCGCCTCCGCCGGCCATGAACTGGTAGTGATCCCAACTGATGAGCTGCGGCTTCACAACGTCGATGTACTGCTTCAGGTACTCGTTGAAGGCAGTGGCGACATCGCCTTTGGTGCCGAGCTGATCGTTGGTGGCGTAAGTGGGCAGGAGGTTCAGATAGGCCAGGTGCGCCGGGTCGCGCTCGCGCAGGTAGGCGATCAGCTTCGCCCAGGTGGGGAATGTCGATGCGTTCGGCTCGTCGGTGATGAAGTAGGCGTACAGGGCCGGGTGCGTCTTTACCCGGTCGATGAGCGCGTCGAGTTGCGCTTTCTTCTCCGGGTTGTCCAGCGAAGCCGGCGAGACTAGACCCTCGAAGAGCATTGCCCGCAACCCGTGGCGCTGTGCGACATCCAGTTCCTTCTCCGAGCACCACACCATGTTGAAGCCGCCCTCGGCCATTTGCTGGGCCACGGCGTCGGTCATCGCCGGCCCGGCCCAGTAAGTGACAATCGGAGTGCCGACCTGCCAGTGCTTCATCTCGGATGCCCCCTTATCGGCGGCGAGTGATGAGACGGTGAATGTAGCGGCGCATACCGCGACGGCTGCTGCGACGGCCCATCGACACGTCTTCATCGGTGCATCGCCTCCCGGACGATCTGGGTGTTGGGTTGTTGCTCGGCGGCTCGAGCCTATCGAAGCGTTCTCCCGCCAAAGCGTCGTTCGCTGGTCGCATTCGCCCAGCGGGTGCGCATGACCTGCCCGGCTGTTCCTCAAAATGTGTATGGGTAGCTTGATCCTGCCGGGTCGGGATCTGAACCGACCCTATCAGGCACGTAGTCATCATCCGTGCCGTCGCGTCCTGCTGTGTAATCCTGGCAGGACCAGTCGGCGGCATCCATCCATACACATTGAAGCCAGGGCGTGGGGTGTCGCGGCCTCGTTCGGCCGCGAAGCGGGATGGAACAAGGCCGCGACGGGGACCCCGCGCCAACCTGGCAGCCACCCGCTCTAAGGTCCCCGTCTGTAGCCGCGCTCTGCACGGCTCGCGACCCCGGGCTTGGCGTGGTGCGCAAAAAAAGATGCTTCTGGCAATATGAGGGGTGCGTCTTTCAGTTGTAGGTAGTGTTACTACGCCGGTTGCGCGGCCCTGCTCGGCAATGAGATGCGATGCGATGCGGAGAAAGGGACGACGATTGACCACGGAGACACAGAGGACACAGAGAACGGCAACGTCCCTTGACGCCTATCGTAGGGCAGGCCGGCCGTTTCCCAGCCGTTCTCTGTGTCTCCGTGGTTCAATGCCGTTCGCGCTTCGTCAGCCGGTTGCCAAAAT
>CAYWBK010000728.1:0-2076 GCA_964455745.1 uncultured Armatimonadia bacterium
CCGCCAGCGCTCAACTGGATAGGCACCAGGGTTTGATCGTCAAGGTGGAGGTACAAGGTGGCCTGTGTGATATCCCAGGTGTCGTTGCCGTTGGGGTAGATGTGAATGCGGACACGCCCCCCGTTCTGCTTGATAAGGTCGTTCTCGGTCATCAGTCCTCGGGAATGTACTCCGTCGCCCGGGATCAGAGGCACCGTGTCTACCTGTCCGCCCCCAAACGCCCACGAGTGTCCTTGGGACTGATAGCCATAGATAGCCCCCACCATATCGTCGACTTGGCTATTGGGCGGGTAGGAAGGGGGATAGAGGTAGACGTTCAGGTTGGTGTCGTTGTCCTTGCCGTCGGAGCCCGACAGGAACGAGCAATCGATGAAAGCGATCTTCGGGTTGTAGCTCTTCGGCCCGCTGGAGATCGTGGTGAAGTTGCAGAGGCTCTGGGCCTCGACGATGTCATCCGCCATGTCACTCAACTGATAGCTGATCGGACGTGCGTTCGCGAAAGTCGCCCCCTTGAAGACGTCCTTTATACTTCGCATGAACGACTTCGGGTCCAGCGTGACGAGACCGGCGGCGTTACCGGCGTTGCCGCCGATGACGTATGCGTTGAGCGTGCTCACGGTGTCGCTGTGTTTGGTCATGTAGTCGGATAGTGCGCTCGCGGTCACGACGCCCCAGTTCAGGCCCGCGTGGAAGTCGTCGGCGGCCTGGGTGGAATTGAACGTGACGGTCACATTCGCCAGTACCCGCACCCCGTACACCACGTTGCTGACAACCATCAGGTCCGGGGTGTTTTCCACGCTATGATCGGCGAAGTAACCCTGGTCCGACGGGATGGCGCTAATCGAGAAGAGCGGCAGGGTGGCATCGACCGTCAGGTAGAGAGAGCTGCTCTTCTGGCTCATGTGGAACGCATCGCTGGCGCTGACTCCGAAGAAGCTGGCGCCGCCGCTGACCTGCAAGGCCATGGAAGAGGTGTTGGACGACTCGTAGGTTTGTGAACTGAAGCCGTCGGTCGCGGGCTTTCCTCTCATCCGATGATAGAGAGTGGCGACGGCGGTGCGGATGGTGGCGACGCTCGGCTGCTTCACGTTCACGGAACTCGCGCCGTCGATGTTAGGGTTGTCGGTGACTATCTGGATCGGGTTCCGCTTGCCCTGCTGCGCCTTGTAATCACCATGCTCATAGTTCCAGGCGCCGAAGATAGCCCCCGGGTAGATGTTGGCGTCCGCATCGGCGTAGTCGTTGTTTAGGAACGTACTGCTGGTGGCGGTCATCTCGACTTTCTGTGTGGAGGTGACCCAGCCGGCATATTCCTTGTCCGGGGTTGTCTTCTTCTTGCCCTTAGGACGTGTCTTGATAGTGGCCTTCAACACTCGGTCGAAGGGGCTCTTGACCAGTTGAATGGTTTGCTTGCTGCCGTCATCGTACTTCAGGTCCGCCTTCGGGTCGTCCCACGTTTTGGCATAGGTGGCCTTGCGTTTGGCGTGCGTCGGCGTTTTGGCGTAGGTCTGAAGAGCTGGAGGTGGCGTCACGGCCACATGATCTTGGGGAGTGATCCCCGTCGCTGAAGTGCCGGTGCCCGCTCCGGGCACGGCCGGGGCGTCGCTCCCATTCAGCACTGTGAGCGCGACCACTAGAGCGGACAGGCAGAGGACACGAACGGTGCGGCTGCTGATCGTCGTCGCTGACATTGTGGCCTCCCGCATTCTTCGACTGAGATTGCCCACGTCACATGAGCATTGTTGCATCATGGGCTGGATAAACACCCATCCAATCTTCAGGTTCGCCGTTGGAGCCACAGACACCTTCCCGTCAGGCGGGCTCTTCCTCAATGTGTATGGGTGGCTTGACAGTGGCTGAACAGTGGCTGAACAGAGTACCTCGGCACGTGATCGTTATCCGTGCCGTCGCGTCCGCAGGACGCCCGGCCCCGCCGCAGGCGGGGACCCTCAGCCGGATGCTTCAGCGTCCGGGATCAGTCGCGCCCCATATCATTCCGTCCGCAGGACGGGTGGCCGAAGGCCCGACAGAAGGCCCAGCCTGCTGGCGTCCCGACGACTTGGGCGGCTGCGCCGC
>CAYWBK010000729.1:0-2058 GCA_964455745.1 uncultured Armatimonadia bacterium
TTTGGGGCAACGGCCGTGATTCGCACGCAAGATGTGGGTAAAGCATAGCCGCTTGCGGAGAGGGGTTGGGGGTGAGGTTGCCGTCCGCCCGGCAAACGGCGATTTTCGAGGCAGGGGGCGCAAGCCCCCGCCCGACCCCATCCGATACCCGCCTGCGGCGAGTCGCCGGGAGGGGAGAGGCCAACGGCAACGGCGTCGGCAGGCGAGACGCCTGCCCCACGTGATCCTCGACGCAGACGGAAACGCAACTGATTCTTCCAGGAGCCTCTATGAACCCCGACCGCGCACTTGCTCGCATCAACTTGCAGCCTGTGGATCGCATCCCGCACTGGGAGCATTTCTCCAACCCCGACTTCTTCACCCACATCACCGGCATCGACTATTACCAGCATCCGCGTCAGTGCTCGCTGAAGGTTGCCGAACTGCTGCCGCTCGACATGGGCGTCGGCATTCCGGCCACGGACGACCCTATCGAGAAGCTGCCGGAGGGGCAGTCGTCGTTCGTCGGCGAGGATGGGCGCTCGCGGGTGCGGTGGGGGGCGGACCTCACCGGGCACTGGGCGTGGGGCGAGGGCTTCACCTCGGTCGAGCAGGCGCTGGCGTATGACCCGATGGCGCACCTCGACCAGAGCCAGGAGCAGGTCATCGCGCAGATGGATTACTCGCGGTCGGTGGAGGACATTGCGCGGGACATGCAGGGCGGAGACCTGCCGCCCAAGGGCTGTCCCCGGGCGACGCACTTGAAGGGCGGCGGCTTTTATAACACGATGTTCATGTGGCCTTTGCTTACTTTCGGGTGGGAGATCTTTTTGGAGTTGGCCGGGGCGTACAAGGCCGATCTCAAGCGGCTGATGGAGGGGTTCGCGTATCGGAACCGCAAGGTCTTCCAGGCGGCGGCGCTGACGGACATCAACCACTTCGTCTGCCATGACGACATCTGCACGGCGCGCGGGCCGGTGTGCTCGCCGGCTTGGATGAATGAGTTCATCTACCCTTATTATGAAGAGTTCTTCTCCACCATGAACGAGGTGGGGATCAAGGTCATCTTTATGACCGACGGCAACCCGAACGAGATCGCCGACAACGTGTTCGCCTGCGGGGCCTCGGGGCTGATCTCCGAACCCTTCGGCGACTACGAGGCGATCGCGCGGCGGCACCCGAACAAGATCCTCGCCGGACAGGGCGACAACCGCATCCTGCAGTCGAAGGACCGCGAGGCCATTCGGAAGATGACGCTTGGGATGTGCGAGTTGGGCAAGCGCGAGCCGGGGTACATGATGTGCATCGGCAACCACATCCCCTGGAACGTGCCGCCGGAAGCGATCCAGTGGTATTTCGAGTATTCGGAGGAGTATGGGAGGTTCTGAAAGGCGAACGGCTTCCTACCCCCCCTGCCCCCCTCCCTCGTAGGGAGGGGGGGGAACGGCGAACGGCCACGGCTTCCTACCCCCTGCCCCCTCCCTTGCGCTCTTCGAGCGCGTAGGGAGGGGGAACGGCGAACGACGACGGCAACAGCAACGGCTTCCTATCCCCCCTTCCCTCGTAGGGAAGGGGGGAACGGCGAACGGCCACGGCTTCCTACCCCCTGCCCCCTCCCTTGCGCTCTTCGAGCGCGTAGGGAGGGGGAACGGCTAACAACAACGGCCCCTATCCCCCCTGCCCCCCTTCCCTCGTAGGGAGGGGGGGAACGGCGAACGGCCACGGCTTCCTACCCCCCCTGCCCCCTCTCTTGCGCTCTTCGAGCGTGTAGGGAGGGGGAACGGCTAACAGCAACGGCTCCTATCCCCCCTGCCCCCCTTCCCTCGTAGGGAAGGGGGGAACGGCGAACGGCCACGGCTTCCTACCCTCTGGTCCTACTGCGGCTGTCGTCAGGGCTTGGGCTCGTCTGGACCCTCGGTCACTTCGGGCGGCGGTACAGCTGTCGGTGGCGGCGGTCCGGTGACGAACGAGTCCGACGGCTCCTCAACCGGGGGTTGTGGTGGCGTCGGGGCTGGGGGAGTCTGCGGCGGCAGTGGCGCCGGTGGCGGTGTCGGTGGCGCTGGTGGGGTTGGTTGCACC
>CAYWBK010000730.1:0-2036 GCA_964455745.1 uncultured Armatimonadia bacterium
CAGGCGGGACGGGGTAGGGCCGTTTTCATCGTTCCAGAGTGCCGGAACCCGGCATGACGACTGTGGTCAATCGCCGTCCATTTCTGCGCCGGGTATCTCATTGCCGAGCAGGGCCGCGCAACCGGCGTAGTAGCGCTACTTGGGTGGCTGCTGGCGTAGGTCAACCATGTGCCGCATCAGGTCACCTGTCTTGGGGAAAGAGAACAGTTCATACATGGTGTCCCAGTCGTAGCGCCGGTTCCGGTTGGCCCGTTCCTCCGGGGGCTGTGCGATCCCGAGCGTGCGCAAGATGCGGGCCGCGAAAACCGGGGTTGCGGCATTCCACCTCTGTTCCGGAACCAGCTTGGCCTGATCTGTGATGTCGAACAAGTACTGGCGGAGCCCCGGCCAGTCGCGCGATCGCGGGTCGACATATCGGCGCAGGTAGGTCTCGATCTTGTCGGTACGGGTGGCGAGGTAGATGTCGATCGGCACGTAGCGCACGTCGTTGAGGAAGTCCTCCGCGACCATCATCGCCGCCGCTATGCGCTTGGCGTCGGCCGTCTCTATCGGGAGGGCCGGGGCCGTCTGCAACCGCAGCGGGATTTGCCAGTCGATGAGCGCATTCTGCGCAGGCGTCAGTGCCCGCTCGACAGCCGCCAGGTTGCCAAAGGTCATCGGCTCCAAGTCCTTGGCGCGAGACGACGCGTCTCCGGCCTGGAGGGTTTGCACAGCCGCGGCGGCCACCTCGTCAAGCTGGTTGCCCGCAATGAGTTCGCCTTGTGCAGTCTGCAATTGTGCCTGAAACTGGGCGCGGCGAGTCCGGTAGTTGGCGTCATAGGCCCGCACGAACCCTCGTTGGCGGTCGGCCAGGGTGGCGAGCATCGACAGTTGGTCGACCGTAGTCCGCAAATCATTCAGGATGGCGAGATGGCGTGCGACGGTCATCGCCGTCTCCATCTCATGCGGCTTGGGCGCCGGCTCGAGCGGCGGAGCCGTCGCTCCACCCGAGAGTTGGGTGAGGAGCTGAAGCGTCCTGGGACTGGCGACAAAGTCGATGAACTGGGCGCGCTTCACCGCGCCCGAGCTGGCTGGGGGCAGGTTCAGGGCTTTCGCGACGAGATCGGCAAGCCCTGGCTGTTTCGCCCGAAACTGGTCGTCGCTCCACGCCTGAGCCGCATCCAAAGCGTCGAGCACACGCCGGGTCATGGCGTCGAAGTCGCGGCTGCGCGCGCCTACGATCAGGGCCGCGATGTCCTGGGCTTCAACAACTCGGATTTGCCGGTACTCATCGGGCATCAAGCCCCGCAATACCGCCATTCTCCGTGCAATGTAGTCGGCCAGGCTGGGAGCGCCCCCTAAAGCCGCCTGGTCGTTCAGCCGTCGCGTCTCATCCTGTACCGTCTCGATCAGGGCGGACTGATCCCGGCTCAGCGATCCGCGTATTTGGTCCGCCGCCCGCTGAACTGCCGTGTCGAGATCCGCCTTCGCGGTGTCATACTGCTTGACCGCGCTGTCCGAGGCGGTCTTCTGTGCGTCGTCCGCGCGCGCCCCGGCAGCCCACGCCTCGCACACGGCCTTGATATTCGCCGACGACTGGGCCCACAGGGTGTCCTCCAGTTGCCGAAGTGCGAGAGCCTTGTCCTGAACCCCGCTGAGAAGGGGCACGGCGGCCTGCATCTGCGCCGTAGTCATGCCGGTGTCGCGGATGATCTGCAGAATCTGGACGTCCTGCCACAATGCGACCGCCTTGTTGCCCGGGGCGCCAGCCGGCTCCTCCGGTTCGGGCGTCAAGTCGATCGTAGTTCCACCCGGAGCCTGCGGGCCGGCCGGAAGGGTGATGTCGCCGCCGGCGGGCTGCGCCTGAATTCGTGCGGGCAAGAAGCAAAACGCAAGGGGGATAAGCAGTAGGAATGCCAGATGGGTCCGCATATCGCTCACCACGATTCAGCCCGGCTCGCCAACCATCGTCGGCGACCGAGCGTGAGAGGATTCCGGCAACCGTCGCCGAGTCTACCACGGCCCGAAAGGCGCGTCAAACAGGCCGGAAGTAAGGG
>CAYWBK010000731.1:0-2032 GCA_964455745.1 uncultured Armatimonadia bacterium
CAGCCCCAGGGGCTCACGCACAACTTGCCAACCCGCGATGAATAATCCGGGCTAGTGTTCTGGTGTCTTTGTGGTCAATCTCTCACTTGGCCGCGCCACCCATGCCGGGTGCGCCAGCGCCGCCCATCGCCCCGCTCATCATGTTCTTCACGATCGCCTGAACGGTCTGCTCCATGTCGATGCACCACTTCCCCTTCTCCTTGACGCACACGAAGGGCACATCCAGCGAGGTCTTGCCGCCCAGGAACGCGGCGGCCTGCGCAGGCACGGGCGTTGTGGCGGTGACCATTACCGTGGCCCCGGAAACGACGCTCTTGCCGATGGCGCACGGCTTCGGCTGGTCTTGCTTGAACATCGCGACGACCCGGTCCGCGCCCGATTTGGACTTCTCCGTCATCAACGTGCCCACCGTCGCCGTGTCGCCCTTCTGAGCTGCGTCGAGAAACTTCGCGACCGTCTTCTCGGGCGTCGAGCGCAGGAGGAAGTACCAGGCAGCCCCTCCCGCGATGGCGACCAGCGCGACCACGACGATGATGCTGACCAATGCTCCTGAACCGCCGGACGACTTCCTGCCTGTGCTCTTTCCCATGATGTCCTCTCTCGTGCTCCGTCTTAATATTACTGCTACGCCGGTTGTGCGGTCCTGCTCGGCCATGAGATGCCATGCGGAGAAATGGACGGCGATTGACCACAGAGACACCGAGGGCACGGAGAACGGCAACGTCCCTTAACGCCTAGCGCGGGGCGCTTCCCAGCCGTTCTCTGTGCCCTCGGTGTCTCTGCGGTTCAACGCCGTTCGCCCGTCATCTTGGGATACGGTCAGCCTCTGACAAGATTCTGAACGTTTCGCTCGCCGGTTGCCAAAGCGGCGAATGCTGGTAGGCCCCGCCGAAACCGCTGGGCAACGCCCAGAGGCCTCTGCGCCGTTACCTCGGCGCAGGCGCTCCCTGTGTGGCTGTCTGGGCGGCTTGCTGGATGGCCTGGGCGAGGTAGTTGCTGGTCACCTGCGAGATCTTGATCCCCGAGCCGTTCAGCACGCCCTGCACTCCGCTATACGCCTGGTCGGGATCGGTCGCCGTCGCCAGAACCTGGGCAATCTGTTGTTTGACGGCTTGCGGAAGCGCGCTGGGCAAATTGTACGAATACTGCTCGATGTTGTCGGCCGCCTCATTGCCGTTCTTCGCCTGCGTGATAAGCCCGATCACCTGCGCCGTGCCGATGCTCGCTCCGCCGGGGATCATGGACAGCCCGCTGGTGGCCATGGCGGCCTGCAGAAGCTCCCAGTTGTCGGGGTCCTGGAACTGCGGGCTGCGCAGGTACGTGGCCATGTAATGCAGCCCATTGACCAGCTCCCCCTTCTCTGTCGCGTCCATCTGATCGGCGACCGCCTGTGCGGTGTGCGGGTCCATCAAAGGTTTCGGCCCCTGCTCTTGCGGCTGGGGCTGCGGTACGTTCGGGTTCGGATTCGGCTGCGGCACATTCGGATTGTTCGGGGCCGGCGTGTTGGTCGCCGGCATCGCGCCTTGCGGCATCGGCGCGGTGGCGTCGGGCGTGGGCAGCGGCGGCGGCTGCGGGGCGGCGGCCTCGGGGTTCGGCTGCACCTGAGGATTGTCCACCGTCGCTGTGGGCGAGGGCGCAATCTGCTGCTTCTGGTGGGGGAGATACACCGCAAGCACGATGGCGGCAACCGCAACAATGATGATCGCGCCCATGATGCGCCGCGGCCAAACCGGTCTGACCGCCTTCTGCATAGCGGGCTTCTCGGGCTGCGCCGGCGGCAGCTCGGGAGTAGGGTCCTCGAACTCCGGTTGTCGCTGTGTCATAGTATATGCCTGTCGCCGGGACGCATCCCGGTGCTGGAGGAGGTGCGGCCACGATCATGGTGCGCCAAAGGGCCCAGGAGCATCGTTTTTACGCACCACGCCAAGCCCTGTGTGTCGCGAGCCGTGCAGAGCGCGGCTACCGACGGGGACCTTAGAGCGGGTGGCTGCCAGGCTGGCGCGGGGTCCCCGTCGCGACCTCGTTCCATCCC
>CAYWBK010000732.1:0-2031 GCA_964455745.1 uncultured Armatimonadia bacterium
AACGGCTTCCTACCCCGCCCGGCTTTGCCGGGCACCCCTCCCTCGTAGGGAGGGGAGTGGCGACGGCAGACGACAACGGCTAACGGCACGAATACGGCGCACGGTCCGCGCAATCCGCGTCCTTTGGGCGGCGCGCAAGGATACTGAATGATACGTACTGTTGCGCGGTTGCATCACCGCGAGGAAGTGACTCTCGGACATCACCTGCTGGAGCTGGAGGCTCCGGACATCGCTGCGCGCGCGGCACCGGGGCAGTTTGTGCATCTGCGCGTTGCGGATACGACCGATCCGCTGCTGCGGCGGCCGCTGTCGATTCTTCGGGCGGACAAGGCTGCCGGGCGCATCTGGATACTGTCGCGCGTGGTGGGACGGGGCACCGAGATCATCGCGCAGTCGCAGCCGGGGAACGTTTTCGATCTCGTCGGGCCGCTGGGGAACGGATTCCCGATGCCCGAGGAAGATGCGGAGATCATCCTGGTCGCGGGAGGTGTCGGGGTCGCGCCGCTAATCTTCCTCGCAGACCGGCTACGAAGCGCGCCAGAGGAGCATCTGCTGACTGGTCTTTACGGCGCGGCAACTGCGGATGCCCTGGCGATGTGGACGGAGTTTTCCGGGAGATGCGATGAGTTCCAGTGCAGCACCGACGATGGCTCCGCCGGAAAACGGGGGCTGGTGACGGAGTTGCTGGAGACAGCCCTAAACTGGGTCACTATGAGCGTCTTCGAGAAAGATGACCTTGGGCGACTCGGGCCTCTCAGTACAGTCCCTGCAAGACGTGTGTACACCTGCGGCCCCAGGCCGATGATGGCGGCTGTGCAGCGGTTGTGCGCGAAGGCGGGCGTGCCCTGCTGGGCGTCGCTGGAGCAGTTCATGGGCTGCGGGATCGGCGCGTGCCTGGGCTGCGTGGTCCCGACACGCCTGCCGGAGAAGTACCAGCGGGTCTGCAAGGACGGGCCGATTTTCCGCGCCGAGGACATCGCCTGGGAGGAACTCGACGCATGAGAGCCGACCAGGTTGATCTGTCGGTGCAGTTCGCCGGGTTGACGCTGCGCAATCCGGTGATGACGGCCTCCGGGACGTTCGGCTTTGGCACGGAATATGAGGCCTGGTGCGTCTGGGGGGGCTTGGGGCGATGGTCGTCAAGGCCACGACCCTCGAGCCGCGCGCGGGGAACCGGCCGCCCCGTGTCGCTGAGACCCCGGCGGGGATGCTGAACGCGATCGGGCTACAGAATCCCGGCCTTGAGGTCGTCCTCACCGAGAAACTGCCGCAGGCCGCGAGCTACGGCGTGCCGGTCATCGTCAACATCTCGGGCCAGTCTGTCGATGAATTCGCGCAGCTCGCCGAGGCGTTGTCGGCCTCGCCGCATGTTGCGGCGCTGGAGGTCAATATCTCCTGCCCGAACGTGGCTTGTGAGGGGATGTTCTTCGGCACCGATGCCGGCCTGACCGAAGAGCTGGTCGCCGCGGTCAAAGCCCGCGCGACGAAGCCGGTGATCGTGAAGCTTTCGCCGAACGTGACTGACATCGTGGAGATCGCAAAGGGCGCGCAGGCAGGCGGGGCGGATGCGCTGTCGCTCATCAACACACTGCTCGGCATGGCAATTGACGTGGAGCGTCGCCGGCCACGGCTGGGCAACATCACAGGGGGCCTTTCCGGGCCTGCGGTGCGGCCCGTCGCGGTGCGGATGGTGTGGCAGGTCGCGCAGGCGGTGGACCTGCCGATCATCGGCATGGGCGGCATTACCTGCGCCGAGGACGCGCTGGAGTTCATCCTCGCCGGGGCGACTGCGGTCGCTGTCGGCACCTGGAATTTCGTGGATTACGCGGCCTGCGATCATGTGATTGCGGGTCTGAGAGATTACTGCGTCTGGCATGGGGTTGGGCGCATTTCGGAACTGGTTGGGGCGTTGCAGAGACCGGCTGACGGCCCTACCCCGCCCGCTGCGCGGGCACCCCTCCCGTGCCGGGAGGGGGACGGCTAACGGCCAACGACACTTCACCCTGACCCGCCCGCGGCGGGTAGGCCCCT
>CAYWBK010000733.1:0-2015 GCA_964455745.1 uncultured Armatimonadia bacterium
GCCGTTTCATGTTAGCCCCTCCTTGAACGGCAATCAGCCTTACCTTCGCCTCGATATCCTCCTGCGTAAAAACGATGCTCCTGGGCCGTGCTTGATCGGCAAAGCATAACGATGTAGAATCATGCAGTAGTAAGCATAACGTGCAGAGAAGGTGAGAGAGAATGGCCGAAGTCCTGACAACGAAGGAGGCTGCCGCCTACATGCGCTTGAGTACAGATACCCTCAAGCGCCTGGCACGCAGCGGGCGGTTGCTGGCGGCCAAGGCGGGGCGGCAATGGCGTTGGCGCAAGGTCGATCTGGACGAGTTTCTGACCAGCGGTGGTTTATATGTACGCCAGGTTGAAGACGAAGCGTATGTGGCCGACTGTGAGGTACGGGCGCAGGAACGGCGGCTCTCCCCTGAGGAACTGAAAGCGCGGCTGGGCGTACAATAGGCGTCTGAACATCGAAAGGCGGGGGGGCAATGGCCTACCGGCTGGAGTATGCCGAGTCAATTGAAAAGGACCTCAAAGCTCTGCCGCAAGACGTACAGCAGCGCGTCCTGGCGCGGATAGAAGCCCTGCCGGACAATCCGCGTCCCCCGGGGGTGGAGTGTCTGAAGGGTAATCTCAAGGGGTTGTGGCGAGTGCGGGTAGGTGGCTATCGCGTCGGCTATCGCATCGAGGGGGACACAATCTTCATCCTGAAGGTGGATAAGCGCGGGAGCGTGTACAAGAAGCTAAAGCAGGGGCGGTAGGCCTCCGTGCTGCAACGACCTGGGGCGAGACGAAGGCACCCGGTCCTCGGCAGGCCGCCACCTCACCGTTGAGTGAGACCACGAGCGTTACAGACAACCTGCAAGAGAGTGCGGCCTCGGCCGAGGGATCGCACCGGGGCCATCAACGGCCACAGCACCCAATACCGAGCACAAAGCCCTACGGCGTCCTCAAACAGCGAAGCCCGAAGCGGTCGCCGTAGCGGCCCGACGGGACATAGCCGACACGGCACGCAGACTGGCAATACCAGGCATCGTCGGCCCACGAGCCGCCCCGCAGAACCCTGACATCGCCGCTGCCCGGCCCCGGAGGGTCGGTGTCCGGCGCACTGGGGCGGTACCCATCGGAATACCAGTCTTTGCACCACTGCCATACGTTGCCCGCCATGTCCAACGCCGCGCACCAGGACGCTCCCTGGGGGAAACTCCCTACCGGGAAAGTCTTGCCGCCGGGGCCCTGGTTGGACTTGTTGCAGCACTTCTTCGGGTCCCACTCATTGCCCCACGGGTACTCACGGCCCTCCGGCCCCCGCGCCGCGTACTCCCACTGCGCTTCCGTCGGCAGGCTCAGCCCGTAGTGCTTGCAGTACGCCGCCGCCTCGGTCCAGGTGACATTGACAACCGGGTGATTGTCACCCTGATCGCTCCCCTTGGGGAAATCCGCGCCCGTCTCGTGGCAATACTGCCGATATTGCGCATTCGTCACCGTACACTTCCCCAGCCAGAAGCCTTTGCTGAGGTGAACGTGATGCACGGGCGCTGCGATATGGATGCGGCGGCTCGTGTTGTCGTCCCAGAAGACGATGTCGTCCGAGCCCATGCTAAACTCCCCCGCCGGGACCCAGACCATCTTCCCCCCATCCGGGCCGACGATCTCCTCACCGGCCTTCGTGCCCGGTTTCTCCCAGGGCTTGTCGTCCTGGGCGAAACCGACGGCGACAGCTACGAGTAACAGCGCGGCAACTGCGATGACGGCGAGACCGCGTGACATAGGTCACCTTCCGAGGCAAGGCCGAGGGCGAGCGAGCACCCTCAGTGCAGCCGGAATCGTTCGCGTAGCGACACATTTCGTTGCCGAGGTCGAGGTTCCTGCAGGCCGGGCTCTTCCTCAATGTGTGTGGGTAGCTTGACAGTGGCTGAACAGGGTACCTCGGCACATGGTCGTTATCCGTGCCGTCGCGTCCGCAGGACGCCCGGCCCCGCCGTAGGCGGGGACCCTCAGCCGGACGCTTTTGGTAAGCAACAAAATATCTTTTCTAAT
>CAYWBK010000734.1:0-1998 GCA_964455745.1 uncultured Armatimonadia bacterium
ACTCAGCGGAGGCGAAACTGTACTCCATCGCCGCCTCGGTCCTCATGGCCGACATGACGCGAGACGGGTGCCTGAAAGCCGGAAAAGTGCATTACTGAACGGGAGATACGGGCATCAGGGCAGGACACTGCGGAGAGAGACGTCCAGGGAGCACACGATGCGTGTGAAAACGTATGAGACTTACTGTCCGTCCACTTGGGATGAGTTGACGGCGGAAGTGCAGAAGACAGAGCTTCTATCGCTCCTGGACGCGCTCGGGCAGATCGACCGGAGAACGTGGGGAGACTCGGGCCGCGCCGACTGGGGCACGGCCTCACCGCCGACAGTTGCCACCATCGCGAAGTTGGCACTCGTAGGCGAGGGCACGGCAAGCCTCACATGCGACGAGACACGCGTTCGGTTTCTCTGCGGGCTCTGTCATGGCATCCCCTCATTTGGCCGGAACATCGCCAAGCCGAGGCGCGAGCAGTTCGAGTCTACGATGCTGAGATGGGGCTACCAGTTCCTGCCCTTCGAGGGACTCAACCCCATCGATGCTCTCGCCCGGCATTACTTTCTGATCCGCTGCCGCGAGAAGGTTCCAGAGGTACGGGACCACCCCGAGTGGATCGATCTCGACGACCACCTCGCCCGGATATATGGCCTCCCTCACCGGGAGTTCTTTGCCGTTGCGTTCACGCTGTTCATCATGGCCTCGATGGGGCCGTCCGTCCGTATCTCGGACCTGGTGGCCCACGCGGGCAACCCAGCAGACCTAACACACCGTGTCGAGCGCGTGCTGGCGGTGATCGGGCGCATGCCGGAGCAGTTCCAGGAGCTTTACCGGAGTTCGTCTGGAAAATACCAAGATGCTGTCTTCCCGCAGGTCGAGTACAACATCCTCAGAGACTACCCTGTGATCGTCTGTCCACACGACCACGATCTGCTATATGTCCCCTCTCTCCAGTTCCTGTCTCGTCGCCTCACTACTGGGCTCATGTATGACGTTCTCAACGACTTCGCCGAGGAGGAGCGCGTCAACCACTCCCAGAACCCGAACCCTTTGGCCAACCGCATGTCACGATTCTGGGGGGAGCTGTTGGAGCGCTACGTGACGCGCCAACTCCAGAGCGCATGGTCAAAGACAAGAGTGGTCCCCAAAGAGGCCTACATGGATGCCAACAAGGGTGGCCCTGATGCGGTGGTGATCGAGCGCCCTGGCACCACCTTCGTTGAGGTGAAGCTGCATCAGCCACCCCCAAAGTGCCAGACTTCAGGTGACATCGGCCTGATGGCTGGAGAACTACGCCAGGGGGTCGCCAAAGGCCACTACCAGAACCTGAAAGCGATCTCCTTGGTCCGCAGTGGCCAACTCTCGATACCCGGCATCACGCCAATGACCAATATCAGGTCGCTGGTGATCTGCCCAGAGCCTATCCCGTGGCTGGACCTTCCGCAGATGCAATCGGCTTTCAGGGAGGCCCTCATGTACTGGGTTCACAAGAAAGAATTCGAGGGCGTTGTTGACACGGACTGTACGGTGCTGGGGCTTGATGAACTTGAGATGATGGTGCCCTACCTGAAGCGCGCGGCAGGTCTGTTCAGCATCCTTCGGGAGTATCAGGCCTACAGGGAAACCACGGCGCCCGTCACCGGCGAGGGTTCGGAGATGGAAGTGATGGACTACTACTTCGGGCTCTGGTTCGGGCGCGAGTGGCAGGCGCGCGGTAGACACGGCATTCTCCGCAATCCGTTGCTCGATGGACTACTCGCGGAGATGCGAGACGAGGTGCACGAGGCATACGGTTGGTCGGGATAACGTAGACCGTGCTCGGCATTGACCGCGCCGATAGTCCTCACCTCGCGCGCCGACTCGGCGGAGGCAAAGCTATACTCCATCGCCGCCTCGGTCCTCATGGCCGACATGACGCGCGACGGGTGCTTGAAAGTCGGGAAGGTACATTACTGAACGGCTGGATGCTGGATGCTGGATGCTGGATGCTGGATGCTGGATGCTGG
>CAYWBK010000735.1:0-1967 GCA_964455745.1 uncultured Armatimonadia bacterium
CTACGGAGCTATCCGTCATGCCGTAATCCTCCAAATCCTATCAATCCTGTTCCCCGCGCCGTTCCCTGCCGCCACGCTTGCGGCAGTTCCACCTACGATCGGCGGGCGGACCCGGTGTCACGGCCTCGTTCCATCCCGCCTCGCGGGCCGGAACGAGGCCGCGATACCCCGCGCCTTGGCCCTTGGAAGTGCCGCATCTAAAAACGATGCTCCTGGGCCTCTCGCCCTTGCAATCCCGCGCCGAACGCCATATACTGTTGCGTAGCAGGTTTGCAGGCACACGGCGGATTACCCGGCCCGCGCGACATCTGTTGCGCGGTGTCGCGTTATCTTGCATGTCGCGTTTTGAGTTCAGCGCCACGCGCTGCCGTGGGTCGCGGCCAACCTTTCGGACGGGCGATGAACACTGCGCCCCGCCCCCAAGGAGTTACCCTCATGCCAACCATCAGACTTATCGACGTGACGAACCGCGATGGTGAACAGACAGCTCGCTTGAGTCTGTCCAAGTTACAGAAGACGATCATCAACTGGCTTTTGGACGACATGGGCGTGTACCAGTCGGAGATGGGCTTCCCGCTCAGCCAGCACGAGACCAGGTACATCAACGCCAATGTCGCCCTGACCAAAGCCGAGGACGATGTGCCCGCGCTGATCCGGCGGATGCAACTAAGCGGCTGGTCTCGCGCGCTGGCCTCCGATGTGAGGAAGGCGCAGGAGCAGACGCGGTTGCAGCATTTCAATCTGTCGATTTCGACCTCGGAGCAAATGCTGCAGTGGAAGTTCCGGGGCAAGTTCCGGCCCGACGAGATCATCGAGAACACCGTGGACGCGGTGAAAGCGGCCAAGGACGGCGGGGCGCTCACCGCCGGGATCAACGCCGAGGACGCTTCGCGGACCGATCTCGCGTTCCTCATCGAGTTCGCCAGAGCCGGCAAAGAGGCGGGCGCGGACCGCTTCCGGTATTGCGATACCCTCGGCCACGATGACCCCGAGTCCATCGCCGAGCGCATCGGCACGATCGCCCGCGAGACGCAGATGCCCATCGAGCTTCACTGCCACAACGACCTGGGGCTGGCGGTCGCGAACTCTTGCGCCGGCGCGGTGGCGTGCTGTGCGGAGGGGCAGGACGCGTTCATCAACACCACCGTCAACGGCGTCGGCGAGCGCGCAGGGAATGCGGACCTGGTATCGTGCATCCTTGCCCTGCAACATGCGGCCAGGTGGGGTAAGCTGGGGCTTCTCGACCCGGCGGTCGACCTGACGAAGGCGTGGCGGCTATCGACCTACGTCAGCCAGGCGTTCGGAGTGCCGATCCCGATCAATCAGCCGGGCGTCGGGGCGAACGCTTTCGCGCACGAGTCGGGCATCCACGCCGACGGGGCTCTCAAGGACCGGCACAATTACGAGCTATACGACTACGAGGCCCTCGGGCGCGGGGAGAAGATCGAGATCACGACCGGCCGGGTCATCACGACCGGCGCTCTGGGCGGGACGGCGGGTCTGGAGTACGTCTACGCCCAGATGGAATTGGCGATGCGCAACGATGAGCATCTGCGCGAAACGCTGCAGCTCGTCCAATATGCGAACCTCCACAACCAGGCGCCCTTGACCCAGGAGGAGCTTTGGTTCGTCTATCATTACCCCGAGATCGTGCGCGAGTTGGTGACGGTCACACCGTAAGGCACATCGGACGCACCCACCGAACACAAAGCCGGAAGCTGCCTGTGTGGTGGCTTCCGGCTTTCGATTCCGGGGCCTCGTAGAAGCCTTCCCACCTCTGCGGCGCTGCGCGCTACGGCGGACGAATGCCGGGGGTGAGGTCCCGTTAGCCGTCCTCCTCCCGGTACGGCTATGCTTTACCCGCATTCTCGTGGGGAAGGAGTCGAAACGGTCTGACCGTCCCGCTTTTGCACCCCGAAGGGGTGCCGGACGTTAGCCGTGGGCGCAAGCCCACGGATTCCAGGCCC
>CAYWBK010000736.1:0-1953 GCA_964455745.1 uncultured Armatimonadia bacterium
TCCGCCCATTACGCCGTCGGCTGCGAGCAAGCATCCCGTCGAAGCCGAAATGTTGCTAGCCATACGACGTGATCCGCGCGATGAATCGCGCTGCCACATGGTCTGAAGGAGGTGTCGCCCAACATATGCCTCCGCTTGCGGAGAGGGGCCGGGGGTGAGGTGCCGTTAGCCGTTTCCCCCCTCCCTACGAGGGAGGGGGGCAGGGGGGTAGGAAGCCGTTAGCCGTTCTCCCCTCTCCGCCTGCGGAGAGGGGCCGGGGGTGAGGTGCCGTTAGTCGTTTTCCCCCTCCCTCCGAGGGAGGGGGCAGGGGGTAGGAAGCCGTTCCTCCCAATAACCATTTGCCTCCGGGCCGCGAGAATTGGTATCATTGCGCTCATCGCAGCGGGAGAGCTGCATCGGCTCCGGGGAGAGTGTGCCGTCCAGCCAGACCACGACCTGACAGACGTCCGTAAGGGAGGACACACCGGTGACCATACTGCGTACGCGACGAATAGACCTGCCTATAGCCGAGACCCCCGATAAGTGGTACAACATTGCTCCGGATTTGCCCCGCCCGCTGGACCCGCCGCTGCACCCGGGAACCCACCAGCCCATCACGGCTGAAGACATGCTGCCGATTTTCCCGCTGGGGCTTCTTGCCCAGGAGATGAGCGCCGAGCGCTGGATCGAGATACCCGACGAAGTGCGGCACGCGTATCAGCTCTATCGCCCCAGCCCGCTGTTCCGCGCCGTCGAGCTCGAGAAGGCCCTCGATACGCCCGCGCATATCTACTACAAATACGAGGGAGTGTCGCCCGCGGGGAGCCACAAGCCGAATACCGCCATCCCGCAGGCGTACTACAACAAGATGGAGGGCGTCAAGCGCCTGACCACCGAGACCGGAGCCGGCCAGTGGGGCTGCGCGCTCTCGATGGCCTGCCAGATGTTCGGCATGGAGTGCGTGGTCTACATGGTGCGCATCAGCTTCGAGCAGAAGCCCTATCGGCGCGCCATGATGGAGACCTGGGGCGCGACGGTGCATCCCAGCCCGACGCCGAACACGAAGATCGGCGCGAAGATCCTTGCCGAGCACCCGGATACCCCCGGCAGCCTCGGCATTGCGATCACCGAGGCCCTCGAGGATGCCGTCACGCGCGACGACACCAAGTACGCGCTCGGCAGCGTGCTCAACCACGTCATGCTGCACCAGACGGTCATCGGCCTCGAGGCCAAGAAGCAGATGGAGTTGGCGGGCGAATACCCGGACGTCATCATCGCCTGCCACGGCGGCGGCAGCAACTTCGCCGGCCTCACCTTCCCCTTTGCGGCGGACAAGCTCGCCGGGAAAGCCAGCCCGCGCATCATCGCCTCCGAGCCGACCGCCTCGCCGTCGCTCACCCGTGGCCTGTACGAATACGACTTCGGCGACACGGGCGGCATGACCCCGTTGATGCGGATGTTTACCCTCGGCCACGACTTCATCCCGGCCCCGGTCCATGCTGGCGGCCTGCGCTATCATGGCGCGTCGCCGCTGGTGAGCCTCCTGCTGAAGGAAGGCGTCATCGAGGCCGTCGCGTATGACCAGCTTGCCTGCTACGGCAGCGCGGTCAAGTTCGCCCGCAGCGAAAGCTGGGTCATGGCCCCGGAATCCTCGCACGCCGCCCACGCCGCGGTCGTCGAAGCGCTCAAGTGCAAGGAGAGCGGCGAGAAGAAAGTCATCCTGTTCAATCTCAGCGGCAACGGCTACCTCGACATGGCCGGTTACGATGCCTATTTCGCCGGGCAGCTTCAGGACTACGTTCTGCCGGAGGAAGACATCGAGAAGGGGCTGGCGACCGTGCCGAAGCTGTGAGGAACGGCAGAAGACAGACGGCAGAAGACAGGGAACGGCAGGCTTTGCGCTTGCCGTTCCTGTGGTTCTAGCCGATCTTTGACACTCGCCCCTTGTTTTTGGGGGTCAAGAGGGCCACGAAG
>CAYWBK010000737.1:0-1942 GCA_964455745.1 uncultured Armatimonadia bacterium
GGCTCTCACAACTCTAACGCTACCAAAATGCGATATAGTTTCCTATAGTAGTACAGAAGATCGGTAACATCCCGGCGTTGGCTTCGGAGGGCAAGGTCTTCATCGGCCATGGCCGCTCGGAAGTCTGGCGGCAGTTGGCTATGTTCCTCGATGGCAACCTTGGGCTTGAGTATGACGAGTTCAACCGCGAAGCGGCTGCGGGACTGGCTAACAAGGAGCGGCTGGAGAACATGCTCAATGAGGCGGGCTTCGCCTTTCTTGTTATGACCGGTGATGACGTGCACGCCGACGGTAGTGCGCATTCGCGTGAGAACGTCATCCACGAGACAGGCCTCTTCCAGGGCAGGCTCGGTTTCCGAAAGGCAATTGTGTTGCTTGAGGACGAGTGCGAGGAATTCTCGAACATCGCGGGGTTGGTGCAGATACGTTTCCCGAAGAGCAACATCATGGCGTGCAGCGAGGCTATACGCGACGTGCTTCGGCGAGAGGGGATGCTCAAGTGAAGGCCATGCGAAGACTCCGTGCGATCATCGTGTCATTGCTCGTCGTGTGCTGCGCCTTGCCGGTTCTGGCCCAGGGTGGGCAGACGCAGTTGTCGCCCCTCATGGCCCGGGAGCGGGCCTATTATGAGGGGGTATTCAAGCAGCGCGTCGAGAATGGGTGGGATCGGTTCACGGTGAGTTGGCGAATCGGGGAGCACCCGGAGATCCTCGTCGTCGTGCCCCACGGCAAGCGTATCGAGCACAATACTCGCGCGATCGGCGACCGTATCGCCCGGCGGCTGGGGGCGTCGCTTTATGTCTTCGAGGCCGACGCCGGGCGCGATGACCTGAAAGTCAGGCCGGCGTGGACCGAGGGCGGGCATCCGCTGCACATCACCGCGACGTTGCTGCGGGCGCCTCAGTTGGGCGACATGCTCCGGGCGGCCACCGTTTGCATCGCGGTGCACGGGATCGCCGAGAAGACCGAGCGCACCGAGGTCGGCGGGTGCGACAGAGCGCTGCGAGAGGCCGCGATCCGAGAGCTTCAGGCGGCGGGCTTTGCGGCGAATACGGCGGCGGGCAGGGTGGCGGGCGTCTCCCCCGCGAACTTCGTGAATCGAAGCGCGGGTGGGCGCGGGCTGCAGTTGGAGATCGGGCTGGACCTGCGCAAGACAGGGAACCAGGCGGCTTGGGACCGGTATGCGGAGGCGGTGGCCGCCGCTATTCGGAGGTCATATCCGTGAGGACTACCACCGCGCTCCTGATCGCCCTGACCGTTGCCGGGTCGCTCTGCGCCGCTTTCGCCGATAACGGCCCCGACGAGCGCTCGCCCTTCGGGATCGTCTGCCCGTGGACGGACATCGGCCAGACGGGGGCGCGGTGGACACGCTGCGGCGCGGGGGCGACCGAACTGGTCAACTGAAAGGGGAGTACGCATGACAGAGCCATGCAATATGGGTAAGGATAAGGAGCGGGCCTATTATGAGGGCGTATTCAAGCAGCGCGTCGAGGAGGGGTGGGACCGCTTCACGGTATGCTGGCGCATCGGAGAGCATCCGGACATCCTCGTCGTGGTGCCTCACGGTGGGAAGATAGAGCCCCGTACATCCGAGATCGGCGAACGCATCGCTCAGCGGTTGGGAGCATCGCTGTACATCTTTAAGGCCTCCGAGAAGGAGAAAGACCTAAAGCTCCGAGAGACCTGGTGCACGGGCGGGCACCCATTTCATATCACATCCACATGCCTGCGAGCGCCACATCTCATGGAGATGCTCAAGGACGCCGTCTGCATCGCGGTCCACGGGATGGCCGAGGAGAGCGAATGCACCGCAGTCGGCGGGCTCAACAGCGAACTGCAGCAAGCCATAATCGGCAAACTAAAAGATGCACGCAAGGCAAATGGTGAACTAGCGCATCTTTGACAGTTTGCGCCCTTGTTGCGCGGGGCACCCCTCGTAGTA
>CAYWBK010000738.1:0-1940 GCA_964455745.1 uncultured Armatimonadia bacterium
CAGGGGTGAACGGCCGGGCCGGATACTTCGCTGCGCTCGTAGTCCGGCCCCTCCTTGAACGGCCCGCGCCTTGATCCGTTGAACGCATCGCGACCAAAAACGATGCTCCTGCCCTCCGACACACCCGGTTTGACAAATCTCGCCGGAAGAGTCAGACTGTGCCCGGCGGCGTCCGGCTGGGCCTTAAGGCCGCTGGCGCTGTTAGCTTCGCCAGTCTGCAAGAGCGGTTGCATCGGTCTGTAGGAGCACTCTCCAGAGTGCGACCAGTGCCGCTCAAGTGCAGACAAGCATAGCCTAGCGATTGAACGTCATTATAGCGACGTGACAGCGGTGGTCGCGGTCTGGAGACCGCTCCTACAGGCAAGTCGGCGGCCTCTGCAATCGCCAGTCTGCATTGTTGGTTGTTTCTTATGTCCAAGTGGAAATCTACGCTCATCGCCTCATGGCTGGCCCAGGTCTGCTCCATCATGGGCTTCGCCTTCGTCATGCCGTTTCTCCCCTTCTACGTGCGCGAGCTGGGGGTCACCGATGAGAAGTCGGTGCTCCTGTGGTCGGGCTGGCTGACCACCAGTTGCGGTATCACGATGGCTATCGTCGCGCCGATCTGGGGTGTCCTCGCCGACCGTCACGGGCGCAAGCTGATGGTCGCCCGCTCGATGATCGGCGGCATGTTGGTAATCACCGCGATGGGGTTCGTGCAAACCCCCCAGCAACTCCTCGCTCTGCGCATCCTGCAGGGAATCCTCACCGGAACGGTCTCGGCTTCGCTGGCTTTGGTCAGCAGCGCTGTCCCCGAGCGGCGCGCCGGCTTCGCCCTCGGCCTGATGCAGACCGCGATCTTCGTGGGAGGCGCGATCGGCCCCTGGATGGGGGGCGCGATCGCACAGCACTATGGGTACCGCATTCCGTTCTTCGTTGCCGGCGGCACGCTGCTGATCGCCAGCCTGCTGACGATCTTCGCGGTCCATGAGGAGTTCGAGCGGCCGACCGCGAATGGGGCCGACAGCGCCTTGACGCTGCGCGACGTGCTCGGAATGGGCGGCTTCACAACGATGGTCACGATCCTGTTCTTCGTGCAGCTTTCCGGATCGTTCCTCGGGCCGATCCTGCCGCTGTACATCGAGCGGATCAGCGGCCTGCCCGCGGGCGGCGCCGCCGGGACAGCCGGGATGATCTTCGGCGTCAGCGCGATCGTCGCGGCTGTCTCGGCGACGGTCGTCGGGCGTCTCAGCGACCGCCTCGGCCCCCGGCGGGTACTGGTGACGTGCACCTTCCTGACCGGCTGGATTTTGATTCCTCACGGTCTCGCGCGCACCATCGGCCAACTTCTCGCCTGCAGGCTGGGGGATGCGAGCGTCGGCGCGGGGACCATCCCTGTCGCCAACGCGATCATCCGCCGAATCGTCCCCAGTGAGGCCTGCGGGAAGGCCTTCGGCCTCGTGGCGAGTGTCTCATGTCTCGGCTGGGGCATCGGCCCGATCATCGGCAGCTCGCTCGCGAAGGACTTCGGGATGAGGATGCCGTTTTTCGTCGTCGGCGGGGCGTTCATGCTGATCGCCGTCGCGACGAACTTCCTACTCCCCCGGTCGGCCACGCAGCTTCATGAGACGCCCGGCCCGCTGCCGCAGTTGGCCTGCGAAGCGGCCGGCGGCGGCGAGGTCGCCGTTCCGTGCGCGGCCATCGCCGGCCTGTCCGACGACGAGAGCCGCTCCCGATGCGCGTCATGCCCATCACGGAATGCCTGAGGGCGGGTGCGGGCGCTGTTCGCCCGCCGGGACGGTCCCACCCCGTGACCGCGCTGTTCGCGGTAGCGCTGCGCGGGCACCCCTCCCGTGCCGGGAGGAGAACAGCTAACAGCAATGGCACCGTCTCTGTCAGCGGCACAAACTGATATGCACCCCATTTCCCGGACAATGGGAAAGGGACAGTTCGGCAGGTAC
>CAYWBK010000739.1:0-1923 GCA_964455745.1 uncultured Armatimonadia bacterium
CTACGAGGGGTGCCCCGCGCAACAAGGGCGCAAACTGTCAAAGATGCGCTAGCCGCAAGCGGAGAGGGGAGAACAGCAGCAGTTCCCTACTGCGCGAGAAGTGCCGTTTGCCTCTCCCCTCCCGGTACGGGAGGGGTGGCCCCGCGAAGCGGGGACGGGGTAGGGCCGTCGCCTTTCCATCGTTTCAGAGTGCCGGAACCCGGCATGACAACTATCCTGTCGATGCCGTTGGGGGCCCCTGCCGCCCGCTTGCCAGCAAGCAGAGAGCGTTCTTTGTCCACTTTACTTCGGCTGCTGGCCGACTCGGGCCTCCTGCTCCGCCCGCTGCCAGTGCATCAGTACTACCCCGTCGGTCGGAAAGTCGCGATGCAGGGCCCGCCACACCGGCAGCGCCTCCGCCGCTTTGCCGTCTTTGGCCAGGGCATAGGCGTACATCTTGCGCGCCTCTTTGTCCCCGCCCAGGGCCACCGCCTGGCACAGGTATTTCTCGGCTTTGGCATACTCTTTGATGTTGAACCGATGGAGGCCCATGTCGAACCGTGCCTCCCACGACTTGGGGTTGGCGGCGATGCCCTGGTGCAGTGTCCTCAGCGCCCGGATGTCCTGGCCCATGCTCCACTGTAGCCAGGCGGTGGTGCTGTACATGTCGACCCAGGTCGGGTCGAGCTTGATGATGTCCTCGTTGATGCGGACGCACTCAGGGTAGTCTCCCCTGTGCCAGGCTACGTCCGACTGCCTCACAAGCTCCTCGATCTGCCGGTCGATGTCCGGCGGAATCGGCCGGGGCGTGTGGCGCTCGGGGATTCCCGATGGCGGCCGGCCTGGTGTCGGCGCATCGGCCTCAGCGGCCACGCACACACCGGCGGCGACCCATATCATGCACAAAATAGCGACGAATCTCATAACCATGGCAGCACACTCCGAACTTGAATGCCGTGAATGACGCCAGGCAGCGCACCGTGCTGATGCGGCGCGACGAACCCGAAAAACGCCAGGCCGAAAATAATTCCGGCCAGCATCGCCAGGATTCCCAGAGCGCCCAGCACGATTCCCGCCATCCCCAGCGCACCGGCCCCCAGCCGGTTGGCTCTTAGGCCGCACCACAGCGCGAACGGCCCGCAGATCGAGCATGGGATAAGGCCGACGATCCCCAGCCCCAGCGCCCAGTAGCCCCAGGTCAGCGCCTCCTGCGAGGGAGCCGGGGGCATTGGGCCTGTGGGGCCGGGGGTGAACGGCGGATTAGGCTTCAGCGGGGTGGCCGAGGCTATCGGCGGCATCGGCGGGGCAGGCGTGGGCGCGGGCCCCGGCGGCATGGGCGGCGGAGCCGCAGGCCCGGCAGGCGGCGGCGGGGCGGGCGCGACCGGTGGCGGCGCAGCGGGCGCGGGCGGAGGCGCAAACGACACCGTCTCCGGTGCAGTCGGGGCTTGCGGCGCTGAGGCCTCGGTTTGTGCCTCGGCCTCGGGCACCTGCTGGCCGCACTTCCAGCAGATGCGCTCGGTCTTGTACAGCAGTTCCCCGCAACTCGGGCACGGTACTTGCTGGAGCGCATCGCTGACAGGGACTGTGAAAGCCGGGGACGGTGGCTGCGCAGGCGGTTCCGCCGGCGCAGGTGGGACAGGCGGCTCCGGTGGCACGGGCGGTTCCGGTGGTACAGGCGGTACGGGCGGAGCGGCCGCCGCGTCTTCAGCGGGCAGCTTCGTTCCGCAACTGGCGCAGAACTTCACTCCTGTCGTCGGGTCATACTGAGACCCGCAGTTCGGACAGGCTCGTTCACTCATAACGGTCACCTCGTGGTGGCTCGGGTACGGGAGAGCTCTTGCTACATTCGGCGCGCGCCACGCGATTCCTGCGCAGCGGGCTCTTCCTCAATGTGTGTGGGTAGCTTGACGGAAGCCTCGTAAGCTCATCTCGATGAATAAGTGA
>CAYWBK010000740.1:0-1917 GCA_964455745.1 uncultured Armatimonadia bacterium
CTGCCGGCGTCCCCGACGATTTGGGCGGCTGCGCCGCCACCCGTCCTGCGGACGGGGACGATTCTACTTCGGCCCTGAACCGGACGCTGAAGCGTCCGGCTGAGGGGCGCTTCGCGCCGGGCGTCCTGGCGGACGCAACGGCAACGGCTTACCCACAGCGGTCGATTACCGCCCTCGCCAGGACCAGTTCATGGCATCTACCCATACACATTGAGGAAGAGCCTTCATGCGGCCCATTGAGGACGCATGGGTAAGGCCCCGGGATTTCCTACCTCGGGGGGTGCCATCGTGTGATATGCCCCGCCTATCCTCTTGGCATCGGCTCCTTCGATGCGGCCTCCGATTGCACCCGGTAGACGGCTTCCTGTCCCGGAGCCAGCCAGTGGCGGATCGTCAGGCCGTTGGCGTCGCGGCTCTCGCCGTCGGCGCTGTAGGCCCCGCCCTCGCGCTCCTTGCCGTCCCAGCCCCATGAGAACACCTTCACGTCCTTGCCGGGGAAAGTCAGCCCAACATGGGTGTTTTCCGTCATGCTGTTGTTGACGATCATCACGTACCGGCGCGCCTGCAGGTCGGTGAATTCCCCGATCAGGATGGGGTGACCGGGGATGTCGGGGCTGACCGCCGAGACGATCCCATTGGGGCTCCAGGCCTCTCCCCGTCCCATCGCTTTCGGGAAGAACGTCACCCGCGTCGAGCAGATCCGGGTGAACAGATCGCCATAGAGGCGATGGAAGTCCTTCTGCACGCGGCGGAGGCTGTTGTAGGTCTCGGTGCGATTCCAGTTCTCATCCACCGGCGAGAAGCGGTAGTTCGCTTCCGGCTGCCTCATATAGTAGAAGAACCACAATAGCCCGTTCGCGCCTGAGGCCACTGTGGTGTTGAATTGCCAGCGGATTTCGTCGAAATTCGGCACGCGGTAGCGGAAATGCCCGACTGATAGCACGGTATTCCAGAAGGGGATTCCGTTGCGCCAGGAGGCTTCTCTATATAGGCGCAAATTGTCATAATAGCCTTGCCACCCGCCCTCTCCGGGGTTCATCTGGGCGTAGTAGTCGTAGCTGATGAGATCGGCATTGCTCTCTTTCGCATAGCGGTCCAGGTAGGCGGGCCAGTTGGTCGTTCCGACTCGCTGCTCCACGCCGGGGTAGTACGGCAGCAGATTCGCAAACGGGTGCAGTTTCGGCGCGATTTCCTTCTGGACGCGATAGCAGCCGAAGAACGCGCCCTTCGGGTCCACGCCGGGCTCGTCGCCCACGTGGAAGCCGAAGGTGGCGGGATGGGCGCCGAAGGTCTTGAAGGCATCGCGCACGCCCTGGGCGTAGTCTGCGGGGACGCCGCCGTCCGGGCCCCACTTGGCATAGCAGCGCGGGTCGCAGACGATGAGCTTCATGCCGCACTTGTGGGCATAGTCGAGGAGCTTGAGCATCTGCGCGACCTGCGCCGGGTCGGCGGGGTCGTAGCCGGGGCTTTGCGGCACCGTGAAGCCGGCGTCGGCCCACGACTCGACCTCCGCCTCGGTCATGTGCTGCCCGTGCTCCTTGAGGTTCGTGTAACTCCAGAAGCTGATCGGGTACTTCCCGAGGCCGAACGACTGCGTCTTCTCGATGACGGAGCGAATGTTCATGGGGATCTCCTGAGCGGCCGCAGAGAGGATGGAGGCGATTGCCAGGACAACGACTGCCGGGATCGCGCGAATGAGGGGCACCTTGGATACCTCCCTGATGCGTTGGAAACGGCCCTGCCCCGCCCCGTGCCGGAACGGCTGACGGCCCTACCGCGTGACCACACTCCGCGCGGCACCCCTCCCGTACCGGGCTATGCTTTACCCACATCTTGCGTGCGAATCACGGGCCGTTGCCCCCAAAGGCCCGAAGGGCCGAAAGAGTTTAGCCAGGCTCGCAAGAGCCTGGAAAGCAG
>CAYWBK010000741.1:0-1872 GCA_964455745.1 uncultured Armatimonadia bacterium
CGGCACGAACCAGATTATTGCGTCCCACGCGCGGAAATGTGGGTAAAGCATAGCCGCAAGCGGAGAGGGGAGAACAGCAGCAGTTCACTACTGCGCGAAAATTGCCGTTGCCTGTCCCCTCTCGGAACGGGAGGGGTGGCCCCGCGCAGCGGGGACGGGGTAGGGCCGCCTTTTCATCGTTTCAGAGCGCCGGAAACCAGCATGACGACTGCCTCGCAGGAGGACCAAAGATATGAGCAGATTTTACCTGATGACTGACCTCGAAGGCGTCGCCGGCGTATACGATTGGGAGCAGCGGGGCAACGACGACCAGGTCATCTTCGAGCAGCGGATGCGACAGCGGCGCTGGCTGGCGCAGGAGGTCTCGGCGGCGGTTGACGGCTTCCTCGCCGGGGGGATGGGCGAGGTGATCGTCAATGACGGGCACGGAGCCGGGTATACCATCGATCTCGACTACATGGACCCGCGCGCCCAGATTATCCACGGCCTCGACCGGCCGTTTTGGCTGCCGTACCTCGACGCCGCCTGCACCGCAACCGGAATCGTTGGCGGCCATGCCAAGGCGGAGACCAGGGGCGGCTGTTTGTGCCATACGATGTCCACCAACGTGCGCGGATACTGGCTCAACGGCATCTCAATGGGGGAGATGGGTCTGCAAGCCGCCATCGCCGGGCACTATGGCGTGCCGTTCGTGTTCTGCGCCGGGGATGCGTGGGCTTGCCGCGAGATGGAGGAGTTGATCCCCGGCTGCATCACCGTCGCGGTCAAGGAGGGCATGGCGCGCAGATCGTCGCTGACGCGGACCCCGCAGAGGGCGCAGCAGATGATCCGGGAAGGCGCGGAAGAGGCGATGAAGCATATCGGTGAGATCAAGCCGTTCCGCCTTGAAAGCCCGGTATTGTTCCAGGAAGAGCGCGTTGGCCCCGAGTTCGATGCCGAGGACCCGCCGCCGCACAGCCGGGTGATCGACGCGCACACACGGGAGGTCGAGGCGCAGGATGTGATCGACCTCGTCTACAAGCTCTACGGCTACCCGCGCGACTGGCAGGCTTTCAGGCGGTAGGGGAGGGGGGGCCGGTCTGCCGGCGGTTGGACTCCCTCCCCGCTTGCAACTGTTCAGCGCCTATCTTCTCTGAATGGTCAGGGAAAGGTGTCGCCAGATGCACCGCAACGCAGCCCAGGGAAGACTGGGCTGGGGGCGCCGTTCTCTGCATGGGCTTAAACGTCTCATGCGCAATCTGAGCCAGGGGAGGAACTCAGGCACCGATAGCGCGTTTATAGGGAAGAGAGCGGGGATCGTGGTTCCTTGACGGCCGGTGGGCAGCGGCGTAGAATGCCACCGCTGGGCCGAAGACAGCGGGCCGAGGGCCGATGTTGCGTCCGCCGGCTCAAGTTTGCCGCGTGCGCTCTACCTCGCGGAGGCCGTTCTCGCGGCCTCCGTGTTCTCGTTTACGCATAGCCGTAGAAGAGGGACTCGTCGGATGCACTTGCCACGCCTGAACATGAAGCCCGAGACGCGCAGGCGCATCTTCTGGGCGCTGATTGCGCTGGCAGTCGTGCTAACGATCCTCGGCGCGGCCAACCTGATCGACTACGTGCTTCATGGCCCGAAGTACAACCTCAACCCCATCGACCACCCCCAGGAGAAGAAGGACCTGACCTGGGGGATCGTGTACCTCAGCATCGCTTACAAGGTGGCTTTGGTGGCGCTCGCGATTTCCGGCGTCACGTATGAGGTGTGGCGCTGGGTCCAGGTCCGGCGGCGGCGCCTCGCCAGGAGGCTGGCTGCCATGCGCGGCGGCGGAACGCACTGAGGCCGGGTCCGTCCGCTGATTGTAGGTAGGACTGCCGCAAGCGTAGCGGCAGGGAACG
>CAYWBK010000742.1:0-1862 GCA_964455745.1 uncultured Armatimonadia bacterium
ATCGCATCTCATTGCCGAGCAGGGCCGGCGCAACTGGCGTAGTAATACTACCTACGATTGAAAGACGCACCCCTGACCGACAGGAGCATCGTTTTTACGGATCACGCCAAGCCCTGGGTGTCGCGAGCCGTGCAGAGCGCGGCTACGGACGGGGACCTTAGAGCGGGTGGCTGCCAGGACGGCGCGGGGTCCCCGTCGCGGCCTCGTTCCATCCCGCTTCGCGGGCCGGAACGAGGCCGCGACACCCCGCGCCTTGACCGTTGAAAGTGCCACATCCAAAAACGATGCTCCTGCCCTGACCGATTCGGTACTTACACATAAGCCCCTGCACGTGGTAACATGTTGCTCTTTGCGCAGCCGGGCACCGGCACGCGGGCAGCTTGTGGCGAGGGCGAAGTCGAGATGGCCGGTTGGCGGTTGGGAGCAGGCACCGAGTACCTGCGGCGAAGATGGAGCAGCCCTGCCGGGTACCGCGAGGTTCTCGTGCTGGCAGGACCGCTGGTGCTCAGCACCGGGACCTCGACGGTTCAGCAGTTCGTGAACCGCGTGTTCCTGTCGTGGTATTCCCCCGAGGCCCTCGCGGCGTCCCTGCCTGCCGGGGCGCTGTCGTTCACCGTCTTGTGCTTTTTCATCGGCACGGCCTCCTACGCCAACACCTTCGTGGCCCAGTATCATGGCGCGCGGCAGCCCGAGCGCATCGCCGGCGCGGTCTGGCAGGCCATCCGCCTGTCGGTCGCGGCAGCCTTCATCGTCATGCCGTTCGCGCTCGCGGCAAAGCCGGTCTTCGACCTCGCCGGACATCCCCTGGCGGTGCGGCAGTTGGAGTGCGACTATTTCCGCATCCTGATCCTCGGCGGCGGATTCACGGTGCTGTCAGCGGCTGTGTCGGCGTTCTTCACCGGCATCGGCCAGACGCGCACCGTCATGTGGGTGAGCGTCAGCTCGACCGTGTTGAACGCCTTGCTCGATTACGGCCTGATTTTCGGGCACTGGGGGTTGCCCAGACTGGGGATCGTGGGGGCGGCTTACGCGACGGTGATCGCGCAGGGCCTCGGGTCGGTGGCGTTTCTGGCGCTGTTCCTGTTCGGCGCGCAGAGCCGGGAGTACAACGTGTGGCGCACGCGGGGCTTCGACCGCCCGCTTTTCGTGCGCCTGCTACGCTTCGGGGCCCCCAGCGGGCTGCACTTCATGCTCGATGTCCTGGCCTGGTCGCTGTTCATCCTGCTGATCGGGCGGCTGGGGATCACGGCGCTCGGGGCGACCAATCTCGCGTTCCAGGTCAACAGCATCGTGTTCGTGCCGATGATCGGCTTCGCAATCGCGACATCGACGCTGGTGGGTCAGCGCCTCGGCCAGGACCGACCCGATCTCGCCGCCCGGACGACGTGGTCGGCCTTCCACATTACCTTCACGTACATGACAACTTTGGCCGCCTTCTACCTGCTGGCGCCAAGCCTGTTCCTGCTGCCCTTCGGAGCCAAAGCGGACCCGGCGCAGTTCGCCCTGTTGCGCGATACGACGATCATCATGTTGCGCTTCGTCGCCGTCTATTCGGTCTTCGACAGCGCGAACCTGATCTTCTCGGCGGCGCTGAAAGGGGCGGGCGACACGCTGTTCGTGATGCTGATGTCCTCGTCGTTGAGCATGAGCTTGATGGTCGTCCCGACCTGGTTCATCTGCCGCGATGGCAAGGGCAGCATCTGGGCGGCGTGGACCGCCCTGACCGTGTTCATCGTGGTTCTGGCGTTCTTCTTCCTCGGACGGTTCCTGAAAGGCAAATGGCGGACCATGCGGGTCACTGAAAGCCCGCACAGCCCGCCATATCCGACCTACCCGAATCCCGATCTACCTGTCACGCACAC
>CAYWBK010000743.1:0-1851 GCA_964455745.1 uncultured Armatimonadia bacterium
ATCCGAAACACCAATTGTCAATGTGCGGAAAATGAGACAGAGGGCACAGAGAACGACTGAGCATGCCCCACGATAGGCGTTAAGGGACGTTCTCTGTGTCCTCTGTGTCTCTGTGGTCCACCGCCGTCCATCTCCCCGCAGGGCATCTCATTGCCGAACAGGGCCGCACAACCGGCATGGTAATACTACCTACAATTGAAAGACGCACCCTCCGGTCGGCGGGAGGGCCCCCACCCGTGCCCGACGCCGCGTAACTCTGCCCTCCCCGGGGGGTCCCGCATCGACCGCAGAGCGACAGCCCGCTGCGCTGCAGCCTGCACCAGTGCCATCAGACGAACACGTTTTCGCCGCATGATAGAAGGGATGTACAATAGCGCGGCGAATATTGTACTATAGCAACTGACAGCAGGCTGTTCGCTGTGCGATATGAAGAACAAGGAGTGTGAAGCAACATGCGTCCAATGACCGAAGATAACGTCAAAGCGGCGATGGCGGGAGAGAGCCAGGCGCACATCAAGTACGCCGCCTTCGCGGCGGCAGCCGAAAAGGAAGGAAAGACGAATATCGCGCGGCTGTTCCGGGCGATCTCCTTCGCGGAGCAGGTCCACGCGACCCACTATGCCGGGCTTCTGGGGCTGGTAGGCAGCACCGAGGAGAACCTGAAGGCCGCGCACGGGGGCGAGGACTTTGAGGTTGAGAACATGTACCCGGCGTTCATCGCCGTCGCAAACGCCGAAGGCGACGCCGTGGCCGAAAAGGGTTTCCACTACGCGATCGAGGCGGAAAAGATCCACCGGCCGCTATATAAGGAAGCCTTGGGGAAGGTCGCCGCCGGCGGCGATCTTGGGGATGAGCCGATCTATATCTGCAATCACTGCGGCCACACCGGCGTTGGCGAGGCCCCGGACAAATGCCCGATCTGCGGCAATCCGAAGAAGAACTTTCTGATCTTCTAGTACCTTGTCAGACGAAAATCTTTGGCAGAACGGCAAAACAGTAAGTCGCTGAACGGCCCTGACACCTTGGGGGATTGCATCCCCCAAACCCCCGCGATTTTCAGGGTCAAAGGCGTCCAGAATGCGGGGGTCTGGGGGATGCAATCCCCCAGGACGTATAGGTCATTGATGTGCGTGGCCTTACAGCCTCTGCCTAAAGATTCACGACTGACGGAGCACTAGCATCGTTCCCCGCATGACGAACGGCGAGCGGTCCACCCCGGCCGCTCGCCGTTTGCTCCCGACCGCCGCAGGTCTCACCCGGCATACGGGCGAAACTTCCCTCGTGGCTGTTGTCGTCTCGCCCATCGTCCGCCATTCAGCGTCCATCGTCCCTCAGGAGGTCTCCCATGAGCCAGCAGCAACAGGGCGTCGATCCCGCTTTCTGCACCACCACCTATGAAATGCAGGGGTATGACATCGTCCGCTATCTGGGTGTCGTGCGCGGCATCACCGTGCGCTCACGCAGCGTTGTGGGGAACATGCTCGGCGGCCTGCAGACCCTGGTGGGAGGCAACATCACGGTCTATACGGAGCTATGCGAGCACGCGCGCCAGGAGGCCTTCGACCTCATGCGCGTGCATGCGGCGCAGATCGGGGCCAATGCGATCGTGGCGTTCCGTTACGATGCCAACGAGGTCATGGACGGCGTCACCGAGGTCCTCGCATACGGCACAGCGGTGCAGATTCAGGTCAGGCAGTAGAATCGCAGGGTTCGGTTTGCATTCAACCGGCACAGGATTACGGGGGATGCCAGTGTCTCAATTGCACATGAATCTTTGGGTATAGGCGCTTGAGCTTGGCTCTTCCTCAATGTGTGTGGGGATCTTGACACGGGCTGAACAAGTCGTCTCGG
>CAYWBK010000744.1:0-1835 GCA_964455745.1 uncultured Armatimonadia bacterium
TCGGCTACGACGGGTACTTCTCGTTTGAGTACGAGGGCTCCGGCGACCCGATCCAGGCCGCGCGCGAGGGCACGGCGTACCTGCTGGGACTGCTGAACAAGTAGATCGTACCAGAGGGGATCGCACCAGGTCCGCCCGCCGATTGTAGGTAGAACTGCCGCAAGCATGGCGTCAGGGAACGAAGCAGGACACAGGATGGATGGGACTTGGGGGATAGTTCCGTAGAAGCATAGCCCCGACGGCCTGTCGTTTGGCTGTTGAATTCGGCTCGATTACCGCCGATTACCTACCATCATTACGCCGTTTTGACAACCGGCAGACGAAGCGCCCGGAATCTTGTCAGAGGCTGACCGTATCCCAAGATGAAGGACGAACGGCATTGAACCACGGAGACACGGAGGGCACAGAGAACGGCTGGGAAACGGCCGGCCTGCCCCACGATAGGCGTTAAGGGACGTTGCCGTTCTCTGTGTCCTCTGTGTCTCTGTGGTCAATCGCCGTCCATTTCTCCGCATCGCATCTCACTGCCAAGCAGGGCCGCGTAACCGGCGTAGTAATACTCCCTACAATTGAAAGACGCACCCGTGGTTAGTTGTCTGGGTATCGCTGGATGTGGTTGACTTCCCCTGCCCACAGCACTACACTTCCGCCTCGCTCACCAACCCGAAGGGGGAGATAGCCCTGACACCGTCCCGCTGGGCCATATTTCTGACTGCCGCGCTCGCCCTCGCATTCCTATACGGATGCCGGCCGTCCGCGCCGAAGCCGCCTGCTGAGAAGGATGCCTCGGCGCCCCAGGCCGTTGTGACCGTGCGCGTCGGATACTTCCCGAACGTCACCCACGCGCCGGCCGTTCTCGGCTTCGCAACGGGCGAACATGCCTTCGCCACCGCCCTCGGCGCTGGGGCGAAGCTGGAGACCAAGGTCTTCAACGCCGGCCCGTCGGCGATGGAGGCTCTCCACGCCAGCGCAATCGACCTCGCCTTCGTCGGCCCCACGCCAGCGATCAACGCCTTCGCCAGGGGCGGGGACCTGGCGATCATCGCCAATGTCGCCAACGGCGGAAGCGTGCTCGTGGCGCGCAACGACAGCGGAATCGCGAAGGTCGCCGATCTCGAGGGCAAGCGCATCGCCGTCCCGCAACTGGGCAATACGCAAGATGCGATGCTGCGGCATCTCCTCGCTCAGGCGAACATCAAGCTCAAAGACCAGGGCGGGAATACGACGATACTGCCCGTCGAAAACCCGAACGTGCAAAGCCTCTTCACCACGGGTCAGCTCGACGCCGCCTGCGTCCCCGAGCCTTGGGGAGCTCGCCTGGAGACCGAATCCGGCGCGTTGGTCGTCCTCGACTGGAAGCCCATCTGGCGCGACGGGGACTACCCGGTGACCGTCCTGGTCGCCCGCAAGGCCTTCCTCGACCAGCACCGCGAGATCGTCAAGTCGTTCGTGGAGGCCCTGCAGACACTGACCGACCGCCTCAGTGCGAAGTCCGAGGCGGATGTGGCGGCACTAAATGCCGAACTGAAAGTGTTGACGGGCAAGGAGCTTAAGCCCGAGGTGATCTCGAAGGCTCTCGGGCGGATCGAATTCACCACCCGCTTGAACCCCGAGGCCTTGCAGGCGATGGCCGAGGTCATGCACGAGGTGGGCTATGCGAAGACGGCGCCCGATGTCACGGGCCTCATCGACAGCAGCCTGCTGCCGTCACAGGGCAAAGGCGCGCCGCGCGGGAAGTAGGGGCGACGGGGCATAGGCGTTAAGTTAAGGCCAGACGCCGCCCGTGTGGAGGGGCTAACATGAAACGGCCCGCCGTTTGGCGAATGATATTGCGT
>CAYWBK010000745.1:0-1810 GCA_964455745.1 uncultured Armatimonadia bacterium
GCACATACCCCTCGCTCAGCTATGTAGCCCCCGGCGTTCGCAGCGACGGCAGCCCGGTCGTCCTCAAGGTCGGCTTCCTTTATGACGAGCTGGCGGCTGAGATGCCATAGCTTGGATAGTACTACTACGCCGGTTGCGCGGCCCTGCTCGGCAATGAGATGCCCTGCGGAGGAATTGACGGCGATTGACCACAGAGACACGGGGGACACAGTGACGACACCGTCATTGAACGTCTATCATGGGGGCCGTTTCCCAGTCGTTCTCTGTGCCCTCTGTGTCTCTGTGGTTCAACGCCGTTCTTCCTTCATCTGCCGGTTGTCAAAGCGGCGCACCAATGACAGGACCGATCCGGCCCCATGTTTCATGGTGAAATGATGCTACGACTCCTGCTTGGCACGATCCTCCTCTCCTCCGCACTCGCCGCTCCCATCAATGCAGCCCCGGCCCCCGAGGCGACCATCCCCCCGCGACTGGGGATGCCACAGCTCGACATGTTCCAGGGAGCGAACAACCCGCCGAACCTCGCCTTCCAGCGCTTTGGAATCGGCTGGGGGCGGCAGGACTTCGCCTGGGGGGCCATCGAGCCGAGGAAGGGCGAATTTGTGTGGGCGCAATACGACCGCCTGGTGCTCGACTGCCACGCCGCAGGCTGCGAGATCCTGCCGATGCTGGGGTACAGCGCGGGGTGGGCGAATGCGAGCCACGACGGTTTCGCGCCCCCGGACAATCCCGCCGACTGGACGAGCTTCGTCGAGCACACGGTCGCCCGGTATAGCCGGCCGCCGTTCAACCTGCGATACTTCCAGGTGTGGAACGAGCCGACGCGCAAGGCGGGCTTCTGGCACGGCAAGTCGGAGGAGCAGTGGATCGACACGATCTACATCCCCGCCGCGAAGATCATCCGCAAGTACGGATGCGCGGTGGTGTTCGGCGGGTGGCCGTGCGGCGAGCCCGAGCGTCTGGACGGGATGCTCGCCTACCACGACGCCTGGCGCGTGACGGACATCGTGGACATCCATTACTGCACGCTGGATTGGTGGCAGCGCATCTACGACACATGGATCGCGACCGGGCGCTGCCGGGGCATCTGGCAGACCGAGATCGGCTATCTCGATTTCCCCAACAACTACCCGAACACGTATCTTCGCGCAATGTACTGGGCGCTGAAGCACGACTGGAGCTTCGCGGAGAAGTACAAGCTCTTCTGGTTCGCGTTCTGGGGAGCCGGCCCCGATGCGCCGAAGTGTCTGACCGGCCCGGACGGCTATATCTCCGAGCACGGCAAGCGCGCCGAGGTCCTGCAGCGGCTCCTCGGCGACGGAACACTGCAGGCCTTCGATGACTACGCGCTCGACCCGCCGCTGCCCTTCGCGCTGAACGAAGAGGCGCAGGCGGCAATGGGCTTCCGGTGCGGGGAGCGAATCGTGATCGGCCTGTGCATCGCCCCGGCGACGCAGGGGGCGCACCCGACGGTGCGGGTCACGCTGAAAACCCCCGTGCAGGCAACGGCCGCGAAGCTCGTGACCGCGACCGGGGAGACGACCGACCTGAAGTTGATCGACGGGCGAATAATCGAGGTGCCGGTCGCGGCAGTGCCGTCGCTCACGGCGCGGAACTACGGGAAAGACGTGCGGCTCGCGGTGTGCTATGTGGTGGTGGGGCAATAGTACGGTTGGCTCTTCCTCAATGTGTGTGGGTAGTGACCTCGGAATTGGTCTTGGCCGGGGTCTTATATCAGGGCGTAGACGAAGCCGCTGTCGTTGCGTCCGCAGGACGCCCGGCGCGAAGCGCCCCTCAGCCGGATGCTTCA
>CAYWBK010000746.1:0-1798 GCA_964455745.1 uncultured Armatimonadia bacterium
CGTTTGCCTCTCCCCTCCCATACCCGCCTGCGGCGGGTCCACGGGAGGGGTGCCCGCGAAGCGGGCGGGGTAGGGCCGTTCCCATCGCCTCAGAGCGCCGGAATTTGGCGCGTGAGCTGCCTTCACACCTGCCCCAGAATCCGCTTCCGCAGCAGGTTCAGCGCCATCTGCGACACGCGTTGCTTGAACTGGTCCCGCGTGCCGGGCCAGTTCTGCTCGATACAAACCGTCCCGTTCGCGTCCGCCACGGCGATATAAACCAGTCCCACCGGTTTCGTCTCCGTGCCCCCGTCCGGACCGGCGATGCCGGTCGTCGCGACGCCGAAGTCGGCCCCGTTGATCCCCCGCACCCCCTCGGCCATCGCCCGCGCGCAGGCCTCGCTGACCGCGCCCTCGGTGTCGAGGATCTCCTGGGACACGCCCAGAAGCCAGCGTTTCGTGTCGTTGGCGTAAGCGACAACACCCGTGAGGAAATATCGCGAGGCCCCGGGAACGTCCGTGATCCGGCTGGCGACGAGGCCGCCGGTGCAGCTTTCCGCCGAGGCGACGGTGGCGTTCCGCTCCAGGAGAACGGTTCCGACGGCTCGCTCCATGTTCTCGTCGTCCGTGCCGTAGACGTGAATGCCGAGAATCGCCCGGATATTGGCTTCCAGGTCCCCCAGGCGCGCTTGTGCCGCCGCCTCGTCGCGATCCTTGGTGGCGAACCGCACCTTGACCTCTCCGGGCGAGGCGTACAGGGCGATGGTGGGATCAGTCTGATCGCGGATGAGGTCGCCGATCTGACTGGCGACCATGCTCTCGCCGAGATCGCACACCCGCAGCGTGCGCGTATGCAGGATGCCGCCGCCCTCGGCCCCGACGCGCTCGCGCAGCCACGGAAGCACGCTGCGGTCCATCATCTCGCGCATTTCGGTGGGTGGGCCGGGCACGGCGAAAAAGGCCACGCCCTCGTGCTCGACGAGGAGTCCGGGTGCAGTACCGCAGGTGTTCTCGAGGAGAGTGCCCCCCTGAGGCGCGTCACACTGCTTGAGGTTGTTCTCGGTGGGGACGATGCCGCGGCGGGCGAAAAAGTCCTTCAAATGCGCCACCGCATCGGCATCGCGCTGCAGGGGTCGCCCGGTCACAGCGGCGATCCCGTCACGGGTGATGTCATCCTCGGTGGGTCCGAGGCCCCCGCACATGATGACTGCGTCACACCTGGTGCCCGCTTCCCTCAGGACAGAGACGAGCCGGTCCAGGTTGTCGCCCACGGTGTGCCGGAAGTGAATGTCTACGCCGATGTCAGCCAGCCGCTGGGAGATGTATACAGCATTTGTGTCGGTAATCTCACCCAGCAGCAGCTCGGTGCCAACTGAGACGAGTTCCGCTTTCAACGATGTCTTCTGCCTTCTCTTGTGCCGATTCAACCCCACTGAATGCGCGGGACGTGCGATAAGCGGCCAGCCGCGCCCTTAAGGCTCCGGCAAGCGCGCGTGCGCCTGAAACCGCAGTTTCCACCCCTCACGTATCATTATAGTGGCCCCACAGGTGCACTGTCAACGAGCGGGACCAGCCACGGGTGCGTCCTTCAGTTGTAGGTAGTATCCCTACGCCGGTTGTGCGGCCCTGCTCGGCAATGAGATACGATGCGGAGAAATGGACGGCGATTGACCACCGAGACACAGAGAACACAGAGAACGGCAACGTCCCTTAACGCCTATCGCGGGGCGGGCGGCCGCTTCCCAGTCGTTCTCTGTGCCCTCTGTGTCTCCGTGGTTCAATGCCGTTCGCGCTTCATATTGGGATACGGTCAGCCTCT
>CAYWBK010000747.1:0-1796 GCA_964455745.1 uncultured Armatimonadia bacterium
GATTCAGCCCTGGGGCGAAATGCACCTACATCGCGACTTTTGCAACTGGCTCGGAATACAGAAGAAGGAGAAACGGCAGACGACTCGGCGTGATCTGTGAAGTGCCCAGGTGCGCCGGTCGCCGTCAGTTCTCTATTCCATCTTCCGTCTTCCTACTTCGTCATTCCTTTGACTCATGGCCTTGACCCCTCTCGGCCTCCTGCTGCTATCCGTTTCGATCCCCCTGATGGCTCTGAGCGTGTGGGGACCGGCCCTCGTTCGCGCCAGTTTGGTTTGGGCGGGGGCCGTGCTGGCGCTCGCCATCGTTGACAGCCTGTTCACCCGGCGGCTGGCGAAGATAGAGCTTGTCCGGTCGCATGGTGAGAACCTGGCGTTGGGGGTCGACAACCCGATCACCGTCACCGTCCGCAGCCGCGCGCCGCTTCCCCTGCGGCTTGTCGTCAAGGACGATCCCCCCACGCAGTTCGACACACCGCGGCGCGAGACTCTGACACGGGTGGCCGCGTATGACGAGGCGCAGGCCACCTACCTGACCCGCCCGCGAGCCAGGGGGGACTACCATTTCGGCAACCTGCACGCCCGTGGGCGCGGCCTGTTGGGGCTGAGCTACTGGCAGCGAGATTTCCGGGCTGCGGCGGACGTTAAGGTCTTCCCCAACCTGCTCGAGGTCGAGAAGTACGACTATCTCGTGCGGGCCTCGCGTCTGCACGAGGCGGGCTACCGGGTCGTGCGGCGGCATGGCGAAGGCACGGAGTTCGAGAGCCTGCGCGAATATGTGCCGGACGACGATTTCCGCCGGGTGGACTGGAAGGCGACGGCCCGGCGGCGCGTGCCGATCAGCCGCGAGTTGGAGATCGAGCGGAGCCAAAACCTCATCCTGATGCTCGATGCCGGCAGGATGATGTCCGCCGAGTGGGCCGGGCTGTCGAAGCTGGACTACGCGATCAACGCGGCGCTGATGCTGGCTTATGTCGCGGTACAGAAGGACGACGCGGTCGGGCTCGTCGTTTTCGCGGACGCGGTGCAGACGTTCGTGCCGCCGACCAAGGGGCGTGCGCAGGTCGGCCGCTTGTTGCACGAGCTTTACGGCGTCCAGGCGCGTCTCGAGGAGCCTGATTACGGGGCTGCCTTCTCGCTGCTGTATGGGAGGGCGAGGAAGCGCGCGCTGGTGGTCATCTTCACCGACCTGATCGACGCGCGAGCCTCGGAAGAACTGCTCGCGCATACCGCCGCGCTCTATCCGCACCACCTCCCGCTTCTCATCACGTTGCGCGATTCCGATCTCGTCGCCGCGGCAGCAAGCGCCCCCGAGGACGAGCAGGCTGCCTACCGCAAGGCGATCGCGACCCGGCTGCTCCAGGAACGCGAGCAGGTCGCCTCGGCCCTGCGACAGCGCGGGGCAATGGTGCTGGATGTGGAGCCTGAGCACCTGACCGTCAAGACGGTGAACGAGTACCTCGCAGTGAAGGCCCGCGGCAGACTGTAGAGGACGGCGAGTGATGAGCGCTGAATGATGAATGATGAGCGGACGGCGAACGGCCACGGCGAGGAGCGACGGCAACGAGTAACGGCGGACGGCCGGTGATGGAGGCAGCCGTCATGCCGGGTTCCGGCACTCTGAAACGATGGAAAGGATGACTCCATCTCCGCTTGCGGCTATGCTTTACCCACATTTCCGCGCGTGGGACGCAATGATCTGGTTCGTGCCGTTGCCGTCAAGCCCCCGAAGGGGGCGTCGGAGTCTAGCCATGCTGGCGCTCGCGCCAGCCCGGCGTAAGCCCCCGGATTCCCGGCCC
>CAYWBK010000748.1:0-1793 GCA_964455745.1 uncultured Armatimonadia bacterium
GGGCGGCTGCGCCGCCACCCGTCCTGCGGACGGAAACGGCCCTAACTACCGGCCCCGAACCGGGCGCTGAAGCGCCCGGCTGAGGTTCCCCGCCTGCGGCGGGGCGAGGCGTCCTGCGGACGCGACGGCAACGGCTTACCCGGAGCAGTCGGCTACCCCCCTCGCCAGGACCAGTTTGCGGCATCTACCCACACACATTGAGGAAGAGCCCTGATGCTTTCTCGATCCCTCGCGTTCATCGCGCCCCCGTTCACGGTCGCGCCCCAATCTTAAGCCACTTCACGTGGCCATCCACGTAGGCGAAGTAGTTGCCCCCATTGTGGCGTCCCTCGGGCACAAGACTGTCCAGCGGATCGGCGGCGTTGCGGTCCGCCGAGGTCGTCTCGAAGAACAACACCGTCTTGTCCGGGTTCTCGATGCCCGCCAAAGCCTTCCCTGCCACTTTGGAGTTCATCGCGTAGCCGCCCGGCAGGCCCGCCTCGTTCACGCATTGAAACACGGTGTCGTCGTTGACATAGGCCTTCAAGTCGTCCGACCAGGTCTTCGCCGGCGGCAGCGTATCCTCATGGTCCTTTGCGTACTTCAGTGCCGCATCCGCGAGAACTCGCAGGTGGTCGGGGCAGGTGGGTTTCCTCTCGGCGGGCTTGGCGATCTCCGGCACGAACTGCAGCTTCGGAGCGTCCTTTGCGCTGACCCACTTCACATGCCCGTCCAGGAATGCGAAGTCATATCCGCCGTTGTGCCGCGCCTTGGGGCCAAGCTCCATTGCCTTCGCAGACCCATTCCGCGTGCCGTCGCCCCCCTCGAAGAAAAGCACTACCTCGGCGGCGTTGGCGACCTCGGCGAGATGGCGCCCGCCCAGGTTCGCGTTGAACAGATAGGCGCATTCAAGCCCGCCCGCCGCCGGGCACTTCAGGATGCCGGGGTCCCCCATATATGGCATCAGCTCATCCGTCCATTTCTCGGCGGAGGGGAACGTCTCGTCATGGTCCTGCGCGAACATGAGGGCTGCCAGGCCAAGCTGCTTGAGGTTGCTGATACACTCGGCCTGCTGGGCCTTCTCCTGTTGCATCAGATACCATGCGCGCGTGCCGCTGGTGGTTTTGATCGTCTCAGGCAGATCGAGCTTCCACGTCCCGTCCGGCTGCTTGCGCATGACGTAGGTCTGGCTCACGGTCAGCGTCAGAGTGACCGGCACCCGCGCAGTGTCGCCGTCGATCTCGGGCTTCCCGACGGTCTGAGCGCCGGCGCCCAGGACCGGGGCCAGCATGAACTGCCGCAGGAAAGTCGCGGGATCGACGTTCCCCATTCCGTCCGGGAAGTCGGCGAGCACGTCGCCGAACTTCGGCTGCCCCTGGGGTTCCGCCGCCAGCAGCCTCAGCGCCGCTTCCGTGTCCGCCTTCGCGCACGCGAGGCCGTATGCCGTCGCGAGCGCGGCGGGATCCTTGGTGTCGACGGGAGTGGCCGGCCCGCCGCCTTGAGCCAGGGCGACGACAGCCCCGAACTCCAGGCAAAACAACACAACAAGTGCAGATCGGCTGGCAATCCGTGTCATCGCGAGCATCTCCTGGCAGGTCGCGTGCTGCATATTACAGCGCATCTTGTGAACAGGAGCATCGTTTTTGATATGGCACTTTCAACGGTCAAGGCGTGAGGTGTCACGGGTTGCGTCTTCCAATTGCAGGTACTATTACTACGCCAGTTGCGCCGGCCCTGCTCGGCAATGAGATGCCCTGCCGAGAAATGGACGGCGATTGACCACAGAGACACAGAGGACACAGAGAACGGCAACG
>CAYWBK010000749.1:0-1785 GCA_964455745.1 uncultured Armatimonadia bacterium
CTCGTCCGCCGGCTGGCAGGTGGCAATGTACGTCACCTCGTCGCCGCCTGCCCTATCGGCGATCTCCTCGGCAAGGCGGCTCTTGCCGCTCCGAGCGCCGCCGGTGATCAAAATGAGGCGTCCCATGCTGACCTCCGGGTGCAGCTTCTCAGTTGCCGGTGAGGCTATATGCACTATCGTCGGACGATAGGTCGCCGAGCGTCGGGTCGTTTGCTGATACGTTATACTTGCGAGTGACCGCCTTTACGTGCCCATCGACATACGCCACATCGGCGACGCCGTTGTGCCGGAAGTGCACATTGGGTCCAACCCATCCGTAGCTGGCGTCCAGTGGCGACCGCAGCAAGTTGTTCAGCCACAGGCCGATCGGAGCCGTTGTTGCCCAGTAAGCGCTGTCGCAGGCGAGCACGGTCTGCGATGGATACGCGACGGCGGCCAGAGTAGCCGGGCTCCGCCCGTCCCAGGCGAGGTTGGGGCCGAGCCAGGACGTATTGTAGCCGTAGCCCGAGTATTGCGGCGTTGTTTGTGGGTAGAGCCCCTGCGCCGACGGGCAGGCGGTGATCTGACCGTTCTTCATATATGGGTCCAGCAAACCAGCGCCGATGACATTGCCGCTCCCGTCCTCCGTCACATCCCAGTAGTAGAAATGACTCCAACTCGCGTCAGCATAGTAGCTTGGAAAGGTCTCATCGTAGTCCTGCGCATACATCGTGAAGCCAAGGGCGATCTGCTTGAGATTGCTGATGCACGAAGCCTGTCGCGCCTTTTCCCTCGCGCGGGCGAAGACGGGGAACAGAATGGCGGCCAGAATCGCGATGATCGCGATAACGACAAGTAGTTCAATGAGCGTAAAGCCCCTGTATCCGGTTTTGTGGTTCATCTGCGTGGACTCCTCAAGTCCGTCGTGATTCGCCTTGCTACGCATTGGTATCTCATCGCAGTTCGAGTGTTGCATACCCCTCATGCCTGCGGATGCCGACCTTCTCAACCGCTATGGGGCTGCTGAAGATCGGCCCGTCCAGTACGACTGTGTGAAACTCCCCGCCCTCGCCGCTGACGTCGACGCCGAGGCTCATCAGCTCGGCGACCGTGTCGGTCGAAAACGACCGGCCAAGGAACTCCTCCGGCACGCGTTCGAGATTGACGGTCACGATCGTGGCCTCGAACCCGGCGGCGAGGAACTCGGCGACAAGCGCCTGATGCGCGTCTTGCCATAGCGGCTCGAAAGCCGTCATCCCGGCCTGCGCGCAAACGCCTTTCTCCCAGTCCCAGTGGACCTGCAGGTCGATGTCGCCGAAGACTCCGGCCTCAACGCCCTGTGCCCGCAGTTGCTTCAAGGCATCCACAAACTGCGCCTCGTAGTCCGCCCAGGTGGCGTTCCGCTGGACGATGGGCACGCCGATAGCCGCTGCCTGCGCTTCGAGCGCCCGGACCGGCAGCCCGTGCGAACGTGAGTGCGTGCCGCCTTCGGTGAGGATATTCACGAGCGCCTCCGGCGCGCCCCATCGCGCCATCGCCCGATGCAGCGCGAGGCACGAATCCTTGCCGCCGCTCCAGGAGCAGAAGTAGCGGGCTTGGTCGACGGTACGCCAGTCGCAATTCGGGTCAGTGCAGTTCATCGGTTCACTCCGGTGTGTTCGGATTTGCTTCGCTGCTGCTTGGTATTACTACGCCGGTTGTGCGGCCCTGCTCGGCAATGAGATGCCCTGCGGAGAGATGGACGGCGATTGACCACAGAGACACAGACTCATTTTCCGCACATTGACAATTGGTGTTTCGGATGGG
>CAYWBK010000750.1:0-1782 GCA_964455745.1 uncultured Armatimonadia bacterium
CCCCGCCTGCGGCGGGGCCGGGCGTCCTGCGGACGCAACGGCACGGCCAACGACCATGCGTCTGAGGTGGTCTGTTCAGCCACTGTCAAGCTCCACACACACATTGAGGAAGAGCCTACGATGGGAGGCGTACGGCATTCGACCACAGAGTGCACAGAGTGCACAGAGAGCGACTGGGGAACGGCCTGCCCGATGACGTCTGAGGGGCGTTGCCTTTGATTGTGCTCGCTGTGTTTTCTGTGGTTGGTTGCCGTACGTTCCCCACGTTGCGTATCTTGTGGAATGCCATCTATGCAACTGGCGCAGTAATGCCGACAAGTTCTCGGTGCGCGGTGCATTGCCATAATAGACAAGCCCATGCCTTGCACAATCGCCTATGTCGATCATGCCCTGGAGACCGGTGGCGCGCAGAAGAGCCTCATCGAGCTGATCGCGCGCCTCGACCGCAGCCGGTTTGACCCCGTGCTGGTTCATTCGGAGGGGGCCGATTGGGTCTCCGACCCCGCCCTGGGAGACATCCGGCGCGTGGCCGCCTTCGAGCCTAGCGCCATGCTCGAGGCCCGGCGCGATGAGGGGCCGGCGCGCTGGATGCCGCATCTGCTGCGCTTCGGGGCGAGTGCGAAGCCCTTCGCAGCGGCGCACAAGGCCCTGCGTGACATCGACCCGGCTGTCATCCACACCAACTCCGTCAAGAGCCATTTCCTCGGCGGCGTGGCCGCGCGACGCCTGCGCAAGCCCCTCATCTGGCACATACGCGACATCCTGGAGGGCCGAGCGCTGCAGTTTCTGCGCCGTTCCGCGCAGATGCTTCGGCCCAATGTGATCGCGATTTCCGAGGCGGTGGCGGGGCAGTTCGACGGGCTTGACATCCCGGTCACCGTCATCCACAACGGCGTCCCCCTGGACCGGTTCGCGGCGGGCAAGCCGTCGGAGGGCCTCCGGCGTGACCTGGGCATCGAAAGGCACGCGCCGGTGGTCATCATCGTCGGACGACTCACGCCGTGGAAGGGACACCGCGACCTCCTGGCGGCTTTCGCGCAGGTTCGGGAGACGCGGCCCGAGGCCGTGCTGCTGGTCGTGGGAGCGGTGGCCTTCTGGGACGAAGCTTATGAGACTGAACTGCGTTTGCTGGCGGAGCGCGAGGGGATTGGCGAGAGCGTGTATTGGCTGGGGAATCGCGACGACGTGCCGGAGTTACTCCGGCTTGCGGACATCTTCTGCCTCCCCTCCGTCAACGAGCCGTTCGGGCGGGCGATCGTCGAGGCGATGGCGGTCGCGAAGCCGGTTGTGGCCTGTCGGGCAGGGGGAGTTCCCGAGGTGGTTGCGGAGGGCGAAACGGGGCTGTTGGTCAAGCCGGAAGCGCCGGAGGAGTTGACCGAGGCGCTCGAGGCGCTGCTTGCGGACCCGAAATACGCGAAGGCGATGGGGGATGCGGGACGGGAGCGCGCTGCCCGACTGTTCGACGCAAACCGGGTCGCCGATGAGGTGCAAACGCTATACGCCAAGCTGTGCGGATGACGCCCCGATGTCCCTAATGCGCCGTGGCCGCGTGCGACATCGATCCCGAGATGCGACTGACAGAGCTAGTAACGCTATTGTGGTTGCCGCTGCCCAGGGCCGCGAACGCACCGATGCTCGCCAGTGTGATGAGCCCGAGCAAAAGCGCATACTCGACCGTGGTCATCCCGTCCTCGTTGCCCCAGAAAGCTCGAGCCCCAGAGATCATGGGAGTATGCTCCGCCTTTCCCTGCCAAGCAATCGTCAAGCCGGAATAGCCGCAAC
>CAYWBK010000751.1:0-1764 GCA_964455745.1 uncultured Armatimonadia bacterium
CAACGGCAACGGCTTACCCGGCGCAGTCGGCTACCCCCCTCGCCAAGACCAGTTCACGGCATCTGTCCACACACATTGAGGAAGAGCCCTCCTTCGAGCAGAAGGATATATGGCGCAATGACCGAATCAGTTATGCCAAGGGCGGATAGTCAGCGAGGCCGGCGGGCGCGACGTTTGCCCGATGAATGCCGCCTCACGCGGGGCCGCTTCAGCGCGTACCTGCATCCGGTATCGCGAGCAGCGCACCGGCGCAAGGTCTGGAGGGGAAGATGATGGCAAACGTTGACACCCAGCTTATTGTGACTTTGCTCGGGATGGGCGCAGTCGGAGGGCTTCTGTTCGGGTACAGGAAAGACGGCAAGAACGGGCTTGTATGGCCTCACAGGGCCGAAGCGCACAAATGGCAACTTGGATGTGTCGCTGATGTCGTCTATGGCTCCGCAGGGGCGATCGCGATCTTCCTTGTTGCGCCGCTGGATATCTCGACAGACACGACCAAGGACTTCCTGCGGGTGCTGGCAATGGCGCTTGTGGGCGGGTATGGAGGACCGGCGATGCTGGACCGGGCGCTATCCGCGACTGTGGACCGCCTCTCCCGGCAGACCGAGGAGGTCTCGCAGAAGCAGCAGAGTCTTGAAGGCGAGTTGCAGAAAAGACAGGAGCAGCAAACGGCCGACGCCGCCACTTTGAAGCTTGTGATGCAACAGTGCGAACTCCGAGCGCCTGAGACCCCCGAAGCCGACCTGGCTGAAGCCCTCAAGACGGCCTCCGATGGGACGCGGGAGATCGCCTTCCAGAGGGCCGTCGAGACCCGCAGCACAAGCTGGCGGACCGAGAAATGGCTGGTCACTCGAACCGTGCCTCTCTTCAAGGCGCTCGTCGATCTCGAACCCAACAATCATCGCTATCGCGGCCAGTACGGGTATGCCCTCAAAGACCAGCAAGAGCCTGACTGGCACGCCGCGCTGGAGCAGTTGCAGCAGGCAATCGCCTTACGGGATGCCGAGGGACAGGGCCAGTGGTTCCACTATTACGAGTTGAACCGCGCACTATGCCGAATCGCTATCGACAGCCAGGGCTCGCCCACCGGTCCGAGCGACCCGGAGCTGCGGCGACAGGTGCTGGCCGACCTGGAAACTGCAAGCACCGAGTCCAACATCAGCCGGATATCGCAGGAATCGTGGGTGGCAGCGTGGCTTTCCCGACAGGGGATTGACCCTGTGGCGATTGACGGATCATGAAATGACGGCCTTCCGCAGGCGCCATTCGCCGCCTCGCCGGATCGCCCCCGCGAAGGCAGCCTTGCACGCTGGCAACACCTTTGCCATCACGGCGGCCCGGCGGCGTTCAGTCGTCGACCGCATACCACACGGTCAGGTCTCTCGCTTCCCTGCGGGGAAGAGCTGGTTCGGGTGGTTGATGGCGCGTAGCGTCACAGCCGGAAGGACTCTTCCTGATCACCCCGGACCAGCGCCACGTTCCATCGGGCGCGTCCCGATAGCAACCGAGCGGGCGGCCGTAGTCAAAGAGAGCCAATGCCTCATCGCTGGTGATCTGTCGCCACTTCATGGCAGCCTCCACGCCAACCCCTGCATTGTGCCTGGAGATACCTATTCGTCGCGAGCAGCCGAATTCCTGCAAGGGCTCTTCTTCAATGTGTGTGGGTGCTTGACAGTGGCTGAACAGAGTACCTCGGCACGTGATCGTTGTCCGTGCCGTCGCGTCCGCAGGACGCCCGGCCCCGCCGCAGGCGGGGACCCTTAG
>CAYWBK010000752.1:0-1754 GCA_964455745.1 uncultured Armatimonadia bacterium
CCTACGAGGGAGGGGACCGCCGGGCGAAGCCCGGCAGGGGTAGGAAGCCGCGAACCGGACAGGGTAGGGCCGTTCTCCCCCGCTCCACTTGTGGAGAGGGGGCTGGGGGGTGAGGTGGCCGTCCACCCCTACGGCTCCATCTCGCCATTACGGAGCCGCTCCTTCGTCCGGGCGGCGTCGGCCTCGTAGGTCGCCCGCTGATACTCGAACCAACTGATGATGACTGCGGTCACGGCGACGATGCCCGCCAACGCCGCCGCCGGCGCCCAGGCCCACCAGGGCCACCCGGCGCGGTGTAAAAGCCACGCGGTGACTGCGAACCCGACCAGGCCCGCAAGATCGCGTGCGTAGTCGCTGAGCCAGAAGCGCTTCAGCATCGTCTAGCCCGCCGCCATCTCACGCGACACATCGACCAGAGCCATGAAGTTGCGCGCCGCCTTTTCACCGTACGTGCCCGACGCGGTGCCGCCGAGGACGAAGCCGCCCGGCCCAGCCTGGCGGATGCGCTCGCGGCCCATCTGCTTGATGACCTCCACGTCCATCTTCTCGAGGTTCTCCATATCGTCGAGATTGCCGACGAAGCAGACGCGGTCGCCGATGCGCCGCTTGGCCTCGACGAGGTCGCAATCGCCCCACGGCGGAGCCTCGAAGCAGTCGCAGGCGTCCATCCCCACATCGGCAATCAGTTCGAGATACCTCATCGTCGGCCCGTGATTATGGTAGTACACGACGGCCCCGCGCTCGTGCATGATGTCGGTGACCTGCCGGTCGAGATCACTCACCAGCGTTCTGTAGGCCGTCGGTCCGAGCTGCGTGCTGGCGTACTCGCCGCCGAGAAACCGGAAGGCATCAATGCCGGCATCTAGAGCTTTCTCCACCGCCTCGCACAGCCGCTCGTTGGCGACTTTGCACAATTCCAGCATCGCCTCGGGGGCGTCGGCCCAGAGCAGCGAGAAGTCGGCGGGAGAGAAGAACTCGGCAGGCACGCAGATTGCGTCGCCGAGGCCGCACAGCACGATTCCTTCGTCGCCGATGCGATCCTTCCACTGGTTGAACGCGGTCGGGTTCGGCTGATCGGGCGTATACGGCACGGAAAGCAGCTTCTCGATGTCGTCGGCGGTCTTGCAGGGGAACTCCACCTGGGCCGAGGTGATCGCCGTGCGCCGGACGACCGAGCGCATCGCGCCCTTCGGGGTGTGGATCTCGGTGATGGTCGCATCGCCCTCCTGGCGCGATTCGGCTTGCACCGCGACGCCGAGGAAACGGAATCCAGCGTAGCCGGCATCAGCGATGAAGTCGGTGGTTCTCACCAGTTCGAGGCCGACCTCACTGTCGGGGTCGACGTGGCCGAAACCGTAAGGCGAAACGGGAACGCGATCCGGTGTGCCCTTGTAGAAGGCGCACAGGATTCGCTCGCGGGATGTCATCATGGAAGGCTCCGTGTTCTGTGGGGAATGCGGCCGAGCGCACAAGCGCCCGCGCCGTGCGGAACGCCACTGCTTTCCCCGTGAGGGTGCCGGTTTCCTGCCCGTCGCGCGAGGAGCCCGCGAGCGACCCGTCGTTTCCGCGTCCCCTCCCTACGAGGGAGGGGACAGCCGGGCGAAGCCCGGCAGGGGTAGGAGGGTGCGTCTTCCAATTGTAGGTAATATTACTACGCCGGTTGCGCGGCCCTGCTTGGCAATGAGATGCCCTGCCGAGGAATGGACGGCGATTGACCACAGAGACACAGAGAACGGCAACGTCCCTTAACGCCT
>CAYWBK010000753.1:0-1752 GCA_964455745.1 uncultured Armatimonadia bacterium
GCCGACTGTCACCTCGAACAGAACACTACTGTCCGGGACTATGGGTGCACCTCACCGCGATAGATGTTAAGGGACGTTTGCCGTTCTCTGTGCCCTCTGTGTCTCTGTGGTCAATCGCCGTCCATTTCTCCGCAGGGCATCTCCCTGCCGAGCAGGGCGGCGCAACCGGCGTAGTAATACGGCCTACAACTGAAAGCGCACCCCAGCGACTAACCCGGTTAGCGGGGATGGGACCCGCTATGCTATACTGCAGGCCCTTGGACAGCCGAACCGGCGGGGTCAGGTTCGGCTGCGTATGTCCCTGCGAACTGGAGGGTAGGCTCAGCCCGTCATGGAAGACAGCGCCGCAATCCCCTCTCCCGCCCCAAGGTGGCGTCCCGCCTCCGACCCTCTTTTCCTGCTCATCGTCGGCCTCTATCTGGCATTGGCGGTCGGCTACAGTTTCGTCATGGAATTGGGATTCGCGCCGGACGAGACGACGCGGCATTATCCCTACGTGCAGTGGCTGGCCGCGCACCGCACACTGCCTCCGCCCGATCTCAGCGGCGATGTCGGGCCGCTCAATCTGCACCCCCCGCTGTATTATGTCGCTCTCACCCCGGTGTACCTTGCCGCGCACCCCTACGGCAATCGGGCCGCCCTGCAGGCCCTGCGGCTGACCTCACCGTTCCTCATCCTCGCAGCCCTGCTGTTGTGGTTCGCCTGCATCCGCAAGGCCTGCGCCGATGACCGCGCGACTACTTTGGGGGTCTTCGCCCTCACCGCCTGGTGGCCGAATCTTTACGTCGACGCGGGGGCGCTGAACAACGATGTGGGCGCGATACTCGTTTCGTCATTCCTGCTCTACCTGGTGTCTGTGCGGCACTGGGACAGCCGATCGCTGATGTCGGCGGCGATCTGGGGCCTGGTCGTGGGCCTCGGCGCGCTGACGAAGTCCTCCGTACTGACCGTCTGCCTCCCGGTGGTGGCCGTGGCGCTGGTCTGGCAGCACGGCAGGCGGTTCTATGCGGACGGGCGCTTCTGGACCCGAGGTCTGCTTTTCTCCGCCGTGCTCATCGCCACGTGCGCCTGGTGGTACCTGCGCAATCTCGAGTTCTACCACGCCCTGGTGCCCGTGCCACAGGGCTACTCGCCCATTCCGCCGGGCATCGGCAAGCTTGACGCACTGATGTTCGGGATGGCCGGGCCGCTGGTCATGCGCGCGGTCAACGGGCTTTGGGTCAGTGTCTTCGCGGGCGCAGTGTGGTTCCCCGACTGGACGCATCCGGTCGTATATGGCCTCCTGCGGGTGGTCAGCGTCGCTGGCATCATCGGGGCCGTGGTGGGCTTGTGGCGACTGGCGAAGGGGCGGATGCGCCTTGCCGGGGGGCAACTGGTCGCAATCGTCTTGCCGGTGGTCGGCTTCGCGGCGATCTATCTGTCGACGGTTTGGGTGGCGGTCTTCGTCCATGCCGGGGTCTACCAGGGAGGGCGGTATCTGATGCCCTTCCTACCGGGGCTGACCATCCCCCTGTCTGTGGGCCTGAGGCAGCTTGTCCCGACGACGCGACGAGCGGATCTGGCAGCGGCGGTGGCCGTGTTTTTCCTCGCTCTCAACTTCCTGGTCTGGTATCACCTCATCACCTACTGGAACCCCTTCGTGCTCGGCACCGCGGGTCGCTTCCACTGATGTGCTGTCGGCCATGAACCAGCGGCCTTAACATTACTACGCCGCTTTGGCAACCGGCGGGCGAAACGTTCGGAATCTTGTCA
>CAYWBK010000754.1:0-1743 GCA_964455745.1 uncultured Armatimonadia bacterium
ACCATACAGACATTCACTCGGAGGCCGATATGCCATCACTTCTCTACCGTCCTGACTGGAACGAAGCCCGAAAACGCTATGCCGCGTGGTGGAACGGCGAGGACATCGGCCGTCCGGCGATGCACATCACCGCGCCGCGCGCCGAACCCATCGAGCACATCGACGCCCTGCCGGTTCCCGAGGGCGTCGTCGCGCCCAACTACACCGTCGTCAGCGAGGAGTTCCGCGTAAACCTCGCCCTGCGCGCGTGCCTCGGCACACACTACCTCGCCGAGGCCGCGCCGGCGTTCAACTCTGGCGATCTCGCCCCCAACTGCCTCGCGCTGTATCTCGGCTGCAGAGGCGTCGAGATGCCCGGCACGGTGTGGTGCGAGCCGTTCCTCGATGAGCCGACCGCGCCCGACTTCCGCTACAACCCGGACAACTTCTACTGGCGCTTCACCCTTGACGTGCACGCGAAGACAATGGCGCAGTCGCAGGGCAAGTTCCTGCAGGCGTTCCCCGACCTCATAGAGGGCCTCGACACCCTGGCGGCGATGCGCGGCACGCAGCAGCTCCTCATCGACCTGATCGAGCGCCCGGAGTGGGTGCGGGCCTGCATAAGGCAAATCACCGATTTGTACTTCCACTACTACGACATCCTGTACGACCTGTTCCGCGACGACATGGGGGGCAGCCACTGGTGGACGTGGGCTCCGGGGCGTTGCGCGAAGTTCCAGTGCGATTTCTCGGCGATGATCTCCGCGCCGATGTTCGCGGAGTTCATGGGGCCGGTATTGACCGAGATGACCGAGCGCGTCTCATACTCGCTCTATCATTTCGACGGCCCCGGCGCGTTGCAGCACACGGACTGCCTCGTGTCGATCCCCAACCTCGACATGATCCAGTGGACCCCCGGCGACGGTGTCGAGCCGTGCTGGGACAAACGCTGGTGGCCGATGTTCCACAAGGTCCTCGACGCCGGCAAGAAGCTGATGGTCTGGGTAGGATCGCTCGACGACCTGCGCACCCTGCGGCACGAGTTCGGCCCGAAGATGAACAACATGCTCATCACACTAGGCGTCGCCCGGCCGGAGGACGTGGGCGAGGTGTTCAAAGCGGCGGAGGGGCATTGAGCGGGATATGGGCGACGGTCTCGCCAAGGCTCTCCGCAAGCGGCTATGCTTTACCCACATTTCCTCATTTTGGGGGCGACGAGGTGGTCCCGGGCCGTTGCCGTCAAGCCCCCGAAGGGGGCGTGCGCCAATTGCCACCAGCGGAAGCTGGTGGACTCGAGCGTTTTCCTTCCTGAAGCCCCGTAAGGGTCGGCACAGACGCAGTTACATAGTATATTTCTGTCGTATCTTCGGGGCTTTAACCGGTTTGATGCCCAGATTCCACGGGTTTCGCCTGCTTCGCACGCTCCACCCAGACTGGCTCTTGTGCCAGTAAGGCAATTGGCTTTTGACCCTTCAGGTCTGTATTGCTACGACGGAGAGCCGGAGCACAAAACGTGGGCAGAGCATAGCCTCGTAGAAAGGGGGGTGCCCTGCGCAGCGCGGCAGGGGTAGGGCCGTTCACCCCTCTCCTGAGCGCGCCGTATGCGCTCAGGAGAGGGGCCGGGGGTGAGGCGCCGTTAGCCGTTCCCCTCTCCGCAAGCGGCTGTGCTTTACCCACATCTTGCGTGCGAATCACGGGCCGTTGCCCCAAAAGGCCCGAAGGGCCGAAAGAGTTTAGCCAGGCTCGCAAGAGCCTGGAAAGCAG
>CAYWBK010000755.1:0-1736 GCA_964455745.1 uncultured Armatimonadia bacterium
GGATTACGCGCGCCCCGAATACATCACCTACTACCGCAACCAGTTGCGCGAGCTTCTGACCAACTACGGCCCGATCTTCGAGATGTGGTTCGACGGGGCGAACGGCGGGGACGGTTACTACGGCGGCGCGCGCGAAACCCGGCAGATCGACAACCGCACTTACTATGACTGGGACAACACTTGGAGCATCGTGCGCGAGCTTCAGCCCGAGGCCTGCATGTTCAGCGATGCCGGCCCCGACATCCGCTGGGTTGGCAACGAGTCGGGCTTCGCCGGTGACCCTTGCTGGGCCACGATCAACGCGGAGGGCTTCATGCCCGGTCACGCGGCCCCGGACATCCTCAATCGCGGCGACCGCCCTGGCTCGATGTGGCTGCCCGCGGAGGTGGACGTGTCGATCCGCCCCGGGTGGTTCTACCACGCCTCCGAGGACGCCCAGGTGAGGATGCCGGAAAACCTGTTGAAGATCTACTACGAGTCCGTCGGTCGTGGCGCGAACCTGATCCTCAACCTCCCGCCCGACCGTCGCGGCCTCATCCACGAGATCGACGTGCAGTCCCTGCGCGAATGGCGACGCCTCCTCGACGCCACCTTCGCAAGGGACCTTGCCCGCGACGCGAAGCCGACCGCCGGCAACACCCGAGGCGGCAGCGCTTCGTCTTTCGGCCCGGAGAAGGCCATCGACGGCAATCCCGACACCTACTGGGCGACCGACGACGCGGTCACCACGCCCGAACTCGTCCTCGACCTGGGGAAGTCGACAACCTTCAATGTGGTGCGGATCAGGGAGCACATCGCGCTGGGGCAGAGGGTGGACAGCTTCGCTTTGGATCAGTGGAGAAGCGGCAAGTGGGAGCAGTTCGCAGCGGGGACGAGCATCGGCAACCAGCGACTGGTCCGCACGGAGGCGGTCACGACCGACCGCGTGCGCTTGCGCATCACCGGGGCTCCGGTCTGCCCGGTAATTCGGGAGATGGCCCTGTTCGCCGAACCCCGATAGCGCCCGCCGCCCTCATCCTGCTCACCATGTGGTCGCGCCATTCCGCGTGGCGCGGCACGCGCGGTGAACCGCGCGTCCACATGGGATACGACGGGCGGGAGCGTCCGCTCAAGCGCCCTCGGCAGTGACGCCGACCCCGCCACGGCGCGCCCACTTGCACAACGTGATCTGGGCCAGCAGGAAGCTGTAGAACATGACGGACACCGGATCCCCGTTGGGCAAAGGGGAGTGGGGACCCAGGCGCTGCGCGAGCGCCTGGTAAGCAGGCGCGTCGATTGAGGCCAGTAGAAAAGCGCCCGGCCAGGCTACGCCAACGGCGGCCATGAACGCCAGAAACCACCAGGGACCCCGAAGGCGGGGGCGCGGCCTTCCCAGCACCAGCCAGCAGACCACATACTGCGCAACGGCATATAGCAGGCTGATGGTAGCGATCCCGCTCGGGGCTGGGTCTGACCGGATGTTCAGCAGGCTTGGGTAAGGAAAAGTAGTGCCGAGGAACACGAGGCCGAAAAGAAGCCACACCCCCATGCACACGATGAAGTCGCGACTCAAACCTACTTTGCTCGCCATCGTTCGCGCCTCCCGTCACCATCCGGGGCAGGGCCTGCGCATCACCTCAGCCCCCGTCTGCCCGATGATCTTGGAAATCGCCCTCGTCCTTCCTACCATGTGGCCGCGCCATTTTGGTAAGCAACAAAATATCTTTTCTAATAAGTCGTCCTGTGGTAGACTCGGT
>CAYWBK010000756.1:0-1730 GCA_964455745.1 uncultured Armatimonadia bacterium
GAGCCTGGAAAGCAGCTCCTCATTGGATAAGAACAGCCCCCGAAGGGGGCGGCACCAATGGCGCAATGTTGTCGATTCTGTGTCGCCCCTTCGGGGCTTGCGGACTATGTGGGGCCGGGAATCCGGGGGCTTGCGCCCCCGGCTAATGTCCGGCACCCCTTCGGGGTGCAAAAGCAGGACGGTCAGACCGTCTCGCCTCCTTCCCCACGAGAATGTGGGTAAAGCATAGCCCTCGTAGGGAGGGGGGACGGCTGACGGCAACGGCTACGACCAACGGCCAAAGACGACGACAACAGCGTCGTGCCTATCTCGACTTCGCCTGCAGCTTTGCGGCCTGGCCGGGATCGCCGATGTGCAGGCTGTCGTAGGCTTGCTGCGAGGTCTTGAACGGGCCCACGCCCTCCAGGCCGTGCCAGTCGCCCTGGTGGTGCATCGGGTTCGGGAGGCCGGTTTCCTTCTCGCGCTTCGCGATCCACTGCTCCATGCGGCCCTTCAGGTATGCGACCACATCGGGCAGCTTGTCGGCGAGGTTCACGTTCTCGTCCGGGTCGGTGACGAGGTTGTAAAGCTCTACCGGCGGCTTGAAGTGGAAGTCCGGCTCCAGCGCCTCGATGAGCTTCCATTCCGGCGTGCGCCAGCCATGTTTGCGCATCCAGGTGCACTCGGTGATGTAGAACTCGCTCTCGTGCGAGGCTTCCTCGCCGCGCGCCATCGGCATGAGGCTCTTGCCATCGAAGGGATAGCCTTTGACCTTGACGCCCGCGAGGTCGAGCAGCGTCGGCACGACGTCCTTGTGCTGATTGTAGCCGCTTACGCGTACTCCGGCGGGAACTTTGCCGGGATAGCGGATAATCAGCGGCACATGCAGGACGGTGTCGAAGATGCCGTGGTGATCGAACCAGCACTCGTGGTCATAGAGCGTCTCGCCATGGTCCGCGGTGATGATGACGATCGCCTCATCCATGACGCCGAGCGTCTCCAGAGCGGTGAAGATCGTCTGGATGCAGGCGTCCATGTAGGCGACCGCGCCGTCGTACTGGGCGATGACGTAGTCCTTGTCCGAGATGCCGGGAGGCATCCAGCTCGCGAAGAAGTCGCAGAACGGCTTGAACGTCATCACCGGGTCCATCGACTTGTTCGCCGGATCGCACTCGTCGCCGTGGTAGAACGCGCGCTCATACGGCTCGGGCGGCAGGTACGGCGCGTGCGGATCCATGTGGCGCAGGAACAGCAGGAACGGCTCGGGCTTCGAGGCGAGGTCGACGAGTTCGGGGATCGCGACCTTGTTCAGCGCCTCGGCCTTGGGGCTGCGGCCCTCCGCCCAGCTTCCCCAGCCGGAGAAGTTCACATACTTGTCGAAGCCGCGCGAGGCGGGATTGCCCTCGAAGCCGACGCAGACGGTGCTGTAGCCCTCTTCCCGGAGGATCTCGGGGAGGGTTTTCACCTCTGGTCGCATCGGGCCGACGTGGCGGAGGGCGACGGTCTGGGTCGAGAAGGCGTCCATGCCGGTGAGCATCGACCCATACCCGCTGGTGGTGGGGATGTGCGGGCTGTAGGCGCGCTCGAAGAGCGTGGCGCTTTGTGCGAAACGGTCCATGAACGGCGAGGTGAGCTTCGGATACCCGTAGCAACTCATGTGGTCGGCACGGAGTGAATCGATGCCGAAGAAGATGATGTTGGGCTTGCGCTTGGCTGGCATGAAGGTTGGCTCCTGTGATGGTGAACGGCGA
>CAYWBK010000757.1:0-1728 GCA_964455745.1 uncultured Armatimonadia bacterium
CTGTGGGGTGTCTTCACCGGCGAAGCAGGTGAAGACGGGGACCCCACAGAGCCGCGGCAATGTGCGGGGTCCCCGCCCGCCTTCGGCGGGCACCCGCACCTAAATGAATGGTATTGCAGTTAGTGAGCCCTCGCCGTGAACTCCACGGTGAAGGTCTCGCCGGTTGTGTAGCGCCCTTTGAGCGGGAGCAGGATGAAACGCTCGGTGATGAGCGGGTCGAGGTCTGCGCCGCTTACGATGCGGATGTCGCGGAGGCGCTTTGGGAAGATGGCCGCCGGCGGCCGGCCCCAGGTCCCGTCCGTGTTCGCGGTCACGCGGAACGTGTATCGTCCGTTGGAGACGGATAGGGCGCAGTTCCAGGGCGCGGGGCGAACCTTCGCCACCCGCGCTTCCCAGGCCGGATCTCCGTAGAAGGCGACCGTGTCGCGGTCCCACAAAAGCCCCAGCGCGTCCCGGTCGGTGATGTGGTTCGCCGCCGCGAACTCATCGAGGACGCGGGGATTGCGCTCCATGTCGTAGTCGGCGATGTTCAGGCGCGCCGCATCCGGGAAGCGGGTTCGCAGCTCGCGAACGACGAACTGGTTGTTCAGGAAGAACGACTGTGCATAGGTGTAGCTGCCCTGCTCGCCCACGAAGTAGTCGGCGATACCCCAGGCTGTTCCATACCACGTCGGGACGACATACGCGGCCATTTGGCAGACACCGCCGGTCCGCATCCATGCCAGCGCCATCGTGTCCCGGCCGTCGATAAGCCCGATCAGGCAGTTGCCTAGGGGCGCGTACACCTTGGGATTGGGCGAGTTCACATCGAAACGCGCGCCGTGGGTATCCAGGCCGAAGAGCTGGCCTGCCTTGCACCGGAACTGGCCGTTATGATACGAGTAGCCGATCTGCCAGTCGTGCTGGCTGGCGTGACCGCTGGTCTGGAAGTAGTCGGGGCGGTTCGCGTTCAGCTCGTTGACAAGGCTTTGCGTGCTGTCGTCGGGGCAGCGCCTCTTCTGGGGCTCTTTTCCCGGCTGCTTCTCGCATACGACGCCCTTCTCGCCCTCGCTGTACCAGGCCCCCTCATTGAAGGCGCCCAGGTCGATGGGCGTTCCGGCTGCGGCGCGGCGGACCGTGAGCGGCGCGGACTGCCGGGCGAGGCGCAGGGCGTCGGACGCCTCGTAGCCGGTGACGATCCCCCAGATGACGTCTCCGTAGGGGTCGCCGTTCAACGCTCGCGTCAGGCGGTTCACGTCCACGACGAAACCGCAGCCCAACTCCTCCGGCCGAGCGACGAAGCAGGCATAGAGCGGGGCAATCCGCCGCAGTTGCGGGAGGGCCTCGGTGACCGCATGGGGGTACACCACGGTGGCGGCTGAGTGCTTGCCGACCAGCGCGGCCACGACCTGCTGCCAGCCGGGCGTATGGGAGGTCGCGGCGCTGACCACCACGGCGTAGTCGGCGGCGTGTCCGGACATGCCGGTCAGCAGCGCGAGTGCGACGGCAGCCGCAACCCGTGGCCACAGGCCGTGGTGGGCTCTCACATGCACCGCCCCGCAGCGGTGCAGAATGCCGGAAGTTCGGACATCAACTGACCGAAGTCCTCCTCCGACAGCGCCTGTGGGCCGTCGACGAGAGCATCCGCCGGGCTGTAGTGGGTCTCGATGAGCAGGCCGTCGGCGCCGGCGGCGACGGCGGCTTTCGAGAGCGCCGGAACCATCCAGGAGTGGCCGGCGGCGTGGCTGG
>CAYWBK010000758.1:0-1722 GCA_964455745.1 uncultured Armatimonadia bacterium
ATGGGGTCCGGTCGCACTCTGGAGAGTGCTCCTACAGACTTTTGCAATTGCCTCAAGCGGCGCGATTGTTTCTACCGTTTGACAGTGCCGGTACCCGACATGATGACTGCCCGGAAGATGAGCCCCGAGCCGGCCTTTGCGTTCCAGACGTCCTTCTGCTCCGCGCAGTCGTAAGTCCAGTAACAGGCCCCGGCGAACCCCGCGTCCAGGAGCGCCCGAAGATACCAGCTCATGGCTTGGGCGGCGGCCGCCTCTGTGGGATGAATGGACGGGAACGTGCCGAACTCCCCGCATAGGATCGCTTTTCCGCGCCGGTTGCACTCGGCTTTGACCTGGTCCCATTCGGAGGAGCGCAGGTCCAGCGCAAGCGCCTCGGGAGATGGTCCATACATGTGGATGTCCACATACGATACCGCGGACTTCGCCAAGGCCAGGGGCCGCACCGGCACCCGTGCGTCCGGAGTTACGTCCGTGAGCATCTTGGCCGGCGCTGTGCGCCCGACCGCCCGCAAGGTGAAGGCGCTGTAGGAGGTCATCGCCGCCGGATCGACGCTGTGAACCACTTCTGTCAGACTGCGCGCGGCATTGGTGATGCCGGCGTCCATCAGAGCCTGGATTTGCTGCTCCGAGGATAGGGCATAGGTGACGCCGCGGAATGTGTAACGTCCGCGCGTGTTGAATGGGGGCTGATCCATGCGGAGGCAGGCCTCATTCTCGAACTCGTAGGCAAAGACGGTGCTCAGGAGCGACGGGTTGCGACTCCTGATGGCCGTGATGAAGTCGCGCAGGTACGCGCCTTTGGCCGCCAGCCACGCCGCGTCGAGCCATGCGTGGTAGGTGCGCTGAAGCTCCCCTGACCCGGATTGACAGATTCTGGCGTAGCTGTCCGCGCCGGCGAGCAGGTCCACCACGATCAGCACGTAGATGCGATGAGCTGTGGCGCGCTCGAGGAAGTCGCACACGTTCGCCATGAACCGGGGGGAGAGCCGCTCTCCCTCGATCAGCTCGAGCCCGCCCACGAAGACGCGGACCAGGTTGCAACTGTTTCTTTCGAGATCGCTGAACATGGCCTCGACGGCGGCCGGGTCATAGTATGACGGGCTGAAGACGTAGTGGGGACCCTCGGGCCGGATCCTGATGTACTGGAACCCCAGCGGCCTGAAGGCCTGGCTATGCGACCCCACAACGAACCGGCCCTGGTGTACGCTGACACGCGGCAAGGGGGCGGCACCCGCACCCGCACAAGCCATGACGGCGGCCAACAATAGTGCAAACTTAGGCATCTACGAAGCCTCCAGACTGGGGGGGACAGCCGAGCGTGGCGCAGACGGACGGCGCGTTCGGGCAATGCTACTGCTCGAACCTGGTGAGCGTCAACATCGCCCGCCGCAGAGCAGGAGCATCGCTCTTGCGCAACGGGCGGGTGGCTGCCAGGACGGCGCGGGGTCCCCGTCACGACCTCGTTCCATCCCGCTTCGCGGACCGGAACGAGGTCGTGACACCCCGCGCCTTAACCCATCGGAAGCATTCCGCCGGAAAACGGCGCTCCTGCTCCGCAGAAGAGCGACCATGCCAGCGGTGAAAGCGGACGAAACAATGGCAAATGTGGAAGGCACAGTCGAGGCGACCGACGTTCATACAGAACGGAAGCGGCGGCAATGCTCATGCCAGGAGCATCGTTTTTACGCAGGGGGACATCGAGGCGAAGGTAAGGCTGATTGC
>CAYWBK010000759.1:0-1701 GCA_964455745.1 uncultured Armatimonadia bacterium
GCCAAGGCGGTCTGTTCAGCCACTGTCCAGCACCCACACACATTGAGGAAGAGCCCGGCCACGAAGGAGCGCGCTGCTGAGGAGGGGAATATCGCACTGCTTATGCACGGAATACGCCGATGTTACAGGTTGGCCGAGCCAATGACCAAATTATGACGGAATATCAATCGCCTCGTATGATTGACATCAGCGACAAATCCTCCCGCAAGAGAGCGGCGGCGGCAGAGGCACGGGTGACGCTGTCGGAGGAGGCGCGCAGGGCTTTGCGCGAGGGCATGCTGCCGAAGGGACCGGCGGGGGAAGTCGCGCAACTTGCGGGTATCATGGCCGCGAAGAAGTGCGCGGAACTGATTCCTTTCTGTCATCCGATTGCGCTGAACTTCGTCGAAGTCGAGATAACGCCGGATGACCGAGGGGTGACAATCCGTGCCGTCACGCGCGCCGAGGCCTCGACCGGGGTTGAGATGGAGGCGTTGACAGCCGTCGCGGTCGCCGCGCTCACCGTATACGACATGTGCAAAGCAGTCGATCCCGGCGCGACGATCGAGGGAGTGCGGGTAGTGGGCAAGCGCGGGGGCAAAGGCGGGGACTGGGGCGAGGAGCCGTGATGGGCGAGACCGAGGGCGCAGTTATCCTGGCGATCTGCACGAGCGCTGAGAAAGGCACGGCCAAGTGCGCAGTGCCCGAGGCCGAACTGGTGGTTGGGCATGGCATTCGGGGCGACGCTCACGCCGGGCCTTGGCATAGGCAGGTCAGCCTCCTCGACGCGCAGGCCATCGAGGGGATGCGCCGAGGGGGGCTGGAGCTGGCGCACGGGGCGTTCGGCGAGAATCTCGTCAGCGACGGGCTGGACGTGCGCGGTCTGGGGATCGGCAGCGAACTACAGATCGGCGAGGCGCGGCTGATCGTGACGCAGATCGGCAAGGCGTGCCACGATCCCTGCGCGATCTACCGCACCGCCGGCAAGTGCATCATGCCGGAGCAGGGCGTGTTCATGGAGGTTCTCTCCGGTGGAACGGTGCGGCCGGGCGACGCGATACGCGTCATGCGGCAGGTCGCGCGCGAGGTCATCCAGGTCGCCATCGTCACCGTCAGCGACCGGGCGGCGCGCGGTGAGCGCGAGGATGCCTCCGGTCCGGCGCTGCGCGGGTATGTGGAGGCGCAGATGCGGGGGCATGTCGTCACCCAGGTCGTCGTGCCGGACGATCTCGCGGCAATACAGCAGGCCTTGCGGAGCCTGGTGGATCGGCGGGGCACGGACCTCATTCTCACGACCGGGGGCACCGGCTGCGGCCCGCGCGACGTGACGCCGGAAGCCACGCGAGCGGTGATAGATCGAGAAGTGCCGGGAATCGCCGAGCAGATGCGCGCGCACAGTATGCTCATCACCCCGCACGCCATGCTGTCGCGAGCGGTGGCCGGGATCGCCGGACAATGCCTGATCGTCAACCTCCCTGGCAGCCCGAAAGGAGCCGTCGAGAACCTGGAGGCGGTCAGTGCGGCGCTGCCACATGCCGTGGAATTGGTGCGGGGGGAGAGGGACGGCTTCCTACCCTCCTGCCCCCCTCCGGTGCCGGGCGGCGCATGAGCCGCAGGTGCGACTGGCTCAGTCACAAACGGTGCGACCCTTATCGGGTCCAATCCTACCTGCGCGGGGCCGCGCCCGTACAGAAAGCGCAGCTTGAACCGCCCTCCTCCCGG
>CAYWBK010000760.1:0-1699 GCA_964455745.1 uncultured Armatimonadia bacterium
GGCGCGTGCCGATGACCTCCTCGAGCTTCTACAGGCGCCCTTCGTCTGGGATTGAAGGGTGCCGCTTGCCGTTCTGCCCTCTCTGCTTGCGGCTATGCTTTACCTTTATCTACATCTTGCGTGCGGGCCACAGGCCGTTGCCTCAAAAGGCCCGAAGGGCCGAAAGAGTTTAGCCAGGCTCGCAAGAGCCTGGAACACGGCCCCTTACTGGATAGGAACAGCCCCCGAAGGGGGCGGCACAAATGGCGCGATGTTGTCGGTTCTGTGTCGCCCCTTCGGGGCTTGCGGGCTATGTGGGGCCGGGAATCCGGGGGCTTACGCCGGGCTGGCGCGAGCGCCAGCATGGCTAAACTCCGACGACCCCTCCGGGGTCTGACGGCAACGGCATGGACCAGATCATCACAAGCCTTACGCGCTCGAAATGTAGGTAAAGGTAAAGCATAGCCGCAGGCGGCTCAAGCGGGCGGGGTGGGGCCGTTGCCGTTCACCCCCTCTCCACCGTGTGGAGGGCGGGGGGGTGAGGTTTGCCGTTAGACGGCCCGGGGGTGACAGGCCTTCACTCCTTCCATTCGTCGTACATCACGATTTCCTCGATCGCCAGCCGGTTCTTGGGCCGGGGACTGTCCGCCGGGTATCCCAGCGGCATGAGCTGGATCACCCGGATGTCCTCGGTCATTGGGATGCCGCAAACCGCCTTCGCCTTGTCCTCATGGAACGCGCCGATCCAGCAGGTCCCCAGGCCCTCCTCGGTCGCCTGCAGGGCGATGTGCTCCAGCCCGATCGCGACATCGATGGTGTACGCCAGGTGCCCGCAGGTCATAATTCGCCCGTCGTGTTTCGCGCAGGCGACGATGACAACCGGCGCCTGCCCGACGAACTCCTGCCCGCAGGCCGCCTCGACAAGCGCTTGCCGCTTGGCCGCATCGCGCACCACGACAAATCGCCACTCCTGGCGATTGCTCGCCGAGGGCGCAAGCCGCGCGGCCTCCAGAATGCGGTCGAGCTTCTCCTGCTCAACCGCCCGGTCCTGATAGTGTCGCACGCTGTACCGCTGTCCGATAGCCTCGAAGACGTCCATGAGATGCCTCCCGTCGTGAGAGTGACCGTTCGCTGTTCATCCTCCAGATTCGTCTCCCCGCACCGCTCTCCCTTCCCGGGTCCGCCCGCCGATTGTAGGTAGGACTGCCGCAAGCGTGGCGGCAGGGAACAGCGAGGGGAACAGGATTGATAGGATTTGGAGGATTACGGCATGGCGGATAGTTCCGTAGCAGCATAGCCCCGACGGCCTGTCCTCTGGCTGTTGAATACGGCCTGACTGCCGCCGATTACCTACCATTACTATGCCGCTTTGACAACCGGCAGACGAAGCGCTCGGAATGTTGTCAGAGGCTGACCGTCAAGATGAAAGGCGAACGGCGTTGAACCACAGAGACACAGAGGGCACAGAGAACGACTGGGAAGCGGCCTGCCCCGCGATAGGCGTTAAGGGACGTTGCCGTTCTCTGTGCCCTCTGTGTCTCTGTGGTCAATCGCCGTCCATTTCTCGGCAGGGCATCTCATTGCCGAGCAGGGCCGCACAACCAGCGTAGGATACTACCTACAATTGAAAGACGCACCCTCCCTTCCCCGCCATCCTTGACGCCTGCCCCGGTTTCGTGTTTCATACGCTAGCTTTGCCGTTCATGCCGTTGGAGAGGGT
>CAYWBK010000761.1:0-1672 GCA_964455745.1 uncultured Armatimonadia bacterium
TGACAGAACCTCCTTGCTCCCAAAAAACACCCACCACTTTGCGCGGTCACACCCCACGGCTCCCCCGCCCTTGACAAACCCCGTCTGGGGCGGCTACCCTCTAGCCACACTCACACATTGGAGTTCATGGATGCCCTATTCGAAGCCCAGCATCGCAGCCACCGCCGGTCTCATCGGCGCCCTCGTTGCCTCTCTCACCATTAGCGCGCTGTCAGTTCATGCCGCGCAGGCCGCGACGCCGGACCCGCCCGGGGCCACATTCTGCCGATCACTTGAAGTTCGCGACGTCTCCGGCCGCCCCGCCGAGTTGCGCGTTACCTGTGTCCCCGATGTCGCCAGGGGCGGACGGGTGCGCCTCACCCTTCCCGGCGGCTTTCCCGCGCAGACGCGGGTCTCGCAGGTCCCCTCACATCTGGACATCGTCGTCCCCGGCTTCACGGTTGGCGACGGCAACCCCGACTTCACGGTCGGGCGAGCGGGCGTCGAGAGCTTCGCCATGCGGCCCCTGTCGCAGGCAATCGGCGGCCTGAAGATCGACTTCTCCTGCGCGCCGGGCACCAAAACCTTCGTTGATTTCAAGCCGGGACAGGGCGCCCTGTCCTTCACCGTGAAGACCATCGAGGGCGCGCCCACGCACGCCGTCCACCGGGTCGCGCTGACTTTCGATGACTTCCCCTTCCCCGCCCAGTCGGGTGAGTTGCTCGCGGTCTTGCGCAAGTACGACATCCCGGCAACGCTCTTCTGCATCGGCTGGAAGGTCGAGATGTACCCCGATCTCGTCCGACAGGCACAACAGCAGGGCCTCAGCATCCAGAATCACACGTATTCGCACATCCCGCTCGCGACGGTGAGCGACGAGAAGGTCACTGCCGAGCTGACGGCGTGCAATGCGGCCATCGAGAAGGTGACCGGGGTGAAGCCGCGCTTCTTCCGCCCCGCCGGGAGCAGCTACGACGCGCACGTGTTCTCGCTGGGCCGCAAGATCGGCCTGATCCCCGTCGGCTGGACGGTCAATGTGCACGACTACAACGAGCCAGACCCGACCTTCATCGCCAACCACGTGATCGACGGGGTGAACGGGAACACCATCGTCTTGCTCCACGACGGCGTGCATTCAACTGTCGAAGCCCTGCCGAGGATCATCGAGACCCTCGCCGCGCGCGGCTACCAATTCGTCACCGTCGATGACATGTACGGCGGCAAGGGGACCGGCGGGGAGTAAGCGGGAGCGGTCTAAACCGTTGACGGGGGGGCTCTATCCCGCCAGGCGGGATCGTTCCGGAGAGCCGAAACCACGGCATGAAAGCTGCCTCGAAAACTGTCGTTTGCCGGGCGAACGGCGACCTCACCCTGACCCGCCTACAGCGGGTAGGGGAGAACCGCAGCAGCTCCCTGCTGGGCGGGAATCGTCGTTCGCCTCTCCCCTCCCGGTACGGGAGGGGTGGCCCGCCGCAGGCGGGACGGGGTAGGGCCGTCGCCTTTTCATCGTTTCAGAGTGCCGGAAACCGGCATGACGACTGCCTCGAAAACTGTCGTTTGCCTCTCCCCTCCCGGTACGGGAGGGGTGGCTCGCCGCAGGCGAGACGGGGTAGGTCCCTCGCCGCCATACCCCTCGTCACTTCACCCCTACGATGTCGTCAACCTGCAAGACGTTCGTGACCGGCTGCTGCGT
>CAYWBK010000762.1:0-1669 GCA_964455745.1 uncultured Armatimonadia bacterium
GCCGCCGCGGTTATGCTGCTACGGGACTATCCGCCATGTCGTAATCCCCCAAGTCCTATTCATCCTGTGTCCTGCTCCGTTCCCTGACGCCATGCTTGCGGCAGTCCTACCTACAATCAGCGGGCGGACCCATTGGGGAGGAATGTGTGGGCGGTGAGGGGAATGCGCCGGACAGACGGCGGCGCGCTGTCGCCTGTCGGGATACTATCCACCAGGAGGTTGTCATCAATGAGACGTGGTTTCACACTGATTGAATTGCTCGTGGTGATCGCGATCATCGCAATTCTGGCAGCAATCCTCTTTCCGGTATTCGCCAGAGCCCGGGAGAAGGCGCGACAAGCGAGTTGCCAGTCCAATCTGAAGCAGTTGACACTCGGATGGCTGATGTACAACTCGGACTACGACGAGACGTGCATGGCACCGTGCCTGTCTTTCGGATCGGCCGGGAACATGTGTTGGGACCGGATGGCGTTCCTGTACGGCGCCGGCCTGTACCCGTATCTGAAGAACTACCAGATACTCATGTGCCCCAGCTTCTCTCCCCCGCCAAACTACGACTTTACCGCATCCTCGTACAGTTACAACAAGCAGATCGGCGGCAAGAAGGAGTCAGTGCTGGACCAGGTCGCCATCACTATCTGCTTCGGTGAAGGCGATGGATGCCGCTGGATGCCCTACGACAACACGATCTGCTGCGGGATCGGCGGCTACCCGCCGCACTTCGCCCTGCAGCCCAACCACAATGAGGGCACGAATCTCTCATTCGCCGACGGCCATGTGAAGTGGTTCAAGTGGGATTCGATTCCCGACGCTGACTCCAGCACGACGGCAATCCGCGTGCGCCCGTCATTCCCGTAGCGGGTAAGGGTGTAGACCTGACCACGGGGCCGCCATCGCCGGCGACCCCGTTTGTATCCTCCCCATATTTCCGCATTGCATCTTCTCCCTGTTAGACCCCCATCTTCTCCAGGAATGCCTGACTCTTCAGTTCGATCCCCAGATGGTAGCCAATGTGCATCTGCAGGAGGCGGCGTATCTCGCGCGCGGTGGGCGGGCCTACCGCTATGCGAGCCACCCGGACGATGGGAAACGATCTCAGCCCGCGCAAGGCGGCGAGCGTCGGCGGGCCGAGGTTGAGGCCCGCGGCGACAACGGGCCGGCATTTGCCGCAGATCACGCCGCCCTCCTGTGGCGAGTAACCGACGTCGCCGACGGGGTGAGCGCCGCAGGAGACGCAGGCTTCGGTCGCCGGGCCGATGCCCAGCATGTCGAGTAGTGTCAGCGTGAACGCCCAGGCGATGGGTTCGGGCTGGTCGGCGGTCCGCATCGCCTGCAGCGCCTCGGTCAGAGCCTCGAACAGGCCCTCGTTGGCCTCGCCGACCTCGGTGGTCTTCACCACCAGCTCCGCGATGTAGGAGGCGTGCCCGTACCGGGTCATGTCCTGGCGTAGTTCGTAGAACGAATCGACCACCTCGCATTGAGTGAGGCGGTCGAGTTCGCGGCCCTCGGCAAGGAAGAGCTTCGACAGGGCGAACATCTCGACGGCCGGGGCCAGTGTCGACCCCGGCTTGCCGATGCCTTTCGCGACCGCTTCGATCTTGCCCCGCTCGCGCGAGTAGAAGGTAGCGATGCGCTCGCTACCCTTATACTTGCGCACGAGGAGGGTCAT
>CAYWBK010000763.1:0-1659 GCA_964455745.1 uncultured Armatimonadia bacterium
TCAATCCCAGACGAAGGGCGCCTGTAGAAGCTCGAGGAGGTCATCGGCACGCGCCCTGCCGGTCCGTTGCGGCTCGGTCTCCGTCTTGCGCACGGTCAAAGCGCGCTCGTAGGGCGGCTCGAGCCAGAACGGCTTGATTTCGGCGATACGCTGGATGCCGCGCCGAGCAGCGTCGCGGATGAGGTCGCGGGCTTTCACCGGGTGCAGGTGAATCGCCGCGCCGTTATGCTTCTCATTCTCCAAAGGCGTGAGGCCGCACGCCGGCCCGCGCTTGAGGCCCTCCTTGACGGCGGCGGTCTCGATGTTGGGGACGAGCGCCCTCGCCTCTTCAGCCGCTGCCGCATCGCCCGAGACGAACACCGTCGGCACGCCGAAGTATGCGGTGAAGAGCATGTTCCAGCCCATCTCGCCGACACAGACCCCGTTGACGTAGTCGTCCTCGGTCGCGAATGTGCCGGTGTGCGACAGATGCCCGCCATCGGTGTTCGACTTTGCGTGCTGGCCGACCATCATCGCCGCGTTGAAGGAGGCGTCGCAGCCGAACGGGTAACCCACGGGCCGCCCGAAAAGAAGCCGAGCCGCCGGGTGCAACACGACCGGATCGATCGCTCCGGCGCCATGACCGTCCACGACGAGAATCTCGGTGGCCCCCGCCTGCAGGCAGCCCTCGACGGCGGCGTTGGTCTCGAGCGTGACCAGCTCGCGGGCGTACTCGTAGTAGCGCTCGCCGGGGTGGCTATAGTCGGCGGCGGAAGGGATGCCGGCGCTGCCCTCGAGATCGGTGATGATGTAGACTTTCATGCGTGGTCCTCCATTATAGGCTCTGCGAGCTTCCGTCCGAGTGCGAATGCCTCATCCAGACACTCCGGCTTCCCGAGCACGTCCCCCTTCTCGGTCACGCCCGGCACGATCAGCTTGCCGATGAGATTCACCTGCAGGTAATCCAGGCTCTTCTCGAAGACGGCCTCGACGAGCGCCGCCGTGGCCGTGTCGTTCTCCTCGAAAGGCACGGCGAGAGCGGCGGACTTCCCGGCGATCCCGGACCTGGTAGTCGGGCTGTTGAAATACACGAGGCGGTCGATCAGAAGCTTCATCAGCCCCGTCGGGCCATACCAGTAGACCGGAGTCCCGAACACGATGGCATCGCTCGCGATGATCTTCGGATAGACGCCGAGCATGTCATCAGCCTTGGTGCAGCGCCCGCTCTTCCAGCAAGCGTGACAGCCGTCGCATTCGCGGATGCGCAGGTCGCCGAGGTAGATCGTTTCCGTGGTCGCCCCGGCAGCGGTGGCGCCGTCGAGGACGCGAGTCACCAGGATGTCCGTGTTGCCCTCCCGGCGCGGGCTGCCGATGATGCCGAGGACATGGGGCATGGAGGCCGCTCCTTTGGCGCTTCCTGTGTTGATCTTCCATGTGCAAGCCGGCAGAGCGACTGCCGGGTGCCGAACGTCCTAATATGACTCCGCCGGTTGCGCGGCCCTGCTCGACCATGAGATGCCATGCAGAGAAATGGACGGCGATTGACCACGGGGACACAGTGAACGGCAGCGTCCTTGAGCGCCCATCATGGGGCAGGCGGGCTGTTTCCCAGTCGTTCTCTGGGTCCTCTGTCTCATTTTCCGCACATTGACAATTGGTGTTTCGGATGGGTTGAGCGGC
>CAYWBK010000764.1:0-1643 GCA_964455745.1 uncultured Armatimonadia bacterium
CTAGCCCGGCGTAGCCGGAACCAAACAGGGCACAGCGTTCGCTCGGGCGAATTGGTCAGGCCATCAGTTTGTATCCAAGCGCAGGGTGTTGATGATGGCCTCTTTGCTCGAACGATACGCGTCCCAGATCGCTGGTGTCTTGTCCTGCTTTGACCGCATCGTCATTACCGGCACCATCCCTGGTATCTGCTATGGTGAGGGAATGGCGCGTCATCTCACCGCGCAGGGCGTGCGGCTATTCGACTATCCCAGCTTCTGTAAGCCCATGTGCGAGGAGATCAAGGCCAATGCCGAGCGGCTCGCGGCCGAGAATGGGCTGCAGGTTGAGTACATCCGCTCCGCCAAGGCCTTCCGCAAGGAGGACCGCATCCGCGAAGTCCTCAGACAGCGCGGCGAGCATCCCGGCCTGGTCCATATCTTCTCAGTCCTGGAGACTTGTGCTTCGTTCCTGCCCTGGTACAACAAGGCAACCGGCAAGACGACGCTGCGCAGCAAAGACGCCAAGTGCGTTCACTACTACTTCTACTTCATCGACAAGACCTTCGGCTTGTGCTATCTGCGGGTCCCGACCTGGGCGCCGTTCCGGCTGCAATTCTACTGCAACGGCCACAACTGGTTAGCCAACCGCATGCGCAGCGAGGGGATCGAGTTTGCGCAGTTGGACAACACCTTCGTCGGTATCAGCGACTGGGAAGCGGCTCAAGCACTCGCCGACGAGTTTCCCGTTGACAAACTCCATCGGCTCTTGGACCGGCTGGCCAAACTCTACTGCCCGCCTTCGAGCCGCTTCGAGTACGGCTACCACTGGAGTATTTTGCAGGCCGAGTATGCCACCGACATCGTGTTCAAACGCCAGGATGAGCTGCGCCGGCTATACGATGCTCTCGTGCGCACTGCCGTCCACGCGGTCAAGCCGGCCCATGTCGCGACCTTCCTGGGGCGCAAGCTACATCCGCTGTACGAGGGCGACTTGGGCAACGACTTCCATACCCGGGTCGAGGGCACGTGCATCAAGCACCACATGGGACCCGCAGCGATCAAGCTGTACGATAAGCAAAGCATCGTCATGCGCGTCGAGACGACCGTCAATGATGTCACTTTCTTCCGCCACCACCGCAAGGTGGAACACCGCGACGGCAGCAGCGAGATGAAGTTCGCAGCCATGCAAAAGACCATCTACAGCCTGCCGCCGCTGCAAGAGTTGCTGTTGGCATGCAACCGTCGCTACATCGCTTTCTTGTCCGACCTGGTCGACCCCAGCGGCGGCGTGCGCGACATCGAGAAACTGGCCGAACCGACGAGACACAACGACCGCACCTACCGCGGCTTCAACCTGTTCAGCAAAGAGGACCTCACGGCGCTACTGGCCCTATGTGACGGTAAGAATGTCATCAGCGGGCTGACCAATCGCATGATGCGGCGCGCGCTGCCATCCCTATCAAGTTCGCAAGTGTCGCGCCTACTCAAACGCCTGCGGCTACACGGCGTGATCAAGAAAATCGGCAAGACGTACAAGTACTACTTCACTTCAATGGGACGACGGGTAATCCTCACAGCCCTGAAACTGCGCGAACTCGTCGTGATCCCGACCCTTGCCGAGATCGTACCAGCGTAGATTCCTGCGCGTTCTGAACGGAAAACGT
>CAYWBK010000765.1:0-1619 GCA_964455745.1 uncultured Armatimonadia bacterium
GCAGGAGCATCGTTTTTAGGTTTGTGTCCTCATAGGTGGTTGAGCGGCTTGTCGGGCGGTCATTGGGACGGGCTTACTCGGGTGGGATGGGGGGAGGCGGGCCTTCGCACGCTCGCAGGGCGGCCAGGGTCATCTCTTTGTTCGCCGCCCAGGCGTCGTAGTGCTCCATGATGATCGCCACCAGTTCGCTCAGAAGCAGTATCGCGTAGCGATCACGCCAGTAGGCCACGATCTCGCGCCCCGAAAGAAGCGCCGCACTTGGCATTGCGTGCGCCGCCGCGTCGGCTATGCGCCGAATGCACAGGTGCAGCAGCGTGTAGGCCAGCAGCGTGAAATGCACTTGCGCCGCAACGACCCGCGGCCGACAAGACCCGAATCGGTTCAGGTTCCAGTATCGGGTCAAGTCCATGAAACTTTCCTCGATAGACCACCGGTCGCGACAGTTTTGGTGGATCGCGTCGGCGTTCATCGTGAGATCCGTCGTGACGATACACTGGTATTCGGTGCGGTCGGAATACACGTCGCGGATCACGATGCCCTGCAGATCGACGGTGCACGCGCTCCAGGTGTTGAGGTCTGTGAGGTGGCACAAGCTGCGCTGCGGCAGGGGCGTGCCGTGTAGTTTCGGCGGCGGAGCGGGGGGCCAGACGGCATCGTCCAGTCGCGACAGGCCGAGCATGTCAGCGTGCAGGTCCATGTCTTCTCTGAGGCCGATCACGGTGTCAATGCCCAGTGCCTTCAACTCGCTGAGCCACTTACCGTCGATGAACCCACGATCGATGAGAATGCGCCTGATCGTGCCCTTGGGCCAGGCCTTCAGCGCCTCGGAGATCAGCCGCTTGCCCTGGGTCAGGTCGCCGTCTTCGCCGACGCCGCGCTGGGTGAAATGCCAGAGCAGCGGGTACAGGCGACCGTCGTAACGCAGCCCCAGGACGCAAGTCTTGTACTGCATACCGGGGCGCTTGCGATGCCCCGGAGGGACAGTGACGGTGTTGGCGTCGAGCACCGCGACGCCCTCTTCGTGCAGTTCGGGGCAGGCTTTGAGCAGTTGCCGGGCGACCTTGAGCTGATGTTTGAGCAACTCCTCGACAGGGATGTCGGCGAAGTAGTCGGCGAGCGCTTCGGCGTCGAAGGGACGCTGTGAGGCTCCGGTGTAGAAGCCCTCGTTGATCTGGCGGAAGTTGAAGCCAAGCTTGCGCAACACGTCGGGCGAGTGGAACAGCACGGGACCGATCTGGGCGAGGCTGTCGAGGCGGAGGAGGGCTTTGTGCAACAGCGTGTTGCAGAAGAAAGCGGCAGCGATGGAGCGGCGGCTGCGATGATCGGGGAAGCGGTCGAAGAGCTTGAGCAGGCCGACTTCGGCGATGAAGGCGGCAAATTCATCCATGAACCCGCAAGCGGCGGGGAGCAAGCCATCGCACTGCCCGCGAGTAAGGGCGGCGAGGACGGCAGCGCGGTCCTCAGTGACAAGGCTATAGGATGTCCCGACATGAGCGGCAGACAAGAGCAGGCGGCTCCTGAGGCTGAGTGAAAGCGTGCCTGCTCGTTATAGCACAAAGCTCGAACAATGTCTAGTAACCAGGTTATGTTTCTTCCGCCGCTAAAAACGATGCTCCTGC
>CAYWBK010000766.1:0-1617 GCA_964455745.1 uncultured Armatimonadia bacterium
GCACGAACCAGATCATTGCGTCCCACGCGCGGAAATGTGGGTAAAGCATAGCCACTCATGGAGAGGGGAGAACGGCAGCGGTTCACTACTGCGCGAAAACCGCCGTTTGTCTCTCCCCTCCCATACCCGCCTGCGGCGGGTCTACGGGCGGGGTAGGGCCGTTCCGGCAGGCGAACGGCGACCTCTCACTCTGACCCGCCTACAGCGGGTAGGCCCCTCTCCACTCGTGGCAGGGGTGGGGCCGTTTTCATCGCCCCAGAGCGCCGCAAAACGACATAACGACTGCCCACGGAGGCCTTGATGACTTCACGCGAACGTATGCTCACCGCCATGACCAACGGCAAGCCGGACATGGTGCCGGTGGCCCCGGACACGTCCAACATGATCCCCTGCCGTCTCACCGGCAAGCCATTCTGGGACATCTACCTGTACCAGGACCCGCCGCTGTGGGAGGCGTATGTTCACTGCTTCCGGCACTTTGGCTTCGACGGCTGGCAGCCGTCGGTGCCATACGAGTTGGAGAGCGACATCGCGGCGGCCGCCGAGGGGCCGCAGTGGCGCGAGGCGATCGTGCACCGCACGCCGGACCGCATCTATACTCGCCACCACGCGACCGTGGACGGCGCGGAGCAATGGAGCGGGGCCTGCACGGTGTACTACATCGCCGACCCGCCGACGTGGGGCGTGCCCCTGAAAAAGGTCGGCTTGCCCGAAGGGCCGCCGGAGAAGTGGGAGGATGTGGAGCCACGGACGAACTACCGCGGGACCGAGGCGCTGGAACGGGCCAGGCAGATCACGGGCGAGGACGGAGTCGTTGGCGTCTTCATCGGGACGCCGGGCCTCGGCCTGCAGCCGGAATCCATCTACGAGTTCTACGACAACCCCTCCGCCGTCATCGCACGCTGTGAGGAATGGGGCGAAGCGCTCGTTCAGCGCACGCATGAGGTCGTCAAACTCAAGCCCGACTTCATTCTCACCGGCGGGTCGGGCCTGATGATCGCCAACCCCGAGCCTATCTTCCGCCAGCTTGGCCTGCCGACCCTCAAGGCGGTCACCAAGATCTGCAAGGACGCCGGTGTGCCGACGCAGATTCACTGTTGCGGCCCCGAGTACGATCTGGTCAAGATTTCTGCCGAGGAGACCGACCTGAGTAACATCAACCCTCTGGAAATCCCGCCGATGGGCGACTGCAACCTGGCACAGATCAAACGGGAGTTCGGCAGCAAGCTCAGCCTCATGGGTAACTTGCACACCACCGAAGTGATGCTCAAGGGCACGCCGGAGATGGTCACTGACGCCGCTAAGCGAGCCATCGACGATGCCGCCGAAGGCGGCGGGTTCATCCTTTCCACCGGCGACCAATGCGGCCGCGACACGCCGGACGAGAACATCATGGCACTGATCGACGTGGCAAGAACCTACGGGCGATATTAGGGCACGTTGAACGGCCCTAACGTCTTGGGGGACTGCGTCCCCCAAACCCCCGCGATTTTGAACGTCAAAGGCCTTTCAGGATACGGAAGGCTGGGGGACGCAGTCCCATAAGCGCTAAGTTTGACGGTGCGGGCCGTGTGGAGGGGCTAACATGAAACGGCCCGCCGTTTGGCGAATGATATT
>CAYWBK010000767.1:0-1616 GCA_964455745.1 uncultured Armatimonadia bacterium
GAGCGTTTTTCCTCGATAAGCCCCGAAGGGGCGACACAGAACCGACAACAGTGCGTCATTTGTGCCGCCCCCTTCGGGGGCTATTTTGATCCAAGGAGGGGCTGCTTTCCGGGCTCTTGCGAGCCTGGCTAAACTCTTTCGGCTCTTCGGGCCTTTTGGGGCAACGGCCCGTGATTCGCACGCAGGATGTGGGTAAAGCATAGCCACGAGTGGAGAGGGGCCTACCCGCTGTAGGCGGGTCAGGGTGAGGTTGCCGTTCGCCCGGCAAACGGCGATTTTCGAGCCAGGAGAGAGGGCCGGGGGTGAGGTGCGTTTTCGAAGCGGAATCCCTCAATCCCCCAATTTGTAACCGACCCCGCGGACGGTGAGGATGCGCTTCGGGCGCGCCGGGTCGGCTTCCGTCTTCTGCCGGAGCCACCGAATGTGCACGTCCACGGTGTGCTCGTCGAGGTACTCACTTTCCCCCCACACCTGTTCGAGGATGATGCTGCGAGTCAGCGCCCTGCCCCGGTTGCGGGCGAGGCAGGCCAACAACCCGAACTCCTTGGGTGTCAACGACACGGGCTTGCCCGCCACCATTGTCTCTCGCCGCCCCAAATCGATCTGAATATCGCCGGCAATGATGATCTCCCCCTCCGGCGCATTCGCGCGCGCCAGCCGACGCAAGATCATCTTCACGCGGGCGATCAGTTCCCGCATGAAAAACGGCTTGGTGATGTAGTCGTCGGCCCCCAACTCGATCCCCGCGACACGATCGCTCTCCCCTACCTTGGCGGTAAGCATGATGATGGGCGCATCGGACCGCTTGCGCAGTGCGCGGAAGACGTCGAACCCGTCCATTTGCGGCAGCATCAGGTCCAGAATGACGAGTTCAGGCGCGAAGGACGCGGCGGTTGCGAGCCCGACCAGCCCGTCCGAAGCCGTCTCCACGACGAAGCCTTCCTGTCGCAGCGTATAGGCGACAGCCTCCGCGATGGCCGGTTCGTCCTCGATGACCAGTATCTTGTGTCCCTTCATGGCGCTTCGCTCCCGGCCCGAGACGTTCGCTCACCCGTCTCTGATTCGGCGCTGAAGCCGATACCACCTTCCTGCAGGGCTCTTCCTCAATGTGTGTGGGTAGCTTGACGGAAGCCTCGTAAGCTCATCTCGATGAATAAATGCCGTCAAGCCCCCAAAGGGGGCGGGCCGCCTATTGCCGTGCTGACGCGAGCGTCAGTACCTGTCTAGCGACTGTTTCCTCAGACCATGTGGTAGCGCGATTTATCGCGCCAAATGCGGGCCGAACTGCCCTCCGCCCATTGCGCCGTCAACTGCGAGCAAGCACTCCGTCGAAGTCGAGCGTTGGTAACTATACGACGTGCTCCGCGCGACAAATCGCGCTGCCACATGGTCTGAAGGAAGTGTCGCTAAACACATACCCCTTATTCGCCGTCTGTCGTTCGCCGTTGCTCGCCGTTGGCCGTTTGCCGTCGCTGCCGTTCGTCGTCCGCTCATCATTCATCATTCAGCGTTCATCGCTCCGCCTCACTTCCACCCCGTCATTTTCGCCAGGAACTTCGCGTATTCGATGAAGTTCGGCCAGGAGATGTCCGGCGGGACGCCGTGGTCGCAACCGG
>CAYWBK010000768.1:0-1611 GCA_964455745.1 uncultured Armatimonadia bacterium
TGTCTCTGTGGTTCAACGCCGTTCGCCTTTCATCTTGACGGTCAGCCTCTGACAACATTCCGAGCGCTTCGTCTGCCGGTTGTCAAAGCGGCGTAGTAATGGTAGGTAATCGGCGGTAGTCAGGCCGCATTCAACAGCCTGCGGACAGGCCGTCGGGGCTATGCTGCTACGAAACTATCCGTCATGCCGTAATCCTCCAAATCCTATCAATCCTGTTCTCTTGCCGTTCCCTGACGCCACGCTTGCGGCAGTCTTACCTACAATCAGCGGGCGGACCCATACCGCAGCGCCGCGGCCGGGGATGTCGTCGCCGCAAGCCCGCCGAAGCGTCTTGCTTCACTGCCCCCGCTTCACGAACCGGTGGGTGAAGTCCAGCGCCGAGCGTGTGAACGTCCAGTCACCGGTCTCCGGCACGCTCTGCGAGGGTGCGCCGATCCAGCTTTCGATCACATACTGATCCGGCGACCCGTCTATGTTCGCATAGTCGTTCCCCTGCCGCATTACCGACACGTACCAGGTCGCGTCATCGGCGAGGCCACGACGCTGCAGTTCCGGGTAGTCAGCGGCCCAATAGATGAGGCTGAACGGGATCTTGCGGCTGCGGCAGAATAGCTCGAGGCCCTTGATATCCGGCCAGGAGCCATGGCCGCGCACATAATGCAGCCAGTCCACATCCACGCGGAAGAAGTCAAGGCCCCGCACCTGCATCTCCGCCAGCCGCTGCTGCAGAGCCTCGATCCACCGGATCATCTCCGGCACAGGGATGAACGGGCAGGGCTCAATGTCGCCGACCAGCATCTGCGGGTAGCGCTTCCGCACCAGGGCGATGAAGTTCGCGGTCTCTTGCACGGCGTACTCGTCAGGCTTCTTCAGGGAGTTTCGCACACAGCACAGTGGCTCATCCAACGAGATGGAATAGATGCTGCCCCCGAGCCGCTGGAAGCGGTCCCACATCGGGCTTTCGGCATTGAACGTCTTCTCGCCGGTCGGGCCCCACTCCTTGACGGCGCCGACCTCCAGTTCGAGCTTGATGCCCCACTCCTGCAGACGCGGCAGCCACGCTTTCAACTGGTCGTCCGTGAACTGCCGGTTCATCACATGATCCGCATACCCGAGCACGCCGATGGCCCGCCGGGTCTGTTTCCACTCATCGGGCCTCTCGAACAGGTCACGGAAGCACCTGCCGTTATCCTGCCCCGGCGGGTACATTGCGACGATCGGGACCGCGCCCGCCGCCGGGGCCGCGGGCTGTTGGGCGCGAACGCATGTCGGGGTGACGGCGAGAAAGAGGGGAAGCAGAGAAACGAAGTACCTCAACTGCACGTCGCTCATCGGTGGTGCCTCCTTGGTGATGGCGGGCACGGCGTCGAGTGACCGCGCGGCCTACCGGGGCCGCAAAACAAAGCCGGCCTCCACGTGGATGACTCCAGTAGAAGGCCGGCTTCGGGGAGAAGCGACACTGCGATCTCGCTTGCTAGGCAGACGTTGCGGGCGGCAGCAATGTTCAGTGGCCCTTGAGGCAGTGGCAGGGGCTGCTGCGTCGTCTGTAAGAGCGCTCTCCAGCTCGTTTTCCGCATTTGGACTGCGGCGAATTGTACGAAATATATAATA
>CAYWBK010000769.1:0-1601 GCA_964455745.1 uncultured Armatimonadia bacterium
GCGATCTTGCCGTTTTGCCATTCTACCAAAGATTCTCGTCTGACAAGGCACTAGCCGCGCCACGCCGTTGCCGTTTCGTGCCCTCGCGGTAGTGGTCAGAACCCCTACCCTCCCGCCAGCGAATCCCGCATCGCCTGCTTATAGCCCTCCACGCCGTCCTGCTGGTAGGTCAGCTCGCGCGGGTAGTTGGCCTGCGACTGCGCGTCGATGTGCAGGCCCTGCAGCCGGCCATTCACCGCCACCATGTCCATCAGTGTCCGCATCAGCAGGAACAGGTTCTCCGTGTCGCGCTTCGGCACCGAGATCACCGCACAGGGGATGCCGTTTTCGCCGAAGTCCTTGACGGTGCCCTGCAAGGAGGCCTCCTGCAACTGCCTCATGCTCCGACCCATGAAGACTTCCAGTCCGCCGCCGACGCTTGGGTCCATCGGCACTGCGAGGTCCTCGCCGAGATCATCCCACTTGATGAACAGGACGATCTTGTCCCGCGGGCCGTTGATGATCCCATTGAGCAGCGAGTGGTTGCTTGTCGGCCCGCGCGCCGCGATGACGTTGAAGCCCCCTCCGCGCTCCTGGATCGACTCGGTGTAGAGTTGTACCAGCCAGTCGCCGAGCATCCGGCAGCCGGAGTAATCGTACAGCACGAGGCTTCTGAGGCCAAGCTGCTCTTCCGCCTGATGCAGCCAGTTGGCAAGGCGGAAGGCGAGGTTGTCCGCGTCATTCCACGGTAGAAGCATCCGCCGATGACCCTCGGCGTGCCCCGCCAGGGCAGCTTTCACCCGCGCCTCCGGGGTTTCGATGGTGGCATTCGGCGAGACTGCCAGAGGGAGGAGACCCACCGGCGAGGGGACGGAGAATCGCCCGCCCACGCCTGGGGGCACCGGAAGAATCCCTACGACGTCGTTCGTCCGGGTAAGCTGACACAGGAGGCTCTCGCACGGGTCCTCTTCGGTGGTGAGGATCATCTGCTGCGGCCAGCCTTCGCCCAGGCGTTGCTGGATCGCGAGTTGCGTGCACAGCGTCTCGGGCGTCGCGCCGGACTTGCTGACGATGTTGAAGCAGGTGTCGGCCAGTAGCCCCTGGTCGTCCAGCAGATCGAGCAGTTCCCGTAACGGGCGTGGGTCGAAGGTGTCACCGGCGAAGTACATGCGCGGCGCGCCGCCCCGTTTCTCGTCCGGCAACTCGTTGTGCCGGGTGTGATCGAGCACCTCGTGGCAGACCCGTGGGCCAAGGTCCGACCCGCCGATGCCGATGTGCACGAAAGCCTTGAATCGTCCGCGCACCTCAGTGGCAAGGTCCAGTGAGCGCTTCGTAAGCTTCGCGCGCTCGTGCAGCGTCGTCCAGGCGCGGAGGTTGTGCTGGAGTTCCTCCAGCCCTTTGGCTTGCTCGGCGACGAACTCGCCGTGGATGGCTGCGAGGGTGGCCTCAAGCTCCGCGCGACGTCCCTTCGGCACGTGAGGCGCCACCAGCGCTGCGAGGCCGCTGTCATCTAGAGTTAGTCCCGTATCATTCATGGTGTCACACTCCTTTCATACATGCGGTAATTCGTCCTACCCCCCCGGCCCCCCTCCCTTGCGCTCTTCGGACCCGCTGCAGGCGGG
>CAYWBK010000770.1:0-1588 GCA_964455745.1 uncultured Armatimonadia bacterium
TGTGCGGGACTTGCAGGCCCAGGAAGAGAGCCCCAGATGAGACGCTATCTCGCCGTCTTGCCGTTGATTCTCCTCGCCTGTCGGATCGTGTCCGCGGGCGAAGACGTGCCGAGCACTCTCGGTATGCCCGACAGCAAGACCCTGCCCGGCCTGGCGCTGATGCAGTTCATCGACCATACGCATTTCGACCTCGTGAATGCCATCAGCGCGGCCCTGAACCTGCGCGAGACCGCATACGGGGGCGAGGGCCAGCGCAGCCGCTCGGCGGACATCCTGTGCAGCTCGGGCGTCGCCTTCCGGACGGCGTTCGTTTGGACAGCAGGCCACGGCGACGAGTTCATCACCAAAGAGGACCTCGCGCGCGCGTTCCGGGATGCCGGGGCCGACTGCAACCTCGGGCCGGACTGGGAAAGCCCCGACATGGCCCGCGAAACGAAGGCGATCTGGCGGCGCGTCATGTCTTCGATTAACATCGACAGCCCGGTCATCGCGCAGGGGCTTGTGGCCGATGAACCGTGGAAGTGGGTGATCGTCGGCGGGTATTCGACCGAGGGCGCGCAGCAGATGCTGGTCTCGCGGCTGGATACGGACGAGCGCGCGGTCGAGCGGCCGCTCGGGCAGTGTCGGCTGGTCCTCTTCCGGCCAAGCAAGGCGCAGGCGCTGGAGGGCAGGCAGTATCTCACAGCCGTCCTCGAGCGCGCGGTCGCCGAGGCCGACAATCCGCCCGTTCTCCCCAAGCCCGTGCAAGTGGTCGGCGACGCCGCCTGGGCACAATGGTCCGCGACACTGAGGGACGACCAGCGTTTCGCGGGGCCGGGACTGGCGAAGGAAGCGGACTGCAACGACGCGCTCCTGAACCTCATCGCCGATGCGCGCGCGGGGGCCGGAGAGTTCCTGATGAAGTATTGCCGGTACGCGCCGAAAACGATCTACGACATTCGCGTCGCCGCTGCGACGTACAACCAGACGGCATTCGCCCTGCGCAAGTTCGCGCCGCGCACCCGCGAGGAGGGGGCGAAGCTCCTCGCCGACCCGGCCTGGCGGGCGAAGCTGGCCGAGGTGATCGACGCAAGCGCCGACCGCGACCGGGAGGCCATGCGACTTCTGCGGAGGGTCCTGGGCAGTTTGCCGAAGCGACAGGGATAGCGCCGGGCACCGCGTCGGTCGTCGTTCCGCCCTCTCCACTCCGTATGTGTTTAGCGACACCTCTCTCAGACCATGTGGCAGCGCGATTTATCGCGCGCATTATGTCGCGTAACTACCGGCATCTTCGCTTTCAAGAGGATGCTTGCTCGTGCCGCGGTGCAATGGACGGAGAGCAGTTTGGGCCGGCATTTGGCGCGATAAATCGCGCCGCCACATGGTAGAAGGAGGCAGTCGCTAAACAGGTACTCCACTTCGTGGAGAGGGGCCGGGGGCATAGGCGCAAAGTTAAGGCCAGACGCCGTCCAAGGAGGGGCCGGACTACGAGAGCGCCAGTTGTATCGGCGGTCGAAGTATCCGGCCCGGCCGTTCCTGCCTGCGCGGGCGGCTGGGGCCGGATACTTCGCTGCGCTCGTAGTCCGGCCTCTATGAAACGGTTTGTCAA
>CAYWBK010000771.1:0-1577 GCA_964455745.1 uncultured Armatimonadia bacterium
GCTTGAGACCAATTCGCGGCCCCCAGGTGCGAAGATGTGGGTAAAGCATAGCCACGAGTGGAGAGGGGGCCGGGGGGTGAGTCGCCGTTATCGCATTCGAGGGAGCACACGATGCCAGTCAGCGCAGCCGTCGACGACCTTTGGCCGGTGCATCTGCGTCTACCGATGCCTGAGGGCTCTGGTTCGCCCGGCGTCGACGTGTTCATTGTCGCGGTCAGCGCGGGCGACGAGGTCGCTTGTGGAGAAGCTTTGGTGGCCGACGCTGAGGGCTTTGCCGACGCTATTGACGCCCTGTCGGATTGCGCTGTCGGTGCGCCGCCCCTCGACCGCGTTGCGATCTTCGAGCGGATGAACGAGGCCCTGACAACCGTGGATGCTCACAGCGTGTTATCCGCGATTGACGTCACCCTGTGGGACCTCGCTGCTCGCGGGCTTGGCATTCCCCTGCACAGGCTCCTCGGCGGGCCTTACTACCGGCTTCTGGATTGCTACTGCGTCGCCCGTGCGGCTTCCGATCACGCGAAGACGCTTCAGCGTGCCCGCGATCTTCTCTCCGCTGGTTACTCCGCGATCAGCATCGAGTTGAGCGGCGTTGTCGCGGACGACTGCGACTTAATTGCCCTCGCACGCAAGACCCTCGGCGGCAATGCGCGCCTCATCTTCGATGCGAAAGAGCGCTACGACTCCCTCGACGCGGCTCTGGAAGTGGGCGCGGCCGTCGACCGTGCCGAGGCTTTCTGGTTCGCTCGCCCGATGCCCGAGGGCCGTTGGGCAGACTATGCCCGCCTCCGCGAACCCCTCGCGACCCCGCTAGCGGCCGGTTCCCGTATCCCCGATTCGCGCACTGCTGACGCCGCCTTGCGCGCTCGCGCGGTCGATATCCTCATGCTCGACTTGCGTCTCTGCGGCGGGGTGACCGGGGCCATGCGGATCGCCGAGGTGGCGCGCCTGCATGACGCCCGCGTCTCCTTCGTCCCGCTCCCGAGCGGTCTGACCACGGCGGCAGCGGCGCACTGCGCCCTGTGCACTCCGGCTTCTGTGCTGTTCCCGTCCACGGCCGGCATCCCCGGAGTGTGGAAGGAGATGCTCGAGCGGCCGCTGTCCTTTGCGGGTGGATTCCTGCATCCGAGCGATCTTCCCGGCCTCGGTGTCGATCTCGCCGACGAGTTCGTGACTGCTTACTCCGTCGAGGACGACGCTTGAAGCACGCGGCGGCGCGCCGCCGGGAGGGGTTCTTCCTCAATGTGTGTGGGTAGATGCCATGAGCTGGTCCTGGCGAGGGCGATAATCGACTGCTGTGGGTAAGGCCGTTGCCGTTGCGTCCGCCAGGACGCCTCGCCCCGCCGCAGGCGGGGAACCTCAGCCGGGCGCTTCAGCGCTCGGTTCTGGGCTGGCAATCAGAGCCGTTTCCGTCCGCCAGGACGGATGGCGGCGCAGCCGCCCAAGTCGTCCGGGGACGCCAGCAGGCTGGGCCTTTCTGTCGGGCGCTTCGCGCCGCCCGTCCTGGCGGACGGGGAGGCTTTTATGCGACGGGAGTCCCGGACGCTGAAGCATCCGGCTGAGGGTCCCCGCCTGCG
>CAYWBK010000772.1:0-1567 GCA_964455745.1 uncultured Armatimonadia bacterium
GAGAACACAAGTTCGATTATTGAGAAAAACAGCGGCGTCCGCCGGGGCGTCTCTACGTCGGGGCGTCCCTGCCGCCCGATGCGCCACCTATGAGACCGCACCCTCTGCCAGCGGCACAGGTATCCGGCCAGCCGTCCGCGCAGGGATGAGCGGCCGGGCCGGATATTTCGCTTGCGCTCATAGTCCGGCCCCTCCACGGTCGGGCCACCCGCGCTATCGTATCTACGGGTGCGGCGCCGCCAGATAGTTCCCGAAACCCACAACCGCCGTGGATAAAACGAGCACGAAGATCCCGGCGAAGACGATGTTGTGGGTGCGCCGGCTGGAACCCCGCCACTCGTGGAACAGGATGCCCCATAGGTTGCTGAAGACGATGATGAACGCCATGTGAATGGTCCAGCTTGAGAAATCGTATCGGCCCATCCGCGTGGTGCCCATGCCGTAGAACATGAACTGCAGATACCACGTGATCCCGGCGAGCGCCGAGAAGATGTAGTTGATGACGATGGACGCATCCGGCGCGCGCAGGTAGTCGCCCGCCGTCTTGTTGCGGATGTTGAGCGCGACACACCACAGGAAGTTCGTGGTGAAGCCGCCCGCCATAATGACGATGAACGCCGGCGTGTTCTTGAACAGGTCCGGCGTGCCGTGCTTGACTGCCAGTTCCGAGATTGGTTTCCCGGCCTGGATCGCGAAGGCCATGCACGCGCTCATCACGCCGGCAAACAGCGCGACCCAGAGGCCCTTGATGAAGTTGAACTCCTTCATCACCGACTGCTTCTCGTCGGCGGACAGCTCCTGCTCCTTGCGCATTCCCGCTTTGCCGCAGATGGCGATGCCCCCCAGACACACCAAAACGCCGAGTAGCACCACCTGCCCCGACAGCTTCGTGACCATGCCGCCGATCTCGCCGTTGAAGATGGGCGGGATGAGGAAGCCGAAAGCGGCGCAATAGCCCAGCGCCAGGGCATACCCCAGCGACATCCCCAGGTAGCGCATCGTCAGCCCGAAGGTCAGCCCGCCCACGCCCCAGAGCAAGCCGAAGACGTAGGCCCATAGGATTGCGCCGTGCGGGGCCTCGGACAGCACCGCCATGACATCCGGGCAAGTCAGCCACGCCAGCACCCACGGGGTGATGATCCACGAGAAGAACCCGCCCACCAGCCAGTAGCTCTCCCACGCCCACCCGCGGACCTTCTTGAAGGGGATGTAAAAGCTGCCGGCAGCGAAGCCGCCGATTGCGTGGAGCAGTACACCGAGGAAAGGATTGACGATCATCGAGACCTCCGGATGTGGCTGGCAGGAACTCCGCGTGCCTCCTACTGGCGTTGCCGGAACCAGAGGAGGGATTGGCCACAAAGACATCTCTGGGAAGGCGATGTCAAGGCAAAAGAATCCCTACTGTGCCCTGTGAAAGGCCTTGACATCGCAGGGCGCTCCCGGTCGATGGGACAGGCGACTGACGCGGCCGTTTGTACGTTGCGTGCGCGCTTTGTGATGTCCTTCAGAGTGCGGCTTCGCTATCTGCTACCTGGCGGGCCTAACCGAAGTTGGCGGAATTCATCTC
>CAYWBK010000773.1:0-1561 GCA_964455745.1 uncultured Armatimonadia bacterium
GAAGCGTCCGGCTGAGGGTCCCCGCCTGCGGCGGGGCCGGGCGTCCTGCGGACGCGACGGCGCGGATAACGACCATGCCTGATGTGGTCTGTTCAGCCACTGTCAAGCACCCACACACATTGAGGAAGAGCCCCTCCACGAAGGAACCCGCCCTTCGCCGCCGAATAGACTTCCTGCAGTCATTCCTCATCAGCGATACTTAGCCCGGCGCAGCCGGAACCAAAGGAAGGGTTGACCACGAAGACACGAGGACACTAAACGGCCAAACCACTCTTGCTGGAACCCGCATTGTCGCTTCGTGACTTCGTGTCTTGGTGGTCGAAGCCGTTGGTCCGTCCCATAATCCTGTGCTTTCTGAACGCAAATCGAGTTCAAAGATACCTACGCTCATCAGGAGGAGAATACCAATGGTGAACATCGGCGTTGTCGGATTGGGGTTCATCGGTCAGCAGCACTACAATACGTGGGCAAATGTAGAGGGGGCACAGGTCGTCGCCGTGGCGGATAAGGTGCCCGAACGCGTGGCGGCACAGGCTGCGGCCATCGGCGGGAACATCGGCGAGGCCCCGCCGCTGGACCTGGAGGACGTCGCCCGCTACACCTCGCTGGAAGACCTGCTCGGCGCCGGCGGCATCGACGCCGTCGACCTATGCCTCCCGACCCCGGAACACGCGCCGATGGCCGAGATCGCGCTGGCCGCCGGCGTACACGTTATCTGCGAGAAGCCGATGGCGATCAATGTCGAGGACTGCGACAAGATGCTGGCCGCGGCGGAGAAGCACGGGAAGATGCTTTTCATCGCCCAGTGCATCCGTTTCTGGCCCGAGTACGAGGTCCTCGCGAAGATGCTCAAGAGCGGCGATCTGGGCCGACTGGTCAGCCTCAAGCTCACCCGCGTGTCCCCCGGCCCGACCTGGAGCCAGGGCGGCTGGCTCAATGATGTCAGCAAGAGCGGCGGCGCGATGCTCGACCTGCACATCCACGATGCGGACTACATCCTGTCCCTGCTCGGAATGCCCAAAGCCGTCTTCTCGCGCGCAAACGCCGTGAAGCGCTGCGCGGAGAAGGTGGACCACGTGATGACGCAGTACATTTATGACGACGGCGCGGCGGTCTTCGCCGAGGGCGGCTGGGGGATGCCGGGTGGGTATCCGTTCGAGATGGCCTTCGAGGCGTTAGGGGAGAAAGGCTGCCTGCGCTTCTCGACGAGCGACAGCCCGATGCTCAGCTTCATCCCCTTCGAGGGCGATTCCTACACCCCGGAGTACCGCGCGACGACCGGTTATCAGCAGGAACTGGAGTACTTCGCGCAGTGCCTGGCGACGAATACGCCGCCAACCCGCGTAACGCCCTTCGACGCCCGCGAGGCGGTCCGAGTGATCTATGCGGAGAAGGAGTCGGTGGCGACGGGGCAGATCGTAGCGCTGTAAGGGGAAAGGCTAGTGCCTTGTCAGATGTGAATCTTTGGCAGAATGACAGGACCCTTGAACGGCCTTAACACCTTGGGGGATTGCATCCCCCAAACCCCCGCGATTTTCAGGGTCAAAGGCGTCCAGAATGC
>CAYWBK010000774.1:0-1539 GCA_964455745.1 uncultured Armatimonadia bacterium
TCATTATAGCGGGAATAACGGCTTGTTCGCACTCTGGAGAGTGCTCCTACAGACTGTTGCAATCGCCTCGTCAGGCAACCATTTCGCCGGAGACCACGCGATTCCCTTGCACGCTGGCGGCCATCCTCCCGGTCACGGATGCCTATCAGATCACGGCCCTACGGCGCGCGCCAGATGATCTTGCCGGCGTCGTCGTACAGCCCGAGGAAGGGGCGGTCGGGGCCTACGAGCATCCCTGCTCTCGGCTTCCCGGCGGCATTGCACAGCACCAGGCCTTCGGAATCGTCGGTCCCGACGACCAACCCGACCAGGTCCTTGCCAGTCGCGTTGTCCAGCCACAGCCCAGTCCGCCCATCAGGCTTCTGGCCCAGCACGGCGCGCGTCTTGCCCTGGTCATCGACCACCTCGAACCTCATCGCCCGGATCATATTTGTCACCGGGACTGTCGCCTGGGCCGCAGCCGGCGCGCCTCGCAACAGCAGATTGGAGACCGCCCCGCCCAAGAAGCCCGATACCACCGTGAGCGCCATCAGGATCTGGAATCGCTTACTGGTCACTGTCATCACTCCCTGTCCGGTGTGTCACAGTGCTGACTTGGGGCTTGCGCACGCTCTATGCTCGGCGCCACGACACCCGGCGAAGGGTGCCGCGGGCGATCAGTGCTGCGGCGCAGGCCACCAAAATAAGCCATGCGGCCTGCTCGTGTCCCGATAGCCGGGCGTGAGCGCCGGTCTGCAAGAGCATGTCCAGCAACGCCAGGACTCCGAACGCAAGCACGCCGACAACCAGCGGGCGCGCGTCCGGGCGCAGCCTCCCCTCGCGGAACAGAGCCGCGTTCAGGGCAACGAACGCCCGCAGGCCCATGATGACCACGATCGCTCCGGCGACAGTGACCCACCCCGGCGGCTCGAAACGGCGCATATCTCTGAGCATACCTGGGAGGGTGCTGACGTTGGCGAGGAGCCCCACGTATGCGAAGGCTACGCACCACTGAAAGAACGCTCGTAGTTGGGGGCGCATGGGTGGGGACGGCTGGTCGGCGACGATACCGCTAGCCTCTTCCTCCCAGGCCACGGGGACGGCCACATGGACCGCCCGGATCATGGGCCACGAGGCCATCGGCAGGCACGTCGTCGGCAGGCGGGGGAACCTCTGCGCCGGTATGTCCAGCCCCTGAAGCGTCGTCAGGAGCAAGTCGGCCCGGAGGTCTCCATCCAGTCCCTTGTACGAGGCGACGATGACCCATCGGTCAGTCGGTGCGCTGCTCACATCAGGGCCCCCTCTCACAGTGCGAGCCCGGATGCGCATGGCCGCCGTTGGCTCACTGACAGATTCGGCACGCGGCCCTGCACTCCTGCCGGTGAACGCGGCTCTTCTTCAATGTGTATGGGTAGCTTGACAGTGGCTGAACAGAGTACCTCGGCACGTGGTTGTTATCCGTGCCGTCGCGTCCGCAGGACGCCCGGCCCCGCCGCAGGCGGGGACCCTCAGCCGGATGCTTCAGCGTCCGGGACACCGCGCTGCACCAAGACCATCCCG
>CAYWBK010000775.1:0-1532 GCA_964455745.1 uncultured Armatimonadia bacterium
TATTATATATTTCGTACAATTCGCCGCAGTCCAAATGCGGAAAACGAGCTGGAGACCGCGATGCCGTTTACGTCGCGACAATGAACTACAGACGCTGTTCCAGCGCAGTGTGACGGCCTGATCGCACTCTGGAGAGTGCTCCTACAGACTTCTGCAATCGCCTCTGTGGTCAATCCTTCTCGATTCCAGTTACGCCAGTATGGGAGAGCATTGCGGGCGACAGGGGGTTGGCCGAGGCATGATTGGGAAAGGTGGGTCTGCACAGCGAGGAGCGATGGAAACGTTCTCAGCAACCCGGAGCATGACCTGGGTCGGTCGCGATGTGCCGGCCGATGGATCGCACGCGCAGCTCGATGCACCCGCGGCACTTCTCGGCGCTTTCGTCGATACAGATCTTGTCGGGGTAGATCTCGTAGAAGGCGCGATAGCGCTGCGGCGTCACGTTCGGCATGACGACATTGCCCCCAACCTGCAGGCCTTTCTCGCGGCCCAGAGGGTCGAGTGTTCCCAGCGCCGTGGTCGAGACGATGTAGGCCTGCGGCAAGAGCAGCCGCGTGATCGCCATCATCCGCAGCGTCACATCCACCGAACCCTTCGGCGAGCTGGCCAAGGGCGTCTGGTCGTGGGGGATTAGCGGGCCGTAACCGACCATGTCGGGGCGGAACTCGCCCATGAAGCGCAGGTCCTCGGCCAACATCTGCAGCGTCTGCCCCGGAAGCCCCACCAGCACCCCCGAACCGACCTGGTAGCCGAGATCGCGCAGCGCACGCAGACACGCCAGCCGGTTGTCGAAGCTCATGTGCGGGTGCAAGCGGCGGTATAGCGCCCGGTTCGTGGTCTCGATGCGCAAGAGATACCGATCCGCGCCGGCCTCGCGCCATGCCGCGTAGTCGGCGGTGGGCCGCTCGCCCACGCACAGGGTGAGCGCGATGTCGCATCGGGCTTTGATTCCGCGCACCACCTGGGCAATCTTTGCGCGATCGTACCAGGCGTCCTCCCCGGATTGGAGCACCACAGTCCGGTATCCCAGGCTTGCCGCGTGCACCGCCGTCTCGATGATCTCGGCAGGCTCCATCCGGTAGCGCTCGAGCTGCACGTTGGGGCTGCGCAGGCCGCAGTATTCGCAGAACCGGCTGCAGTAGTTCGAGAACTCGATCAGCGCCCGCAGATGGACGGCCTCGCCCATGCTCTCGCGCCGCGCTGCATCGCCCAGGTCGAACAGTTCGCGCTCGTCGTCGCCGTCGGCGGCCAAAGCGCGGACGAGGTCGTCCACGCCGTATCGCCCTGTCGCGATCCGGTCGAGCGTCTCAGTGAAAGTCAAGTGCAGCGTGGTTATCGTCATGTGGTTCACCGGGCCGGACTGTCCTACCGGAGGTGGTTGCATAGGTCGCCGGCTGGCCGCCCTTGTCACTACTACTCCACTTTGGCGCCGGCGGGCGAAGGGTGCGAAATCTTGTCAGAGGCCGACGGCACCCAGGATGAAGGGCGAACGGCGTTGAACCACGGAGACACAGAGGGCACAGAGAACGGCT
>CAYWBK010000776.1:0-1531 GCA_964455745.1 uncultured Armatimonadia bacterium
CTCACAACTCTAACGCTACCAAAATGCGATATAGTTTCCTATAGTAGAACTAAGCCGGGCGGAATACGACGACGATCCCGGAAGCCCAACATAGGAGTACGCCCATGTCGACCGAATTGCCGAAAGCCTACGACCCCCATGCCGTGGAGGACAAGCAGTATCAGTTCTGGCTGGAACAAGGGGTCTTCAACGCCGAAGTCAACCCGGACAAGCCGCCCTTCTGCATCGTAATCCCGCCGCCGAACGTGACGGGTGTCCTGCACATGGGCCATGCGCTGGATAACACGATCCAGGACCTCCTGACCCGCTGGCACCGGATGCGCGGCTTCGAGGCGCTGTGGCTGCCCGGTATGGATCACGCCGGCATCGCCACCCAAAACGTGGTGGAGGCCCAGCTTGCCCGAGAGGGCACCGACCGCCACGCCCTCGGGCGCGAGGCCTTCGTGCAGCGGGTGTGGGAGGTCAAGGACCGCCATCACGCCCACATCGTCAAGCAGCTTCGCCGCTTCGGCTCGTCGCTCGACTGGCGGCGCGAGCGCTTCACCCTCGACGAGGGCTGCTCCTGCGCCGTGCGCGAGGCCTTCGTGACGCTGTACGAGCAAGGCCTCATCTACCGCGGCGCGCGGATGATCAACTGGTGCCCGCGCTGCGCCACCGGCTTGAGCGATCTGGAAGTGGAGCACGAGGAGCACAACGGCCACCTGTGGCGCATCCGCTACCCGGCGGCGAACGGCGGGCCTGGCGTGGTCGTGGCGACGACCCGGCCCGAGACGATGCTGGGCGATACCGCGGTTGCGGTGAACCCGAACGACCCGCGCTACAAGGACCTCATCGGCCAGACGGTGATGCTGCCGCTCATGGATCGCCCGATCCCCGTGATCGCCGACGAGTACGTGGACATGGAGTTCGGCACGGGGGCGCTCAAGGTGACGCCCGGCCACGACCCGAACGATCTCCTCCTTGGCGAGCGGCACAATCTGCCCAGCATCAACGTGATCGGCCCCGACGGCACGATGACCGCCGAGGCGGGACGTTTCGCCGGCCTGGACCGCTACGAGTGCCGCAAACAAGTCGAGACCGCGCTGGAAGAACGGGGGCTTCTCGAGGGCATCGACGCTTACAGGCACCAAGTCGGCCAGTGCAGCCGCTGTGACACCATCGTGGAGCCGCTCGTGTCCACCCAGTGGTTCGTGCGCATGGCCCCACTGGCGAAGGAGGGCCTCGAAGCCGTCCGCAACGGCAAGGTGACCTTCGTGCCGGAGCGCTGGACGAAAGTCTACTGCGACTGGCTCGAGAACATCCAGGACTGGTGCATCTCGCGGCAGCTTTGGTGGGGACACAGTATCCCGGTGTGGTACTGCGATGACTGTCGCGAGCAAATATGCACCCGCGAGGACCCGACAGGCTGTCCGCACTGCGGCGGGACCAACCTGCGCCAGGACGAGGACGTGCTCGACACGTGGTTCTCGTCGGCGCTGTGGCCGTTTTCCACCCTCGGCTGGCCGGACGACACGCCGGAGCTGCACTACTT
>CAYWBK010000777.1:0-1531 GCA_964455745.1 uncultured Armatimonadia bacterium
GAAGGACACCGTGGGAGCACCGACGCCAAGGTCGCCCCGCAGGGGCGTTAGTTCGGCTTGCAGATCTTCCACCGATGGCAGACGGCCCTGCAGATCGGCGGGCAAAGCGCCGGCCAGTTGGTAGGTTGACACCCCGAGCGGCTTGAGCATGTCCCGCAGCGAGTATTCGACGATCACTCGGCTGCGCGTCTTGCACAGGCAGATGCCGACGGTGGGCTTGTCGTCCGGGTGCCGGAGCAAATCATCGACGGCCGCCAGGTAGAAGTTGAGCTTGCCTGCGTACTCGGGCTGGAAGTCGCCGGTCTTCAATTCGACCACCACGAAACAGCGCAGCGACAGGTGGTAGAAGAGCAGGTCGATGAAGAACTCACGCCCGTCGATCTCCAGGCGGTGCTGGCTGCCGACGAAGGCGAATCCTACGCCCAGCTCCAGCAGGAAGTCGCGGATGCGGTCGATCAGCGCGCGCTCGAGGTCGCGTTCCCGAAGGTCGTCGCCGAGCGTGAGGAAGTCGAAACTGTACGGGTCTTTGAAAAGCTCGCGCGCCAGATCGGCCTGCGGCTCGGGCAGTGTGGTCGCGAAATTGCTGAGGGCTTTCCCGCTGCGCTGGTACAGGCCCGTCTCAATCTGGTGGACGAGCACACTGCGCGACCAGCCGTTCCGCAAGGTTTCGCGAGCGTACCATTCCCGCTCAGAGTTGCTTTTCACATAGTCCAGCAGCCGCACATTATGCCCCCAGGGCAATTGTGCAACAAGCTGCTGCACAATTGCCTCCTCCGGCCAAGCTTCGGCGAAGGCACGCATGTACTTGAAGTTGCGCGACGACAAGCCCGTCATGTCCGGGAACTCGCGCCGCAAGTCCGCGGACAGCCGCTCGATGATTTTCGCACCCCATCCCTGTCGCTGCTGCTCTTGCAGGATGCGGCGGCCGATCCCCCAGTACAGCAGCACCAACTCCCTGTTGACAGATAGCGCGGCCCGCACTCGTGCCGTGAGAATGCTTTGCTTCAGCTCTGAAACAAGGTTCGCGTACTCATTCGGACTCAAGCCAACATCGACGCTCATGTCGATCCCCCTCGTCGGGTTCTTATGATTTGGCGGTTCCCCGCAAACAAAAAAGCCCCCCGTCCTCACTATGGGACGAGAAGCCTCTACTTCCCGCGTTACCACCCAAGTTCCGGCGAAAGCAGCACAGGATGCCGCTGCCGACCCTTTGGCGACCGTTCGTCAGTCGCGCGGCTATATCGGGCCTTCCCGGCGGAGTCTACTGATCGCGGCGGCTATTCGTCGCGCGTTCGACCTCGCGGCTCAGGGGCGACTTTCGGCGGGCGCTTGCGGTGCCGGCACTCTCACCTCGCCGCCGGCTCTCTGTAACCTGCGCTCTCCGCCTACTCCTCCCCGTCAACGCCTGATCGTTGGTTGTCTGGCATGAGTATAGGACAAGCCGCCCCTCGGCGTCAACGGTTCAGACCGGCGACCCAGGAGCATCGTTTTTAGTCAGGGGCCTTCAAAGGGTCGAGGCATGGGCCGTTTG
>CAYWBK010000778.1:0-1524 GCA_964455745.1 uncultured Armatimonadia bacterium
ATCCGGTCATCGAGCGCCTGCTGGTCCACAGTGAAGGACTGCAGGGCGGATTGCGTCATCAGGTCATCGAGCGCGACCGACGGCCACTTCGACAGGATCGGGATCTTCCCGTCGGCTCTGACCGTCGCCGCTTCCTCGGCGCTGAACTCGTACAAGAAGCCCAGCCCGGCATCGTCGGCGGCGCTGACGAGTTGGTCGCCGGTGGCAGCGACCGGATCCAAGGCCACGCAAGTCTCCACGAAGGCCTCGAACTGCGGCGTGACCTCCCACAGCACGTCCACCCCGGCCTCCTTCTCCGACAGGCCGTCATTGAGCTGGATCTCGTAGTGCGCCCCCACCTGACAGGTCAGGCTTTCCGGCGCCAGGCCCAGCGCCACGAACTCCTGCGCGGCCTTCGGCGGGGCGGTGTAGACGTCGACGCCCGCGAGATCGCGCATCTGCCCGCCATTGCGCAAGCTGGCGGCGATGAGCCGCGTCTTGACCTCGGAGTGTGCTTTGCGGATCGCGATGAGGGCGCGCTGGGTCGCGAGGCAGGCTTTCTCGCCGACGAACTTGCCGTCTCCGAGCTTGTTGTCGGCGACGACGGCGTTGTTCCGGCCCAGGAACACGTTGCAGTAACTCGGGTTCGAGAACCGCGCTGCGAGGTAGTTTTGCCGCGCCGAGAAGCCCAGCGTGAAATTGACCGGGACCCCCGCCGCTCCGAGCCGGGCGACGGCGCAGTAGCCCTCGGGCGTCAGCGGGACCTTGACGAAGAACCATTCGGGGCAGATCGAGAAGTACCGCTTGCCATAATAGACGGTCGCCTCGATGTCACGTCCGATCGCCGGGTGTAACTCCACACTGACATGCACGCCGAAGGCCTCGATGAGTCGCAATGCTGTCCGGCAGTTGAGAATGAAGCCGATCTCGCGGATAAGCGTATCATCGTCGATGTCCGGGGCTGCGCTGCGGATCTTCGCGGCGGCTTCCGGGATCAGTTCGTCGAAGATGCCGGTCTGGACGACCTTATTGACGAGCGTGTTGTTGGTGGTGAGAGCCGTGAACTCGCTGTGCCAGATCGCCGAGGCCTCCTCCAGATCGCCGGTATCGAGCCAAAGCTCTGTGCCAAGCTCAACCAGCTTCGCCAGAAGCGGATTGCTTTCGAACTCGCGCTTGCCAGGGCCTTTGAAATCGCCGAGAGCGATCTCGTGGATCATCTGTTGTGTCTTCGCGTCAATCATGGTTGCCACTATGGCACCTCCTATGAAGCAGGGGCAGGGGATAGATTTTAGGTTTCAGGACTCAGGTTTTAGGTTTTAGGGACGGCGCTGTCGCCGTCGCGTGGCGCGGGCGTCCCGCCCGCGAGCTGTTGACGTGTGCCGTTTCCCCTCCCTACCAGGGAGGGGTGTCGCCCGCAGGGCGACGGGGTAGGGCCGTCGGCCGTTGACGTTGGCCGTCCCTCTCCCTACCAGCTATGCTTTGCCCACATATTGCGTGCGAATCACGGGCCGTTGCCCCAAAAGGCCCGAAGGGCCGAAAGAGTTT
>CAYWBK010000779.1:0-1524 GCA_964455745.1 uncultured Armatimonadia bacterium
GCTTGAGACCAATTCGCGGCCCCCAGGTGCGAAGATGTGGGTAAAGCATAGCCACAAGTGGAGAGGGGAGAACGACAACGGCTGTACCGTTCCTGCCGTCCCTGCCGTCCCTGCCGTCCCTGCCGTCCCTGCCGTCCCTGCCGTCCCTGCCATCCCTACCACAAATAGCCGGCTTCGCCGTGCTCCGTTACATCCAGACCGATCTGCTCGTCCTCGTCGCTTACCCGCAAGCCCATCGTCGCATCCACGATCTTGAGGATGACGAACGAGATGCCGAAGGAGTAGACGATTGTGGCTACAACGGCGATGGCCTGGATGCCAAGCTGGGCCGGGTTGCCCAAGAGCAGTCCATTGGCCCCCGTATCGTTGATTGCCTTCGCCGCGAAGACGCCGGTGAGCAAAGCGCCCAGCGTCCCGCCGACCCCGTGCACGCCGACAACGTCGAGCGCGTCATCATAGCGCAGCTTCCACTTGAGCAGCACCCCGCAGTAACAGACGCCGCCGGCGAGCAGGCCGATGACGATCGCGGGCATCGGCCCGACGAAGCCGGAGGCGGGAGTGATCGCCACCAAGCCGGCTACACAGCCGGAAGCGGCGCCGAGGGTCGTCGGCTTGCCGTGATGCCACCATTCCACGACGACCCAGGCCACGGTGCCCGCCGCTGCCGCCAGATGCGTGACGACGAAAGCGTTCGCCGCAAGGCCGTTGGCCGCCAACGCGCTGCCCGCATTGAAGCCGAACCAGCCGAACCATAGGATGCCGGCGCCCAGGACGGTCATCGGCAGGTTGTGCGGCCCCATCGCCGAGACTCCGAACTCCTTGCGCCGACCGACGCAGATCGCGGCCGCGAGGGCCGCCGCGGCGGAGCTGATGTGAACGACCGTTCCGCCGGCGAAGTCGAGCGCTCCGAGCTTGTGAATCCAGCCGCCTGTGCCCCAGACCCAGTGCGCGACGGGACTGTACACGAGAAGCGACCACGCGATGATGAATACCAGGAAGCTCTTGAACTTGATCCGCTCGGCAAATGCCCCGGTGATGAGCGCCGGGGTGATGACCGCGAACATCGCCTGGAAGATCATGAAAGCGAGATGGGGGATCGTCGCGGCGTAGTCGGCGTTAGGCTCCATCCCGACCCCTGCCAGGCCCGCCCAGCTCAGGCTGCCGATGAGGCCGCCCTTGTCCGGGCCGAAGGCGAGGCTGTAGCCGACAACCGCCCAGACGAGCGAGATGATCCCGATGATAAAGAAGCTGTGCATGATCGTGCCCAGCACGTTCTTCCTGCGCACCATCCCACCGTAGAACAGCGCCAGACCCGGGGTCATGAACAAAACCAGGGCCGCGCACAGGATCACGAAGCTGGTATCGCCGGCGTTGATTTGCGACACAGAGCATCACTCCTCCGAGTTGTAAGATGGCGCACAGTATGTTGCGGGTATGTTTCGAGAGTGTTTCGCGAGAGTTTCGCTTATGTGAGCCAATTGCAAAAGTCCGGCCTGCTTCATGTTCGGCGGATGATTCAGGGCT